>NZ_CAKAKL010000002.1:560000-880717 GCF_916619195.1 Inquilinus sp. Marseille-Q2685
CCGGCGCCCTACCAGCGTCTCGGGCGGGTTGTCCGTGGCCCGGATCGCGACGTCGGCGTCACGTTTGGACAGGTTCAGCGGCTCGTTGCTGAGCACGACGTCCAGCCGAACGTCCGGGCATTCGCGCTGGAACTTCGCGAAGAGCGGGGTCAGCAGATGGATCAGCAGGGAATCGTTGGTGGTGACGCGCAGCTCGCCGGCCGGCGAGATGGTCCGGCCCGCGACCTTGCGGGTGAAGCCGGTGATGTCGTCGTCGAGACGGGTCGCCAGCTCCACCATCTCCTCGCCGACCGGGGTCAGGACGTAGCCGGAGCGATGCCGCTCGAACAGCGTCGTGCCGAGGGCCTGCTCGACCTGCCCGAGGCGCCGGAACACCGTGGAGTGGTTGAGGCCGAGCTGGGCGGCCGCTCCGGGCAGGCCCCGGGCATCCGCGATCGCCTTGATCAGGCGGAAATCGTCCCAGGAGATGTTGCCGAAGGGCTCGCCCATATCCCCGATCCCGTGCGTGTCGTGAACAGCGATGCGGCGAGGTTTGTCCTTTCCGCTGCGCAAGTCGAATTGCCAAAATGCAGGAGCATCTTTGCATGGACGCAAGCGGTTGGCCATCGGCCCGCAGCGCCGGAGGCATTATCTGAAGGGCCACGGCGGGCCGATCGGGCTCGCGATCCGGAGGCATATCATGCGCAGCAACGGCATTCATCACGTCACGGCGATCGCGGGGCCGGCCCGGCGGAACCTGGAATTCTACACCCGGGTGCTCGGGCTCCGCCTGGTGAAGAAGACGGTCAATTTCGACGATCCCGGCACCTATCACCTCTACTACGGCGACGAGACCGGCCAGCCGGGCAGCATCCTGACCTTCTTCCCCTGGGCGCATGTCGCGCCGGGACGCCTGGGCGTCGGCGAGACCCAGGAGACGGTGTTCCGCGTGCCGGAAGGGTCGATCGGCTACTGGGTCCAGCGCTTCGTCGAGAAGGGCGTGCCGCACCAGGCCGTCGAGCAGCGCTTCGGCGAGACGGTGCTGGCCTTCAAGGACCCGGACGGCATGCGCCTGGCCCTCGTCGCGGTGCCGGGGATCGAGGCCGAGCCCGGCTGGGCCGGCGGCGACGTCCCCGCGGAGCATGCGGTCCGCGGCTTCCACAGCGTCAGCCTGCTGCTGGAGGATGCGGCGCCGACCGGTGCGGTGCTGGCCGACGTATTCGGCTTCACCGAGGTCGGGCGGGAGGGGGCCGTGGTCCGCTACCGGGCCGGCGACACCGCGATCGGCGGTATCGTCGACCTGCGGGCGGCCGGCGGGTTCCTGCCCAGCCGCCCCGGCGCCGGGTCGGTGCACCACATCGCCTTCCGCGCGGCCGACGATGCGGCCCAGGCCGAGATGGTGAAGCGGCTGGCCGAGAACCACCGGCTGCCGACCACCGAACAGAAGGACCGCAACTATTTCCGCTCCGTCTATTTCCGGGAGCCGGGGCATGTCCTGTTCGAGATCGCCACGGACATCCCGGGCTTCGCGGTCGACGAGCCGGCGGGCACGCTCGGCCAGGCCCTGAAGCTGCCGCAGTTCCTCGAGCCGCATCGTGCCGAGATCGAGCGGGTCCTGCCGACGGTCGACTGACCTCCATCACCGTTGCCGGACGCTGCGACCGCCGCCGCGTCCGGTCCCCTTCATGCCAGACAACGGAGCTTGCGCGATGACCCAGGCGCAGTCCTTCATCCATCGGTTCGAGCCCGGCCGGGAGCCGGGGGCGCCGCCGCTCCTGCTGCTGCACGGCACGGGCGGCGACGAGGCGGACCTGCTGCCGCTGGGCCGGGCCGTCGCCCCGGGCTCGGCGCTGCTGTCGCCCCGCGGCAAGGTGCTGGAGGGCGGGATGCCGCGCTTCTTCCGCCGGATTCGGGAGGGCGTGTTCGACGAGGAGGACGTCCGGGCCCGGGCGCATGAGCTCGCGGATTTCATCGCCGAGGCCCGGGCCGCCTACGGGCTGCAGGCGCCGGTGGCGCTCGGCTTCTCCAACGGGGCGAACATCGCCGCCGCCGTGCTTCAGCTGCGGCCGGAGGCGCTGGCCGGCGCCATCCTGCTCAGGGCGATGGTACCGCTCGGCGATCCTCCGCCGGCGCAGCTGCGGGGCAAGCCGGTGCTGCTGCTGTCGGGCCAGCTGGACCCGATCGTGCCGGCCGACAACGCGGCGCGCCTTGCCGGGCTGCTCAGAAACGCCGGCGCCGTCGTCCAGCATCGGATCCTGCCGACCGGACACGGCCTGTCGCAGGCCGATGTCGCGACCACGAGCGCCTGGCTCCAGGAGTTCGCAGCGGCATCGCCGTCCCCGGCCGGTCAGCACGGCTAAGGGCCCCGTTCGAAGGCGACGCCCAGATCGGCAAGCCCTCTCCCAAGAATGCCGCCGCGTTATCGGTCGTCCGCCGGCCGCGTCTTCGGGAGCATGCCCGTCGCTGGTCCCTTTCCGCGGCCGGACCGGGGCGGCCCGCCGAAGTGCTTCTTGTACAGCCGGTAGAAGGTCGACGCGTTGCTGAAGCCGTAGTCGAGCAGGACGGTCGTCACCTTCTTCGTCCCGAGCTCGAGCTCGCGGTGGGCGGCTTCCAGCCTCATGGTGATGATGGTCTCGCGCAGGGAAACGCCCATCCGCTCGAACAGGCCGTACAGCTTCCGCGGCGAGATCTCGAAATGCCGGGCGATGGACTCGGACGAGAGCACCTGGCTGGCCAGGTTCTCGGCGATGTGCATCTTGATCTGCTCATACAGCAGCCGGTCCCTGTCGTGGGGCCTCGACGGAGCCATGCCCAGCAGGTAGGCGCGGATGATCTCGACCAGATGATTGAAGGATGGAACCTCCGGAATGGAGGTCAGCTCCGCCCCCTGGTCGGTGGTCATCAGCTCGTTGTGGAACCGGATATAGGTCGTGATCGCCTCGCTGTTGATCACCGCCAGGGCGTCCAGGCCAGGGAACAGGATCTCGGCATCCTGGGTGATGTGGAGCCAGTCGAGGAGGCAGGAGCGCCCGGAATCCTTCTCCAGGACCAGGTCGAAGTCGCAGCCGCCGTCGATGACGACGGCTGCCCCCGGCTTCAGCCGGACCGTCTGGTCCTTGATCAGGAGCGCGCAGCTGTTCCCGGTGGCGATGACGAGGCAGTGGGCGGGGATGCCGGGCCCGCTGCGGCGGCGGAGGATTCCGGGCGTGCAGAAGAGGCGCAGGGACCGATGGTCCTCGACGATGCCGAGCTTGGCCGTCACCCGGAACGGCACATCGGTCGTCGGCACGAAGTCGGCGTGCAGCAGCGGCTGGCAGAATTGCGACCGGAAATAGTCGACGCCCCCTTCGTACAGCATCGAGCCGGATGTCGTGACCCGCTGCCCGGCCGAGACGGTTTGGTGGGGGATGGCCATCGTCCTGCGTCACCGGAAGGGGGAGGAGGGGGCGGTGCGGCATTCGCGACCTCGGCCTCGCCAGGTCAGGCGGCGAGGGGCGGGTCATCTGCATGCATCCGATATAGCGGGGTTGCCGGGCCGGTTGGCGCGGCTTGGGATGTCGTCCCGCGCAGATATATTATCAAATTATGCAAGGCATTATCGTTTGCTGCGGCGGTCTGCGGGCTGCGCCGGATGAGACATTGCGGCCCTGCCCGGCGAGACGGTCACCCTTGTCTCATGCCTTGGACCAAGATTTGCCCCGACGCAATCACTGCCCGAGATTTTTATTTTAACAAAAGACATGTCGTGACGATCGGGTCGCCGGCCGGTCCGCGGGAATCCTCGCTTTCGGGGAACGTTCCCTTTAGGGTCAGGGCAGCCATGTAGCGAAGACCGATGAGCCAGTGTACAAGCGGCCCCAGCTTTTTTCTCCAGATCATGATGTTTTTCCGGAGTGTAAAATGAAAAAATATTCCCAAAAACACCCTCAAAGAAAACTATTGTTATTTAAATGAAGCATGCTTAGTTATCGATGCGGGTCGAGGACGGGGAAGTAGAGGGGCATCCATGGGCTACGTGAACCTGTCTCGCTTTCCCGATCGGGCGCCCGCGATTCAGCTGGGCGCAAGCCAGTCCTTGCCGGCGCGGAGCGGCCGTTGACCGGGCTTCCGGCCGAGGGCCGAAGACGCCCGTCCTGGAGTTGCCTCTGGTGCCGATGCCGCGAGGCCTGCGGCGGAGGATGGCCCTATGCTCTTCATGAGAGTAAAATCCTAAACAAGGGCCAAAAGACTGCATCGCATGAATGACGCTGCAGGCATTGGGAGATGCGAGAGAGTTCCGCCTGTGGATCCATCCTCTGCGCCCGCCTGGACGAGCACTTCCGGCGGCTGTGCCAGCCGCTCCTCGATTCCTCGCTGGATCCGCTGGGCGATCGGTCCGCTCCGGCCGACCTGCGGTTCGGCTTCATCGGCCGGCACAGGGCCATCCACATCCGTTCGGGCCCCGGCGCGATCCGTCGCCCGGCCGGGGGGGCGGCCCGGCTCGGCGACCATTTTCTCATCCTCGTGCCCGGGAGCGCATGCCTGCTGATCACGGGGCAGCAGCGACGCATCCTCGTCCCCGGCATGGTCGCCGCCATCGACGGCGATCAGGGCTTCGAGCTGCAGCTGGGCGGCGCGGGCGGCGAGAGCCATGTGGTCGACTGGCTGCACATCGCCGCCCCCGGCCCGCCCGAGCTGCGCCGGATGGCCGGCTGCATCGCCCTGACCAGCGGCATGCTGGCCCGCTACGTCTCCAAGCATGCGAGGCTGATCGTCCAGGAGGCCGGGACGGACGAGCCGCTGGCGGCGCGGATGCCGATCTTCGACTACATCCGCCGCGCGATCAGGGACTATGTGCAGCAGGCGGATGCGGCGGAGCCCGAGGGGCTGCGGCTGCTCCGCCGGATCCGGTCCTTCATCGAGGGCCATGTGCGGCACCCGCATCTGGGGGCCGATCTGATCGCGCGGGAATTCGGCATCTCGAAGCGGAAGCTGTACGCCGTCGTCAGCGACAACGGCGCCTCGCTGCACGACATGATCATGGAGGCGCGGCTGGAAGCGGCGCATCGGGTCATCGAGGCCGGCGGACAGAAGATGGCGAGCCTGATCCGGGACCACGGCTTCACCAACGCGTCGACCTTCTACCGCAACTACAAGCGCCGCTTCGGCCGGACACCGCGGGCCGGATAGGTCAGGCGGCCTGGCCTAGGTGCGCTCTCCCGGCGCCCTCCGCGGGGCGCCCGTGCTGGCCCGCAGGAGGAGCCGGCTCGGCAGCGTCGTCTTCAGCGGCGGCACGGCGGCGACGTCCTCCAGGAGCTGCAGCATGACGTCCGCGGCCCGAATCCCGAGATCCCGGGTCGGCTGCGCCAGAGAGGTCAGGGGCGGATCGCAGAATGCGCCGACGGCGGCCCCGTCGAAGCCGAGGACCGAGACGTCGCCGGGCACGGCGACGCCATGCGGTCGGACCGTGCCGATGAACGAGATCGCGGCGTCGTCGGCGCAGCAGACGACGGCGGTGGGGCGCCGCTCCATCGCCAGATACGTCTGCGCCGCCTCGACACCGGCCTCGAGGCCGGCGTTGAACCCGAGACACCCCCCATGGCGGATGACGGCCCGCGCGGAGAGGCCTGCCGTCGCCAGGGCGTCGAGCACCCCCGCGAATCGCTCGGCCTCGTGATAGCTGCCTGGCGGGCCGGCGACATAGAGGAACGACCGATGGCCAAGGGCGATCAGGTGAAGCACGCCGTCGCGCATCGCGCCGCGATCGTTGGTGACGACGCTCGGAATGCCGGCCTCGCTGCGGTCGATCAGCAGCGACACGATCGGGATGTAGGCATCGGTGAGCGACCGCCGCCCGTAGGACGGCAGGGCCGCAGCGCCGAACACGACCACGCCGCGGATGGCGCCGTCGAAGGCCTGGCCGAGGATGTGTCTCTCCGCGGCCGGGGAGTTGCGATTGCAGAAGAGGAGATCGAAGCCGCTTCCCGACAGCGTGGCGGAGAGGCTCTGCACCACCGCCGGAATGATCTGGGCGACCCCGAAATTGGTGTTCGGGCCCGGCAGGGTGGCCATGATGTTCGTGGATCTGCCGGCGCGCAGGCTCTGTGCCGCGGCGTTCGGGATATAGCCGAGCTGCTCGGCCGCGGCGGCGATGCGCCGCCGGGTCGCCTCGTTGACCCGGCCTGGAACGGCGAGGGCGCGGCTGACCGTCGAGGTCGCGACGCCCGCCAACCGTGCGACGTCGCTCATCAGCGGTCCACAACTCCGGCCGTTCCCGCGTCGTCCTGCCATGGCTCGTCCATGTTCTCATCCGCCCAGTCTCATCCGCCAGCAGAGTGTTGCAAATGTGACGGCCGGCGGTGGAGGTACAGCGGAGCGCGGCGGGCCGGAAGAAAGATCTTGCAAACAGTCCGACGATCATTATGGTCGGCAAACGATTGCCATGCATCGGCCGGAACGGGCAACGACGTCCGGTCCGCGATGCCGGCCCGCCCCGGCCCCGGACGCAGGCAGCTCTGCCTGCCGGGGCCGCCGACCCTGCATTCACATCGACCGACCGATGCCCCGGCAAGCGTCCCCCGTCACCCCAAGACCAGGCAGCTCCGTCTCCGGATCGATTCTCTACGCGGATGCGGAGGCGTTCGCCTGCCAGGTCTGCGGCCCCGTGCTCAGGGCGGCGTTCGAGCCGGACGGCAAGGATTTCCGCGCCGCGATCCGGTTCAGCATCCTCGGCAGCAGCGGGGCGGCGCATCTGCGCATCACCCCGGGCGTGCTCACGCGCCGCGGCGGCCGGGGTGGCGACGCAGGGCCGCATGTCCTCGTCCTGGTCCTGCGCGGCAACGGCCTGCTGACGGCGGGCGGGGCCCGGCGGCCGCTGTCGCCGAACTCGGTCGCCGTCCTCAGCGGCGACCTGGAGTTCAGCCTGGCCCTGTCGGCCGGGGAGGCCGGCAGCTGCGAGCTGGATCTGCTCCAGGTGGCCGGGGCCGAGCCGCCGGCCCTGGCGAAGGCATCCGGCGTCAGGGTGACGAAGAGCGCCTCGCTGGCGGATTACATCGTCGGCCTGGCCGAACTGGTCCAGCCGGAAGGCGGCGACATCGGGCCGTGCCAGCGGGACATCCCGATCTTCGACTATATCGGCGTGGCGATCCGGGACTATCTGGCGCAGGAGGAGAGGGAGGAGGGGCCGCGCCGCGACCACGGCCTCTACCACAGGATCAGGGCGTTCATCGACCGGAACGTGAAGAACCAGGCTCTCGGCGCCGACCTGCTGGCCCGCGAGTTCGCCATCTCGAAGCGCAAGCTGTACAGCATCTTCTACGACAGCCGAGCCTCCCTGCACGAGACGATCATGACCGCACGGCTCGAAGCCGCGCGGCGGGAGATCGAGGCGGGCGGGCAGAAGGTGGCGAGCGTGATCCTGGATCACGGCTTCTCCAACCCATCGACCTTCTATCGCAACTACAAGCGCCATTTCGGCCGCGTGCCGCGCGCATAGCGGGCGCCGCTCCAGGATCAAAGAAACAGCGTGAAGCGATTCTCCGGAGATCCGAATTCTTCTTGTTTCATAAAATAAAAAATAAAATATTATTAATATCAGCACATCAGAAATCTGATGATTGCCACCCAGAATGCGCTGTCTGCGAAGACAATTGCTCATTCTAGGACACCAGTCTGCACCAGATGCCACGTCTGGTGATGCAGCATCCGGAAATATGCAGATGTTCTCGGGGGCGACCCTGATCGAGGGACGATGTTCCAGAGTCATATTTCCGAAGATGTTGTCATCATTTCGTCATGCTGGGCTGCCGGTGCAGACCATAGGAAGGCATGCCGTGCAGGACGGCGGTGTCGCCCGTGCCGTCGAGCCGACAGACATCGAGCTTCGAGGATTTCGGCCCATCTCGGCGCGGGAGGGGCGGAATGAACCGATCGGGCGATCGGTCTTTCGGAAACGGTGCGGCCGCCGGCGCTCCGCCCGGGCTCGTCCCCGCGATCCCGGGCGGGCCTGCAGCGGACCTTTCGCTCCCGCCGATGGGGGCGTCGCTCGGCCTCGGCGCCCGGCCGGCGCTGTCGCGCGAAGGCCCCCGCCTTCGGCCTGTGCCCCGGCCGTCCGTGTGCGCGGGATGGGAAGACCGCGTCCAGCTCGACCATTATCGCGACGTGCTGGAGTGGGAGCCGCTCCCGCCGCAGCCGCACGATCTCGGCGACCGCCGGCCGTCGGTGCCGCGCGGCATCTCGACCCTGGCCTATGCGCCGGAGCAGCAATTCGAGGTCTGGCGCTCCCATCTCGGCTCGATGCTGGACGCCCGCCTGCCGCCCGGGGTGACGCCGGCGGCCGGCTTCCTTGCGGAATTCATGGTCTGCGGCCTGGGGGGCCTGTCCGTGGCCTTCGGCCATGCCGACGCCTATTCCTACAGCCATGTCCTGGGCCAGTCGGGTCCCGGGGCCCGCCGGACCCCGGTCGGCTGCTGGAGCCTGATCCTGCTGACGGTCGGGGAACTCTGGGTCGAAGGCCCGGACGGCGAGACCCATGTCCGGCCGGGCGAGCTGTTCCTGATGTCCCTGGACGAGCCGTTCCGGGGGCGCGCGACCCGCTATGGCGGGCTGTTCCTGACGCTGCCGCGGGACATGTTCGCCGCCGCCGCCGCGAACTTCGACAGCGCCTCGGGCGCCGTGCTGACCGGCCCGCTCGCCGCCCTGCTGGTCGACTATCTGCGCAGCCTCGAGGCGCGGCTGATCGGCATGACGGTGGAGGATCTGGTGCTGGCGGGGCGGGCCCCCGCCCAGATGCTGGCGGCCTGCGTCGGGCCGTCCCGCGACCGGCAGGAGCAGGCGCGCGGCACCATCGCCTCGATCCTGTTCGACCGTGCCCGCCCCCACATCCAGGCCCATTTCGGCGACCCCGAACTGACGCCGGAGCGCGTGGCCCAGGACCTGCGCGTCTCGCGCTCGAATCTCTACCGGGTGTTCGAGCAGGCCGGCGGTGTGTCGCGCTACATCCAGCAATGCCGCCTGTTCGCCGCCCACGCCGCCCTGACCCATGAGAGCGGGCGGCGGATCCAGGACATCGCCTACAGCTGCGGCTTCAAGCTGGCCTCGGACTTCACCCGGGCGTTCCGCCGCGAATTCGGCTACAGCCCGCGCGAAGCCCGCGAGGCTTGGCGCAAGCCTGCGGGGCCGGCCGTCCGGGAGCCGCGGCCCGGCCTGGCGCCCGCGCCGGCGGAGTGAGCCGGCGGCCGCGGCGCCTGCTGCAGCCGCGGCACCGGCAGGCCTGCGCGAGATCCTTCGGAACCGCGGCCTGTCCCTTGTCGTCATTCCCGTGAAGGCGCTCCGGCATCGACACATCGATAGGCGGTATCGGGCGGGCGTACGCACAGGCGGCCTCTCCCGCTTGCGAGACCTTTTCAGAACTCAGCCGTCCGGGTCGACCTATGCCTTTAATTCTCCCCCTCCCCTTGCGGGAGGGGGAAGGGGGAGGGGCTGCGCGCGTCCGTGCGCGTATGGGCAGGACACCAAACCCGCCGTCCGCGCCGGCTTGCGACAGTCCGGGCTGGGTCAAGCCGAGAGACCCCCTCCCCTTGCCCCCTCCCGCAAGGAAAGGGAAGAATGGAAGGGACAGGCCGCCCCTGACGGCCGAATTCTGAAAGGGTCTCGCCAGGCGGGAGAGATTGCGCGCCTTGCGACAACGCCCATGCCTAAGCCGCCGCGTCGGCCTTTCCGATCGCCAGGAAAGCGTCCAGTGCCGCGATGTCCCGCTTCTCTCCCGCCATGTCGGCGGCCAGCCGCTCGTACAGCCCGGCCATGCCCTCGAAGATCGGCCGGGCCGGGTCGTCGGGGCCGAGGAAATCGGCGATCTCGCGCATCTCCGCCACCCAGCGATAGGCCTTGGCGTACATGTCCGGCACCGACCGCTCGAACCTGGCCAGCAGCTGCGGCTGGCTGTCCGCCAGCTCGGCATGCAGCGCCGGGCCGGCACCGGCCCGGTCGGCCGCCAGGATCATGGCGGCGGCCAGCCCGGTCAGGCCCTTGTTGATGCCGGCATAGCTCATCTTCAGCGCCGAGGCGGCGCCGACCGGCCCGTCGAGCACCCGGATGCGCAGGCCGAGATCGCCGAGCACGCCGAGCCGTGCCGCCTCCGGCCCGGCCAGGTACAGCACCGGCCCCGCCCCTCCGGCTCCGCCGGGCGCGGGCGGCCCGCCGATGATGCCGCCATCGGCGAAGCCGGCGCCGGTCGGCGCCACGAGCGCGGCGATCGCCTGCACCGTTTCGACGTTCACGGCGTTGCAGTCGACATAGACCGGCTTGCGCGGCGCGGCCCGCAGGGCCGGCGCCAGCCGCTCGGCCAGCGCCATCGCCTCGCCGGGCGGCACGATCGACAGGATGATGTCGGCGGCGGCGACCGCGGCCTCGTCGGCCGCCTGCATGCCGGCGGCCCGGGCGCGGGCCACGGTCGCGGCGCTGCGGCCGTCCAGCAGGGTGGTCACGACGGCGCCGCTTTCGGTCAAACGCCGGGCGACGCCGCTGCCCATCGCTCCGGGGGCGATGACGGCGATGGTCGGTTTCATCGGATCTCCTCCGCTCTGCCGGCGGCCGCCCCTTTCTGGCCCCGGCCGGGGGATCATGGCGCGATCCGAGCGGGCCGTGAACCCTCAGCCGGACGGAAGGATCAGCGGCAGAACCTGGCGGACGGACGACGGCGTCAGGTCCAGGGCCGGGAACCCCGGCATGTCCGGATCGGCGACGTTATCCTGCTCCATCAGTTCCACCTGGGTCCGCGCGATCGGCGGATGCGGCAATTGCTCCGCGACCAGGGCCAGCGCCTGCCAGGCCGGAAACGGCACCGGCACCAGCAGCGGCCGGCGGCCGACATGCCGGGCGACGAGCTCGATCATCTCGCGATATTCGTAGACGGCGCCGCCGCCGAGCTCGTAGGTGACACCGCCCTGCCCCGCCATCGCCCGCACGATCGCCGCCGCGACATCCTCGACATGGGCCGGCTGCAGCCGGGTCCGGCCGCGGCCGAACAGCGGAAACACCGGCGCCCGGCGCAGCATGCGGGCCAGCGGCACCAGGAGGGCGTCGTCCGGCCCGACCATGGCGGCGGGCCGGATCAGGATCGCCTCCGGGAACGCCGCACGCACCGCCCGTTCGCCCTCGCCGCGGCTGCGGATGTAGGGGGAGCGCGAGGCGGGATCCGCGCCGATGCCGGACAGATGGACCAGGGTCGCCACGCCGGCCCGCTGCGCCTCTCGCGCCACCCGGGCGGCGGCGTCCACATGGATGGACCGGAAGGTCGCCCGGCCATGCTCGACATAGAGGCTGACGGCGTTGACCACGGCCCGGGCGCCGGCGAGGGCCGCGGCCACCGAGCGGTCGTCGGCCACATCCGCCCGCACCGGCTCGACCGCGCCGTCGCCGGCTTGCGGCGGATCATGGCCGGGGTGTCGCGACGCGGCCCGGACGGCGAAGCCCTGCTCCGCCAGATGCCGCACCACGCGCCGGCCGAGGAAGCCGGTGCCGCCGAACACCGTGGCCAGCGGTCGCGCCACAGCCGCTCAGCCGCCGGTGTTCACCGCCGCGGCGCCGCCGACATAGGAGCGGACGCGCGGCCGGCTGCGCTCGACATCGCGGCGCCAGACCGAATCGTCCTCATTGGCCGCGGTCAGCGGCACCACCGGCCCGGCCCAGCCGCCGGCGCGCCAGCGGTCCTCGCGCGCATCCATGTCGACCGTGCCCTCGTCGTCCAGGATGTCGAGCGCGCGGTCGTGCTCCGCATCCGTCACCTGGACCGAAACCAGGTAGCAGCCGCGGCGAAGGTGCTCGCCATAGGTGAAGCGCTCGTCGTCCGGGAAGAACAGGCCGCGCAGGGATTCCAGGATCCCCATCCGCTGCTCCGGCGCGGGCGCCTCCTCGTCCCAGGCGTCGGGATCGCCCTTCGGGTCGATCTCGTTGCCGGGCACCAGGCGGATCCGGTCCTTCGGGATGCGCGTGGCGACCAGCCGCTCGACCGCATCCTCCGCATCCTTCCGCGAATCGAACAGCGCGGTGACGTTCCATTGACGGGCCTGCTGCATCGCATCGTCTCCTCGGCAGCCCCTCCGCCCAGGAAACGGCACGCGGCAGGTCCCCGTTCCGCGCGCCTAGCCCCGCCGGAAGCGCAGGATCCGGCTGCGGTTGAGCGCCAGCCGGACAGTGTCGCCGTCGAAGGCCAGGCCGATCCGCTTCGGCCAGGGCTCGTCCCGGCCCTCGGCCAGGAGGCGGCCGCCGCCCAGCGGCACCAGCGCGGCCGAAGTCCGGATCGGGCCGGTGCCCATCTCCAGCCGCTCGCCGGCGATGGTGAAGGCGGCGTGGTGCTCCGGGCACAGCCATTCGCCCTGCACCCGGTCGAGCACGCCGTCCGGCGCGATCGGGCGGAAGCGGCGCGCGGCGTGGCCGATCTCGCCTTCCACCGCCTCGCCGGTCCAGCGCAGCCGCATCGGGAAATGGGCGGAGAGCGAGACCGACCAGCCGTCCTCGCCGCAATGGAGCGTCTCGCCGGTGCCGAGGAAGCTGGCGACGCCATCCTTCAGCTCGAGCCATTCCGGCCCCTGCTCCGCCACATAGAGCCCGTCCGGGATCGCGGTGCCGCGCTGCGGCAGCTCCTCGCCGAGCAGCGCCGCCATCAGCTTCAGCGCCGTGCCGAACGAGACCGTGTCCTCGCGGTTGGACACCACGGCGGCGCCGACACCCTGCTCCGGGTCCAGCAGGAAGTAGGTCTTGTAGCCGAGCAGCGAGCCGCCATGCCCGACCAGCCGGTGCGCGCCGAGCCGCGACCAGGCAAGGCCGAGCCCGTAGCCGGTCGGCCGTCCGTCGGCGAGGGGACGCGGCGCGCCGAGCCGGGCGAGCACGCCCTGCCCCGGCCCGCGGTCGGCCAGAACCGTCTGCTGCCAGCGCACCAGGTCGTGCAGGCTGCCGGTCAGGCAACCGGAGGCCGAGAGGTGCTGGCCCGAGGCGGCGAGCTGCCAGGCGCCGCTTCCGTCCTTCCAGTAGCCGGGGCCGAGGCCGCGGATCGGGTCGAACCAGGTCTCCGGCACGCGGAAGCCGATGCCGAGCGGTTCGGCGACGCGGTCGCGCACCAACTCGGCGAAGCCGAGGCCCCGGCGCAGCAGCGCCGCGTCGACCAGCCGGTAGCCGGTGTTGGAGTAGGAGATCTCATGCCCGGACGGGAAGTTCAGCTCGGTCAGGCGATGCAGGAACTCGAGGCTCTCCTCCCGGCTCACCGCGGCGCCCTGCGGCACGCCGAGCAGCGACAGGGTCTCGCGCAGGTCCGGCAGCCCGCCGGTCATGTCGAGGGCGCGGCCGCCCGTGACCGCGGCCAGGTCGCCGCGCCGCCCCGGCAGCAGCCGGCCGAGCGGATCGTCCAGGCCGATGCCGTCCTGGCACAGCGCCAGCGCGGCGAAGACATGCTTGGTGCCCGAGGCGTATCGCACCACCGTGTCGCCGGAGAAGGCGGTGCCGCCGGCCAGGCTCTCGCCCCCGCCGCAGGCCTCGACCCGCAGCTCCCGCGCATCGAACACGGCGACGCCGCCGCCCGGCTCGCCCGGTCCCCAGGCCGCGGCGATCTCGGCCGCCGCCTCCGCCGCCGCCGACCAGCGCAGTTCCCCCATCATCGCCTCCCGTCCGTTTCGCACCGTTATAGGCAGGATCGCCGCTTTTGGCTTCCTCGATCGCCGATCCGTTCCTACGCTTGCCGCCGAGTCACGGGCAGAGGGGGGGATCGACGTGCCGGGCACCGATCGCGAGGCGCTGTACCGCAAGGTGAGCCTGCGCCTGATCCCCTTCATGATCATCCTCTACCTGGTCAGCTTCCTCGACCGGGTGAATGTCGGCTTCGCCGCCCTGACCATGAACGCCGATCTCGGCATCTCGCCCTACGTCTTCGGCTGGGGCGCCGGGGTCTTCTTCTTCGGCTACTTCCTGTTCGAGGTGCCGAGCAACGTGATCCTGGAGAAGGTCGGGGCGCGGCTGTGGATCTGCCGCATCATGGTGACCTGGGGGCTGATCTCGGCCGCCATGGCCTTCGTCGAGGGGATCTGGAGCTACACCATCCTGCGCTTCCTGCTCGGCGCCGCCGAGGCCGGCTTCCTGCCGGGCATGATCCTGTACCTGACCTACTGGTTCCCGGCGGCGCGGCGGGCCCGCTTCGTCGCCCTGTTCATGGCCGCGGTGCCGCTGGCCAGCGCCGTCGGCGCGCCGATCTCCGGCCTGATCCTCGACGCCACCCATCTCTGGTTCGGCCTCAGGGGCTGGCAGTGGCTGTTCATCATCGAAGGGCTGCCGGCCTGCCTGCTGGGCCTCCTGGTCCTGGCGTGGCTGCCGGACGGGCCGGCGAAGGCGCCCTGGCTCGACGACTCCGAGCGCGCCGCCATCGCCGCCGACCTGGCGCGCGACCGCGCCGCCGCGCAGCATCCGCCGCTGCACGAGCTGTGGCCGGCCCTGGCCGACCCGCGGGTGATCCTGCTGGGCCTGGTCTATTTCGGCATCGTCATCGGGCTCTACGGCATCGGCCTGTGGCTGCCGCAGATCGTCAAGGGCATGGGCTTCTCCACCGTGCAGACCGGCTGGATCATCGCCCTGCCCTATCTGGTTAGCGCCGGCGCGATGCTGCTCTGGGGCCGGCACAGCGACCGCACCGGCGAGCGCGTGCTGCATGTCGCCCTGCCGGCCCTGGTCAGCGCCATCGGCTTCGCCGGCAGCATCGCCTCGTCCTCGGCCGTGCTGTCGCTGGTCTTCCTCGGCGTCGCCGCGATCGGCATCTATGCCACGCTCGGGCCGTTCTGGACCATGCCGCCGGTGTTCCTCGGCGGCACCGCCGCGGCCGGCGGCATCGCCCTGATCAACTCGATCGGCAATCTCGGCGGCTTCGTCGGTCCTTATGCCGTCGGCTGGATCAGGGACTCGACCGGCAGCTTCACCGCCGGCCTGGCCCTGCTGGCCGCGAGCCTCGCCGTCGCCGCGGCGATCGCGCTGCTGATGGCGCGGCACCTCCGCGCTGCGCCCCCGACATCCGCCCGCGAGCGCTCGGCCGGCTAGCCGACCGAGTGGATGATCTCGCGATAGGCCGCCTCCGGGAACGCCTTCAGCGTCCTGGTCCGGACGAAGCCCTGCCGGCCCGTCATCAAGGTGAAGCGGGCCGCGACCGCATCGTCGGGCGCATCGTAGGCGAGCACGAAGTCGTGCTCGCCCATGGTCATGTAGAAGGCCTTGAACTGGCCGCCCATCTCCTGGAGCAGAGACTTGGCCGTGTCGAGCCGCTTGGGCGAGTCGGCGACGGCACGGATCCCGTGTTCGGTCCAGTTGCCGAGCAAGATGTAGGTTGCCATGGTTGCACTCCCTGTCCGGCACCGGGAGGCGCTTGACCTGGAGCCCGGGCCCCGCGGGCCGGCACGGAATATTAGCACCGCCGGCGCAGCGGCGCGTACAGGACTATAGGGCGCCGGCGGCTTGCCAATTCCAGGCCCAGCCTTTATTCCCAGCCACCGTATTTCCATCAGTCATTGGTTCCGGGCCGACGATGAACACCGCCGATCACATCGATTACCTGAAGACGATCAACCAGACCTTCCACGAGCAGATCAAGATCGCCGACCAGAAGGCGGCCTATATCTTCACCTTCCTGATCGCGCTGGTGGCGTGGTCGCCGGAGATGCGGTCGGTCTTCACCTGGACCCGGACGGTCCCCTTCCCCTCGGCGAGATGGGGCCTGTGCCTGGTGCTGGTGGCGGCCCTGGCCGCCGGGCTGGTCTGCGTGGCGCTGGTGCTGCTGCCGCGCAAGCGCAACGGCGGCGCCTGCCTGTACTGGGCGGCCTGGCCCCAGGCCGGGGAGCGGCTGGAGCACGCCGCCCGCCGCACGGAGCCCGGCTTCATCGCCGCGGAATACACCGCCAACGCCCGCAACCTGGCCGCGATCTGTCAGGCCAAGTACCGCTACGTCGCCTGGGCGTTCCGGTGCCTGGCCATGGTCATCCTCTGCTACGTGCTGCTGATGGCGGCCGGCTAGAGATATCTCCCCTCCATGATCGCCAGCGTGTAGTCGCGATAGCTGATCCCGAGCTCCTCGGCCCGGGCCAGGCGGCGCAGCGTCACCTCGCGCGGCGGCGTCTTCCAGGCCGCGGCATGCGCCTTCTTCCAGCAGAAGTGCCGCCAGGACGCCGCGGAATCCGGATGCTCCTCCTCCAGCGGCGGTCCGCCGTTGTGGCCGAGTCCGGCGAGGAGCTGCGATGGCGAATCTCTCATATTCGGGATCATATCTCGATACAGAGAAGAAGCCAGACCCAATCCACCATCACCCTCCACGGCCATCGGACGCAATGTTGCATCGCAATTGACAGAAACCGGCCGGGCCTTATCCTGGGCCCAACAACACGACATTCTTCTTGCCCGACGGGCAGGAGCGGCAATGAAGCCCCATCCGCAGGCCGGCGACGGCAAGCGATGGGGCTTTCTGCGTTCAGGGGACAGGCGGCACGTGCGAGCGAGCTACGCGATCGGTCTTCTCTATTCGACCACCGGGCCGTATGGCGCGATCGGGCGCGAGGCGCTGGACGGTGCCGTGATGGCGCTGGAAGAGGTCAATGCCGACGACGCCTTCGGCTTCACCCTCAGCCCCGTCGCCGCCAATCCCGAGGGCGTGATCGACCGCTACCACACGCTGTGCGAGGCGGCGATCCGCGAGGGCGGCTGCCGCCAGATCGTCGGCACCATCACCTCGTTGTCGCGCAAGGAGGTGCTGCCGACCATCGAGAAGCACGACGCGCTGCTCTGGTACATCTGCCCCTATGAGGGCTTCGAGAGCAGCGAGGCCGTGATCTACACCGGCGCCGCCCCGAACCAGCACATCGTGCCGCTGTTCCAGCATGTGCTGCCGCGCTGGGGCGCCCGCGCCGCCCTGCTGGGCTCGAACTACATCTGGGGCTGGGAGGTCAACCGCGTCGCGCGGGAGCTGATCGGCGCCTGCGGCGGCGAGGTGTTGGCCGAGCGCTACCTGCCGATCGGCAGCGAGGATGTCGGCCGGCTGGTGCAGGAGGTGCGGGAGAAGCGGCCTGACTTCATCCTGAACAACCTGATCGGCCCGTCCAGCTACGCCTTCTTCCAGGCCTATCAGGCACTGGCGGAGAGCGAACCCGCCTTCGGGCCCGACCGCTGTCCGATCGTCAGCTGCAACCTGACCGAATGCGAGCTGGCTCTGGTGGGTCCGGCCGGCCTCGGCCATCTCAGCAGCGCGATCTACTTCGACAGCGTCGACACGCCGGAGAACCGCGCCTTCCGCGACCGGGTGCAGGCGCGCTTCGGCGCCGGCCGGCGCAGCTCCGCCTTCCTGGCCGGCGGCTATGCTGCGGTCCGGATGCTGGCCGAGGCGATCCGCGAGGCCGGCACCGACGCGCCGGAGGCGCTGCGGCCGGTGCTGCACGCCCGCCGCTTCGCCACGCCGCTGGGGCCGCTCGGCATCGACCCGCGCACCAACCACGCGGCGCTGACGCCCTGTTTGGGCCGGATCGGGGCCGATGGCGGCTTCGAGATCCTCCACCGCGCCGAGGCGCCGGTCGCGCCCGACCCCTATCTGGTCGAGTTCGACGCCGCGGCCCTGGCCCGGCGGGTGCTCGGGCCCGGCGCCGCCCCGCGGCTGAAGCGGGTGAAGTGAGCATGCGCCGCGTCCCCACCCCGAATTTCCGCGGCCGCAGCGCCGTGGTGCTGCACCGGCCGCACGCCGCCGCCGACGCCGTCCTGCGCCAGCTCGAACGGCTGGGCATCGCCGCGCGGCCGGCCTGGCCGGTGCTGGCCGAGGCCGACCTGGCCGCCGACTTCGTGCTGTTCGACGCCGACACCGCCCATGACGGCCAGTTCCCCTGGCCGGCCAGTTCGCCGCCGATGCCGCTGGTCGCCCTGATCGGGTCGGAGGCGCCGGGCCGGCTGGACTGGGTGCTGGCCCAGGGCGCCACCGCCCATCTGCTGAAGCCGGTCGCCTCGGGGGGCGTGTTCAGCGCGCTGGTCATCGCCGAGCACGGCTTCGCCGAGCGCCGCGACCGCGAGGCCCGGATCGCCGATCTGGAGACGAGGCTGCGCCTCCGGCCCGTGGTGGTGCGCGCCATCCTGATGCTGATGGCGCAGCGGGGCCTGAGCGAGGCGGACGCCTTTCGCGAGATCCGCAGTGCAGCGATGCAGCGCCGGCGCAGCATCGAGGAGCATTGCCTCGACCTCGCCGCCGGCGTCCCGGACCCGGCCGCCGGCCGGCGTGGAGGCTGAGCCGTGGCGATCCTGAGCCAGCTGCTGCGCCGCAAGCTCGCCCTGTTCGGGCTGCTCGTCATCCTGGTGGTGGTGGCCGCCGCCCTCCTCGCGCCCTGGATCGTGCCCTTCCCGCCCGACGAGCAGCTGTTCGACGGGCTGACGCTGGAAGGCGCTCCCCTGCCGCCGGACGGCCGCTTCTGGCTGGGCACCGACCTGCTGGGCCGGGACATGTTCTCGCGCCTGGTCTACGGCGCCCAGACCTCGCTGATCATCGGCGTGGTCGCCAACGGCGCCGCGGTGCTGATCGGCACCTTCTTCGGCGTCGTCGCCGGCTTCGTCGGGGGCTGGCTGGGCGCCGCGATGATGCGCTTCACCGACCTGATGATGGCCTTCCCGGCCCTGTTGCTGGCGATCGTGCTGGCCGCGATCTTCCGGCCGTCGCTGTGGATCGTGGCGCTGGTGATCGCCATGGTGAACTGGGTGCAGATCGCCCGGATCATCTACACCGAGACCCGGTCGATCGCGGAGCGCGACTTCATCGAGGCGGAATGGGCCCTCGGCGCCTCCCGCGCCCGCATCCTGCTGCGCCACATCCTGCCGCACCTGCTGTCCACCACCATCGTCTGGGGCACGCTCGGCATCGCCACCACTGTGCTGCTGGAGGCGACCCTGTCCTTCCTCGGCATCGGGGTGCAGCCGCCGACGCCGAGCTGGGGCAACATCATCTTCGAGAACCAGACCTATTTCTCGACCGCGCCCTGGCTGGTGTTCATCCCAGGCGCCGCGATCATCCTCCTGGCCCTGGCCTTCAACCTGGTCGGCGACGCGCTGCGCGACATCCTGGACCCGACGCAGAAGGGCCGGCACTGATGACGTCCTATCTGCTCCGCCGCCTGGCCCAGGCCGTGCTGATCCTGCTCGGGGTCAGCCTGGTCACCTTCGTGCTCTTGTACCTGCTGCCGGCCGACCCGGCGCGGCAGATCGCCGGCCGCAGCGCGACGCCGGAGGTGGTGGCCAGCATCCGCGCCCAGCTCGGCCTCGACCGGCCGTTCCACGAGCAGTATCTGCGCTATCTCGGCGCCCTGCTGCGGGGCGATCTCGGCCGCTCCTACCTGCAGCGGACCGAGGTGGCGACGCTGATCATGAGCCGCCTGCCGGCCAGCCTGCTGCTGATGGTCGGTGCCATCCTGTGCGAGCTGGCGCTGGGCCTGACCATGGGCGTGGCCGCGGCGCTGCGGCGGAACACCGGCACCGACCACGCGCTGATGCTGACCTCCTTCATCGGCGTCTCGGCGCCGCAATTCGTGGTCGGCATGCTGCTGCTCTACGTCTTCGCCTGGCAGCTGGCCTGGTTCCCGCTCGGCGGCTACGGCAGCTTCTCGCATCTTGTGCTGCCCTCGCTCACGCTCGGGCTGCTGGGCGCCGGGTGGTACTCGCGGATGATGCGGTCGGCGATGCTGGACGTGCTGCGCCAGGACTACATGCGCACCGCCCGGGCCAAGGGCTTAAGTGCATGGCGCGTGGTGCTGGCGCATGCCCTGCCCAATGCGCTGCTGCCGATCATCGCCATGATCGGCATCGACATCGGCTTGTTCATGAGCGGCATCGTCGTCGTCGAATCCGTGTTCGGCTGGCCCGGCATCGGCCAGCTGACCTGGCAGGCGATCCAGCGCGTCGACATCCCGATCATCATGGGCGTCACGCTGGTCTCCGCCGTCGCCATCGTGCTCGGCAACCTGCTGGCCGACCTGATCGCCCCCTTCATCGACCCGAGGATCAAGCTGCGGTGACCCACAGCCGCCCCGAACCAAAGACAGGAGGTTTCATGCTGAAGTCGTTGCTGCTCGCCGGCGCCGCTGCGCTCACCCTGGCCCTCGCCTCGCCCGCGATGGCCCAGGACATCAAGCAGGGCGGCACCATGACGGTCACCTACAAGGACGACGTCACCACCCTGGACCCCGCCATCGGCTACGACTGGCAGAACTGGTCGATGATCAAGAGCCTGTTCGACGGGCTGATGGACTGCAAGCCCGGCACCACCGAGCTGGCGCCGGACCTGGCCGAGAGCTTCGAGGTCTCGGCCGACGGCCTGACCTACACCTTCAAGCTGCGGCACGGGGTCAAGTTCCACAACGGCCGCGAGCTGAAGGCCGCCGACGTCAAGTATTCGCTCGACCGCGTGGTGCAGCCGGAGACGCAGAGCCCCGGCGCCGGTTTCTTCGATTCGATCCAGGGCTTCGAGGACGTCTCCGGTGGCAAGGCCAAGGAGCTGAGCGGCATCACCACGCCGGACGACTACACCGTCGTCTTCCGCCTGACCAAGCCGGACGCGCCCTTCCTGCACAAGATGGCGCTGAACTTCTCGCATGTTGTTCCGAAGGAGGAGGTCGAGAAATACGGCGCCGATTTCGGCAAGCACCCGGTCGGCACCGGCGCTTTCAAGATGACCGAATGGACGCTGGGCCAGCGCATCGTGTTCGAGCGCAACCCGGACTATTTCCAGAAGGGGCTGCCGCATCTCGACAAGATCGTGTTCGAGGTCGGGCAGGAGCCGGTGGTGGCGCTGCTGCGGCTGCAGCGCGGCGAGGTCGACATCGCCGGCGACGGCATCCCGCCGGCCAAGTTCCTCGAGGTGACCCAGGACCCGGCCTATAAGGACCTGATCATCCAGGGCAACCAGTTGCACACCGGCTACATCACCATGAACGTCAAGGCGAAGCCCTTCGACGATGTGCGGGTGCGCCAGGCCGTCAACATGGCGATCAACAAGGACCGCATCATCCGCATCATCAACGGCCGTGCAAAGCCGGCGAACCAGCCGCTGCCGCCGTCGATGCCGGGCTACGCCGCCGACTACAAGGGCTATGCCTATGACGTCGCCGGCGCCAAGAAGCTCATGGCCGATGCCGGGCTGGCGGACGGCTTCACCACCGACCTTTACGTCGCCAACACCGACCCGCAGCCGCGCATCGCCCAGGCGATCCAGCAGGACCTGGCCCAGATCGGCATCAAGGCCGAGATCAAGGCCCTGGCCCAGGCCAACGTCATCGCTGCCGGCGGCGACGAGAAGCAGTCGACCATGATCTGGTCGGGCGGCATGGCCTGGATCGCCGACTTCCCGGATCCCTCCAACTTCTACGGCCCGATCCTGGGCTGCGGCGGCGCCGTGCCCGGCGGCTGGAACTGGTCCTGGTACTGCAACGAGGACCTCGACAAGCGCGCGGCCGAGGCGGATTCGATCGCCGACCCGGCCAAGGCGGCGGAGCGCGAGGCCAAGTGGCGCGGCATCTTCCTCGACGTCATGAAGGACGCGCCCTGGGCGCCGGTGTTCAACGAGCAGCGCTACACCATCCGGTCCGAGCGGATGGGCGGCGACGACGCCCTGTTCGTCGACCCGGTCCACATCCCGGTCAACTACGACAACGTGTACGCCAAAGATGCCCAGTAATCCCCACCATTACCACCACACCATCCACGGCGCGCACCACCATTTCGGCTGGAACCGTGACTTCCCGCCGGTGGCCACGGTGGCGCCAGGGACGACGCTGGAGTTCGACTGCCTGGACAGCTCGGCCGGGCAGCTGACGCCGTCCAGCACGGTCGCGGATGTGGCGACGCTCGACTTCGGCAAGGTCAACCCGGTCACCGGGCCGATCCTGGTCGACGGGGCCGAGCCGGGCGACGCGCTGAAGATCACGCTGGACCAGTACGCGCCCTCGGGCTTCGGCTGGACTGCCAACATCCCCGGCTTCGGCCTGCTGGCGGACCAGTTCAAGGACCCGGCGCTGCATGTCTGGCGCTACGAGGCCGACACGCTGGCCCCGGCCCTGTTCTCGACTCTGGCGAAGGTGCCGCTGAAGCCCTTCGCCGGGACCATCGGGGTGGCGCCGGCCGAGCCCGGGCTGCATTCGGTGGTGCCGCCCCGGCGGGTCGGCGGCAATCTCGACATCCGCGACCTGGCGGCCGGGGCGACGCTGTACCTTCCGGTCGAGGTGGCGGGGGCGCTGTTCTCGATCGGCGACACTCATGCCGCCCAAGGCGACGGCGAGGTCTGCGGCACCGCCATCGAGAGCCCGATGAAGGTGACGCTGACGCTGGACCTGGTGAAGGGCGCCAACCTCCGGATGCCGCGCTTCACCACGCCTGGCCCGGTGACGCGGCATCTCGACGGCAAAGGCTACGAGGTGACGACCGGGGTCGGCCCCGACCTGATGGAGGGGGCCCGCATCGCCGTCGCCGAGATGGTAGAGTTGCTGTGCCGCACCCGCGGCATGGCCGCGGTCGACGCCTATATGCTGTGCTCGGTCTGCGGCGACCTCAGGATCAGCGAGATCGTCGACCAGCCGAACTGGGTGGTGTCGTTCTATTTCCCGCGCATCGTCTTCGAATGAGGCCAGGACTGGTACGAGATGCAGCGCAGTTGTCGTGCCTCTCCCGCTTGCGGGAGAGGTCGGAGCCGCGCCAGCGGCTCCGGGTGAGGGCGTTTGTCGAGGCCTGGGCCAGCCCTCACCCGGTCGTCCTGCGGACGCCCGACCTCTCCCGCCAGGCGGGAGAGGCAACGCAGCAAACCGGCAAGCCATCGTGACTGCGGGAAACACCCCCCTCCTCCAGGTCCGCAACCTCAGCACCCAGGTGGCGACGCCGGCGGGGCCGAAGCTGGTGGTCGAGGATCTGAGCTTCGACCTGAACCCCGGCGAGACGCTGTGCATCGCCGGGGAATCGGGCAGCGGCAAGTCGATGACCTCGCTGTCGATCATGGGGCTGCTGCCGCAGCCCATGGCCCGGGTCGCCGGCGGCCAGGTGCTGCTGGAGGGGCGCGACCTGCTGGCGCTGCCCGAGCGGCAGATGCGGCGGGTGCGCGGCGGCGAGATCGCGATGATCTTCCAGGAGCCGATGACCAGCCTGAACCCGGTGATGTCGGTCGGCCGGCAGATCGCCGAGGCGGTCCGCGCACACCGAAAGGTCGATGCCGGTGAGGCCCGGCGGGCGGCGCTGGAGGCGCTGGAGGCCGTGCGCATCTCCGAGCCCGAGCGGCGGCTACGCCAGTATCCGCACGAGCTGTCGGGCGGCATGCGGCAGCGGGTGATGATCGCCATGGCGCTGGCCTGCCAGCCTAAGCTGCTGATCGCGGACGAGCCGACCACGGCGCTGGACGTCACCATCCAGGCCCAGATCCTGGAGCTGATGCGCGACCTGCGGCGCCGGTTCGGCACCGCCCTGATCCTGATCACCCACGACATGGGCGTGGTGGCCGAGATGGCCGACCGGGTGGTGGTGATGAGCCAGGGCCGGGTGGTGGAGAGCGGCCCGGTGGTGCCGCTGTTCGAGGCGCCGCGCCAGGACTATACGCGGCAGCTGCTGGCGGCCGTGCCGAAGCTGGGCCAGATGGCCGGCCGCGACGCGCCGCTGCGCGCCGAAGCCCCTGCCCTGCCCCCTGGCGCGAACGAGCCGGTCGTGGCGGTGAAGAACCTCACCGTCCGCTTCGACATCGCCGGCGGGCTGCTGCAACGCACGATCAAGCGCGTCCACGCGGGCGAGCATCTTTCCTTCGCGCTGAAACCGGGCGAGACGCTGGCCCTGGTCGGCGAGAGCGGCTGCGGCAAGTCGACCACCGGCAAGGCGCTGATGGGGCTGGTGCCCTGGCGCGGCTCGATCCGCATCGCCGGGGTCGAGGCCGCGGGGCTGGGGCCGACCGCGCTGAAGCCGTTGCGCCGGAACATCCAGATGGTGTTCCAGGATCCCTACGCCTCGCTCGACTCGCGCATGACCGTGGGCGAGCTGGTGGCCGAACCGCTGGTGATCCACGGCCTGGCCAGGGGCGGCGAGCTGGCCGACCGGGTCGAATGGCTGTTCCGCCGCGTCGGGCTGGCGCCGGAGCTGCGCCACCGCCACCCGCACGAATTCTCCGGCGGGCAGCGCCAGCGCATCTGCATCGCCCGGGCGCTGAGCCTGTCGCCCAAGGCGATCATCGCCGACGAATCCGTCTCCGCCCTCGACGTCTCGGTCCAGGCCCGCGTGCTGGACCTGCTGCACGAGCTGCAGGCCGATCTCGGCCTCGCCTATCTGTTCATCTCGCACGACATGGCGGTGGTGGAGCAGATCAGCCACCGGGTGGCGGTGATGTATCTCGGCCAGATCGTCGAGACCGGCACCCGCCGCCAGATCTTCGAGGACCCGCGCCACCCCTATACGAAGACGCTCATGCAGGCGGTGCCGATCGCCGATCCGCGCCGCCGCCGCGACCATTTCCAGCGCCTGTCCGGCGAGGTGCCGAGCCCGGTGCGATCGGTCGACTACTGCCCGGTGCTGGTCGACCTGGCCGATGTCGGCGACGGGCACCTGGTGGCGCGGGAGGCGGCGTAGCGGCCGCCTTCGAGCGGAGGGCTCGTACGCCCTCTCATCCTGTCATGCCCGGGCTTGACCCGGGCATCCAGAAGATGTCGATGTTGTCTGGATTGCCGGGTCAAGCCCGGCAATGACAGAATTAGAGAGAAGGTGTATTGTCGACGCACCGTCTATCGGCAATTAAAATATCGCTCCACCATTTCCTTTCCCACGACACAGCATAAGGCTGATTTATGATTCTCGACGATCACATAGGTGATTTAAATTTTACACCTCCCCACGATGTTTTGAATCGCCCTTCAATCGCCGATCTGTTTAGAAAGAGCAGAAGATGCGGAATCTATATCATCGAATTCCAAAATGACGAATTGTATGTTGGGAAGACCTCGGATGTCGCTCGAAGATACGGGCAGCACCGAAAAATTCATCAGGACATCAGGGCGATCAGATTTCAGAAGCTCAAGAAATCCGAGCTCGATCAAAGCGAACGTTCACTGATTTATCGACTTGAGCGAGCCGGCTTCGGCCTGAGAAACGTCACTTTCACGAGCATTCCACAGCCTGGGTCGGACTTTGAGGGGATCATGCCGATAGACCAGCAAACCCTCTGGCTGGACAAGATGCTCAAGGAAGATAGAAGGGTTGATCGCGCTCAAGATTCAACAATCGACGCCCGGTCTCTACGATCGTTCGATAGGCTTCAGAAGGCATGCACGATCGATCCGCATCTATCATTCCTGAGATACTACATAGATAACCTCATCCCGTCCCCAAGGAGTTCGGAAATCTCCTTCTGGTCACTCACCGCTCTTGGAGGAGGCACAAAGGAATGGCCGGGGGTCCTCTACCGCCTCAACATGTTTTGGCAAGAGGTAATGTCGGTCTCTGGTGATGGCGAGGATGCGGAAATATGGATCAGATGCGCAAGATCGCCCCTGGAGGCGGCCCCCGGCGGCCTCTCGCAAGTTGCCCGCCGCATAGATGCAGAGCCTTATGATTTTCATTACGAGCCAGGCGGATCTGATCAGATCTCACTGCATGCATTTTGGAACGATGATCCGCTGCGCATTCTCCGAGACGAGGATGTCGCCAGAAGCATCCGCCTGTTTAATCTTCGGCTGATGAACAAGGGACCGACCAACTTCAGCCGATCGCATTGTTACGCCCTCGTCACCGCCGCCTACGAAGCACCGGATCCCGAGACCCGGGAAGCTCTGTTCTGGAGCCGCTTCCGGAAGCCGCGCGACAGGCGTTGATCGGCCATATCGCAGGTCGCACAGGGGTGGATCCGCCGAAGCGAACCCACCCTGAGACCTACTCCTTCTTCCCCTGCCAGAAGAAGTCGTTCTCCGTCCCCGGGCCCCAGACCAGGCCCTGGACATTCTTCCGCGCGGCGACTGCCTCCACCTGCTGGAACATGAACGCATAGGGACCGGTGTCGCGGATCTGGCGCTGCAGGTCCGCGTACATCGCCTGGCGCCTGGCCGTGTCGGTCTCCAGCACCGCGGCCTCGGTCTGCTTGGTCAGCTCCGGGATGTCCCAGGCCGTGCGCCAGGCGGTGGTCTTCATCGGCGGGTTCTCGCCATTGTCGAGATTCATGCCGAAGTTCTGGGCGTTGGTGTGCGGGTCCTGATAGTCCGGGCCCCAGCGGCCGATCGCGGTCTGGTACTTGCGGCTGCGGACCTTGCTGGTCTGCTGCTTGTCGTCCGAGGCGATGATCTGCAGCTCCACCCCCGCCTTGGCGAAGGTCGCCTGCATCGACTGCGCCATCTCCAGATAGGGCGACCCGTTCGGCACGTCGATGCTGACCTTGAAACCGTTGGGATAGCCGCCCTGGGCCAGCAGTTGCCTGGCCTTGTCGACGTCGAGCTTGAACGGCATGTCGTCGAGGGCGCCGAGAAAGCCCTTGGGCAGGAAGTTCTCATGCGGGACCGCGAGGCCTTTCATGAAGCTGTCCGCCATGCCCTGGTAGTCGATCAGGTTCTTCAGCGCCTGCCGCACCTCGACCTTCTTCAGCGGCTCGGTCTGGGTGTTCATCGACAGGTACCAGAGGGTGCCGCGCGGCACTTCCTGCACCGTCACATCCGGGTTCGACTTCAGCGATTCGAGCTGCTCGCCCGTCAGTCCACGGGCGATGTCGACATCGCCTTTCTGCAGCAGCAGCAGCTGGGAGGTCGGGTCCAGCACATGGCGGAAGAAGATCCGCTTGAAGCCCGGCTTGCCCCGCCAGTAGTCGTCGAACCGGTTCATCACCAGGCTCTCATTCGGCTTCCAGCCGCCGAGCTCATAGGGGCCGGACCCGGCGGAATGGGTGTTCAGCCACGCATGGCCGAAATCGCCGTCCTTGGCGTTCGCCTCCACCACCTTGCTGTCGACCACCGAGGAGACGGTGGCGCTCAGGCAGTTGAGCACGAAGCTGGGCGCGTAGGCCTTGTCGGTCTTGAACACCAGCGTCCGCGCGTCCGGCGCCGTGACCATCGCGTCGACATTCTCCGCGGTCAGGCCGAACTGGCCGACGATGAAGGCCGGCGACAGGTTCAGCTTGATGGCGCGGCGCAGCGAATAGGCTGCGTCCTCCGCCGTCAGCGGGTTGCCGGAGTGGAACCTGACCCCGTCGCGGATCTTGAAGGTGTAGCTCTTGCCGTCATCGGCGACGGTCCAGCTCTCGGCGATCCCCGGCAGGAAGTTCGCCGGGTCCTGGGCGTTGTAGTAGATCAGCCGGTCATAGACCTGGTTGATGTACTCGGTCGTCGAGAACTCGAACACCTCGGCGGGGTCGAGCGTGATGATGTCGTCGATCCGGTAGGCCTGGACCAGCGTGTCCTTCGGCATCTCGGCGCGGGCCGGCAGCGCGGCGCAGCCGAGCAGGATCGCGGCGATGGCGCTGCGCAGGATTGTTCTCATTGGATGCACCCCCTGTTTGACGTGCGGAGGCGATCGTAGGCCCGCCCCGCGGCGCCGACTAGGCGGATTCGCTCAGGACTTGTCGCATCCGCCTATTTGACGACCTTACCGATCTCGACCGTCCGGGACGGCTGGTCCGGCGCCTCGATCCGGGCCGACTGCGCCGGCAGAGTCGCCCCGCCTGGCAGCGCCCGCGGCTTCGCGTCGAAGTTGACGGTGACCGTGGTGCCGTCGCCGAAGCTCGAGCGCTGCAGCAGCCGATCAGGCGACAGCACCGCGAAGTCCATCATCGGCCGGGCGAAGACCCGCTCGTGCAGCGGCCGGAACACCCGGTCATAGGCGGCGATGATCGGCAGGTCGCGGTCCAGCACCGCCGCGTTCAGGTGGTAGAGCGGCGGCACGGCGTAGAGCAGCTGCAGCAGCGCCGTCGCCTCGCGCTGGTCGGAGAACTTCAGCGAGCCGTATTCCCAGTGATGGGTGGTGACCACGCTGTCGTGCAGCGCGATCTCGTAGAGCGGCAGCCGGAAGCGCGGATCGGCGACGAAGCGCGCGACTTCGGGCTTCAGCCGGACCGGATTGAAGTAGAGCGACGGCGTCTCCGGCGGCCAGTAGTTGCCGCGGTAGTAGGGCGAGGCCTTGTCCTTCATCTCCGGCACCATCCAGGCGAAGGGCTGGGTGGTCATGCCGTGGGCGAAGGCGATCTGCGGCGCGAACAGGGCGGAGCCGCCCTCGCTGCCGACGACGAGGCCGAGCGACGCGGCGAAGGCCAGGCGGCGGCGCCTGGCGTCCGCGTCCTGCGCCTCGCCGGTCTCGCGGCCCGGCGCATAGTCGTCGAACACCAGGCCGGTGGCGTCGACGTCGAGGAACAGGCTGTCGAGGCCCGCCGCCTTGGCCGCCGCCGCGATCCGGCGCCGGGCATAGGGCTCCGCCGCCACGGCGCTGGCATAGACGCCGCGGCCGGCGAAGCCGGTGATGGTCCTGCCGTTGCTGTCGACATAGCCGGCGGCGGCGAGGTCGGCGCCCATCTGCGCCGTCGGCCAAGTCTCGGGCAGGTCCGGCGGATGGGCGCTGCCATAGCTGTCATAGGCGCCGACGAGATAGCCGGCGGCCTTGGCGGCGGCCACGGCCTCGGGATGCCACAGCGCGTCGCGCCAATCCTCGACGCCCAGCCAGGCGCGGGTGAGCCCGGCGGTCCGCAGCGCCGCGACCGTGTCGAGAGACAGCCCGCCGCCCCAGCGCTCCGGCGGCGCCAGCAGCGGGCCGAAGGTCTCGGCCAGAGCCGCCCGGAGGGGCCCGGTGGCCCAGGCGGCCTCCGCCGCGGGATCGTGCCCGCCCGGCAGCGGATCGACCGGCGCCATCGGCACGGCCCGGCGCAAAGCCTCGTTGACCGCGCGGGTCAGCGCCGCCCGGCTGTAAACCGAGACGAAGCCGCCGGCGCCGGCCGCGTCCTTGAACGCGCGTTCGAATTCGGCCCGCGCCTCCGCGCCGAAGGCCTGCCACAGCCGGCCGGCGAGATGCCCGGGATCGTCCCTCTTCTGCTGGACCAGCCGGACGAAGGCGCGCCACTGCAGCACATCCTCCGGCTTCAGCGGCCCTTTGCCCCCGAGATAGATGTGCGGCGCGCCGCCGAGCCGGGCGATATCCGGCAACGCCGCGATCTTCTCCGTCAGCGGGACGAAGCCGCCGCCGGCCTGCAGCCAGGTCCGATACGTCCTCGCCCCGGCCAGCGGATCGGGCGGCCCCGGCACGATGCGGACGACATAGGGCGCGCCGGGTGCCAGCCGGGTGAAGTCGTGCGCCAGCACCGGCCGCGGCCGGCCGGATTCCTCGACGACCGCGAACCAGGTGTTGAACGGCGTCTCGACCAGCCAGGTGATCGACCGGCCGGCGCGCAGCTCGGTCCAGAACGGCATCGACAGCTGCTCGGCCAGGCCGGCCGGCTCGTAGCGCCGGGTCAGCCAGCCCAGCCAGGCGGGGTCGTCGGCCGGGATGTAGCTGCCCTCGCCGAAGGGCATCGCATAGGCGGTGATCGCGGCCGGGTCGGCGGTCTGCGGCCAAGCCAGAGTCGCGGGCCGGTCGGAGCGGATCGACAGGCGCAGCGCCTCGCCCTCGACCGCCGCCTCGATCGTGAAGGCGTCGCTGCCCGCCGCGAGCCGCCAGCCATGGCCGGTCCCGTCCGTCACCTGCCCCGGATCCATGGCCGGAACGGCCAGCGCCGCCTCGTCCCCGCCGGCGGGACGGAACCACACCGCCAGCGTCGCCGGATCGATCCGGAACTCGCCGGCCGGCGCCGGCAGCACCACCGAGCCGTCCGGCGCCGCCGCGGCCGGCCCGGCCGAAGCCAGCAAGGCCAGAACGGAAACCAGGCGCCTCGCGAGCGACGCCGCCCACCGGCGGACTCTGCCTGCATCGACTATCATCCGGAATCTCAATAAAGGAACCTAACAAGCTGTATTAGCGTAAGATTCTCAATTCCTCGGAAGCGGTACCCGATGCCGTCGAAGGCATCCCGGCCAGGGTGGCAGGATGGGTCTTGGCGAAGGGGCCGAGGGCGAGGCCGGCGAAGGTCTCGACCATCCGGCGGCGCAGCCAGGGCAGCCGCGTCGACGGATGGAAGGTCCGGTCGCGCAAGGCCCCGATCCAGCGGCTGTCGGACTGGAAAGCCGGGGTCAGCAGCGCGCTCATGCGCTGGTAGAAGCGGATATGCCGTCGGCGCCGCTCGCCATAGGCGGCCAGCGCCCGAGGGATATCCGGCTCGGCCGCCAGCGCATCGGCCAGGGCGGCGCCGTCCAGCATCGCCATGGTCACGCCGGCGCCGAGCTGCGGGCTGGTGGAATGGGCCGCGTCGCCGATGAAGGCGATGCGGTCGCCGAAAGGCCGGCGCAGCGTCGCCTGGGCATAGCGGGCCAGCGTCAGCTGGGCGGTGTCGGTGATGCCGGCGATCACCGGCTCGATCTCGGGCCACAGGTCGAGGACCCGGCGCCGCCAGGCCGCGATCCCCGCCGACAGCAGGGCCGGATGCTCGGCCACCTTGAGGCTCCAGAACAGGATGGCGCGCGGGACATCGTCGCCCGGCATCCGCCCGACCGGCAGCAGGCCCAGCATCTCCCGCGCCGCGCGGAAGCGCTGCTCCAGCCGGTCGGGCCGCAGCCCGGCGGCCGGCACCGTCGCCCAGACCGCGCCATAGGCGTATGGCTTCGGCTGGACCGGGGCGTGGGCCAGCGGGCGCAGCGCCGAGCCGCTGCCGGTCGCGTCGACCACGAGGTCGACCGCCGGCAGGCGGCGGCCGGCGGCGGCGGCGGCGACCGGAACGGGCCGGCCCTCTGCATCGGCCGCCAGCGCGGCGATCTCGACCCCGGTCTCGACCGGGATGCGGCGCGACGCGGCCGCCTGCCACAGCACCTCGAAGATCGCGGCGCGGTGGATCGCCAGGCCGTGCAGCGCCGGATCGACCGCAGCGTAGCTGAGGTCGAACACCACCCGGCCCGACGGCTCGGAGCGGGCATAGAGCCCGTCGATCCGCTGGCCATAGGCCAGGGCCGCGTCGAGCGCGCCGATCCGGCCCAGCGCGGCCAGGCCGGCCGGCTGCAGCATCAGCCCGGCGCCGATCGGCCGCGGCTCGGCGAAGCGCTCGAGCAGCCGCACCTGGTGCCCGGCATCGTGCAAGAAGCAGGCGGCGGCCAGACCGGCCGGGCCGCAGCCGCAGACGGCGATCGACAGGGGCTCGGTCACGATCGGCTATTCGTTCTCCAGCGCCGCCCGGGAGGCCTGCAGCTTGTCCTTCAGCTCCGGCTCGACCTTGGGATAGGCGAGGTCCAGCCCCTCCATCGCATCGACGATGGCGGCGGCGACGGCCAGGCGCGTGAACCACTTGCTGTCGGCCGGCACCACATGCCAGGGCGCATGCGGCGTGGCGGTGGCCCGGATCATCTCCTCATAGGCCTTCATGTAGTCGGACCACAGCTGGCGCTCCGCCACGTCCGAGGGCTGGAACTTCCAGTGCTTCTCCGGCTCGTCCAGCCGCTCCAGGAAGCGCTTCTTCTGCTCGTCCTTCGAGACGTTGAGGAAGAACTTCAGCACCAGCGTGCCGTTGCGGGCCAGGTAGCGCTCGAAGGCGTTGATGTCCTCGAACCGCTCCTTCCAGATCTTCTTCGTCACCAGCTTCGGCGGCAGGTGCTGGTTGGCCAGGATGTCGGGATGCACCCGCACCACCAGCACCTCCTCGTAGTAGGAGCGGTTGAAGATGCCGATCCGCCCGCGCTCCGGCAGGTGCCGGGTGGTGCGCCACAGGAAGTCGTGGTCCAGCTCCTCCGCCGAAGGCTGCTTGAAGGACGTCACCTGGCAGCCCTGCGGGTTGATCCCGGACATCACGTGCTTGATGGTGCTGTCCTTCCCGGCCGCATCCATCGCCTGGAAGATCAGCAGCACCGACCAGTGGTCCTGGGCGTAGAGCTTGTCCTGCATCTCCGCCAGCCTGGCGACGCTCTGGGCCAGCGCCTCCTGCGCCACCGCCTTGTCGTCCAGCCAGGCGGTGTCCGCCGGATCCCAGTCCTTCAGGCGGAAGCCGTCGCCGTCCTCGATCCGGTACCGCTTCGCCAGCTTGCCCAGCTTGACCATCCGTTCCCCTCCCCGATCGATGCGCGCCGAAGCGGCCCGCATGGCGATCGATGCAGGAATTTCGTCGGTCTGGCAAATCGGAGATGATGCCGCGCCTTCCGCAGCGAGGATCCGCATGACCCGGCACGTCCATTTCATCACCCATCCCGACGTGCTGATCGACCCGGCTGTGCCGGTGCCGGACTGGCCGCTGTCGGAGCGCGGCCGCGAGCGCATGCGGGCGGTGCTGGACCAGCCCTGGGCGCCGCGGCTGCGCAGCCTGTTCTGCAGCACCGAGCGCAAGGCCCGGGACGGCGCCGCCATCCTCGCCGCGGCCCTGGGCCTGCCGGTCACGGAGCTTGAGGATCTCGGCGAAAACGACCGTTCTTCAACCGGTTACCTGCCGAAGCTCGAGTTCGAGGCGACGGCCGATGCCTTCTTCGCCCGGCCGCAGGAGAGCGTGCGCGGCTGGGAGCGCGCTGCCGACGCCCAGCGCCGCATCGTCGCCGCTTTGGACGAGATCCTGCGCCGGGCGCCGGCCGAAGGCGACATCGCCATCGTCTCGCATGGCGGCGTCGGGGCGCTGCTGCTGTGCCATCTCGAGAACCGGCCTATCAGCCGCGCCGCCGACCAGCCCGCCGGCCAGGGCGGCCACCACTACGCCTTCACCGCGGAGGACCGCCGGCTGCTGCACGGCTGGCAGCCGATCGACGAATAGTTGCTCGATATCAATAGAATGCCGGCCGTTCCTAAGATCATCCTCGGTCCATCTTGGGCCGTCCCCATTGCGCCGGCCGTGTGCCGGTGCGATGACGCCGTCATGATCGCCGCCCCGCCCCCGATCTTGACCGACGCCGAGATCCTGGCCCGCCTGCTGTACCGCGACGGGCTGATGCTGATCCTCGACAAGCCGGCCGGGCTGCCGGTGCATGCCGGGCCGAAGGGCGGGCCAGTGCTGGACCATCATCTCGACGCGCTGCGCTTCGGCCTGCCGCACCCGCCCGCCCTGGCCCATCGGCTGGACAAGGACACCAGCGGCTGCCTGGTGCTGGGCCGGCACCGCAAGGCCACGGCGACGCTGGGCGAGCTGTTCGCCTCCGGCCGGGTGGCGAAGACCTACTGGGCCGTGGTGGAAGGCGGCCCGGCAGAGGATGAGGGCCGGATCGACCTGCCGCTGGCCAAGCGGTCGGCGCAGCGCGGCTGGTGGATGAAGGTCGACCCCGCCGGCCAGCCGGCGCAGAGCGAGTTCCGCGTGCTCGGCCGCGCCGAGGGCCTGGCCTGGCTGGAGCTGCGCCCTCTGACGGGACGCACCCATCAGCTGCGGCTGCACTGCTCGGCCTCCGGCTTCCCGATCCGGGGCGACGCGATCTACGGCACCGCCGGCCGCGGTCCGGAGGCCCCGCCGCTGCACCTGCACGCCCGCGCCGTGTCGGTCCCGCTCTACCCGAAGAAGCCGCCAGTCACCGCCGAGGCGCCGCCGCCACCCCATCTGGCCGGGACGCTGCGACGCTTCGGCACCGGCGCGACCGCTTGACCGACTCGTTCCTGGCACGGTTGCGGCCGACACATCGCCCGTCGGCTCCGAGTCGCCCGGCTCTCCCGCTCGCTTGCCGTCCCCGGAGGACGCCCCCGCCGGGCCCAGGCCGGATGACCGCGCCACCGGAGCGGGCGGCGAAAGCTTCGGAAACCGGCCGGGACAGGACCGATCGGGACACAACACATCGCGGTCTCAGCCCCTGGGAACCACAACCTGTTGCATATCCGGATCGAACCGGGTTCAATGGTCGAGAACCCCCGTGTTGACGGCCGGATCGCGCCCGGCTACGCCCCTGACCGTGACAACAGCAGCCCGCACCCGCCCCGCCATCCGCTTCCGTGGTCGCTCCTTCATGGCGCTCGTTCTGGCGCCGGACCCGCCGATCACCGACTGGCTCACCGAGCTCGACGCCCAGATCCAGCGTTCGCCTGCGTTCTTCCAGGGCCGCCCCGTGGTGGTCGACCTGTCGGCCCTGCCGATGCGCAAGCAGGACCTGACGGCGCTGATCGAGGACCTGCAGCAGCGCGACATCCGCCTGATCGGGATCGAAGGCGCCGACCCGTCCTGGCTCGGCTCGGAGGCCTGGGGCCGGCCGCCGATGATGACCGGCAGCCGCCCCGCCGGGATGATCGAGGTGCCGGACGGCGCCGCGGCGGCGCCGGCGGCCGAGGCCCGGCCCGCCGCCTCGCTGCTGCTGGACCGGCCGGTGCGCTCCGGCCAGTCGGTGATCTTCCCGGAGGGCGACGTCACGGTCGTCGGGTCCGTCGCCTCGGGGGCCGAGATCATCGCCGGCGGGTCGATCCACGTCTACGGCACGCTGCGCGGCCGGGCGATTGCGGGATCCACCGGCAACGGCCGGGCCCGGATCTTCTGCCGCAAGCTCGAGGCCGAGCTGCTGGCGATCGACGGTCTCTACAAGACCGCGGACGACATGGAGCCGAAGCTGCGCGGCAGGGCGGTGCAGGCTTGGCTCGACGGCGACGCCATGGTTCTGGCAGCCCTGGACTGAGGCATTAGAGGAGAGAAGCGAATATGGCCAAGGTCTTGGTCGTGACATCCGGAAAAGGCGGGGTCGGCAAGACGACCTCCACCGCGGCGCTGGGCGCGGCCTTGGCCCAGACCGGGCAGAACGTCGTCGTCGTCGACTTCGACGTCGGCCTGCGCAATCTCGACCTGGTGATGGGGTCGGAACGGCGGGTCGTGTTCGACCTGATCAACGTCGTCCAGGGCGACGCCAAGCTGCCGCAGGCGCTGATCCGCGACAAGCGGGTCGACACCCTGTCTCTCCTGGCCGCGTCGCAGACCCGCGACAAGGACGCCCTGACCATGGAGGGCGTGTCGCGCGTCATCGGCGAGCTGAAGGAGAAGTTCGACTGGGTGATCTGCGACAGCCCGGCCGGCATCGAGAAGGGCGCGGTCCTGGCGATGCGGCATGCCGATGCCGCGGTCGTCGTGACCAACCCGGAGGTCTCCTCGGTCCGTGATTCCGACCGCATCATCGGCCTGCTCGATTCCAAGACCGAGAAGGCGGAAAAGGGCGAGCGCGTCGAGAAGCACCTGCTGCTGACCCGGTACGACCAGGGCCGGGCCGAGCGCGGCGAGATGCTGAAGACCGAGGACGTGCTGGAGATCCTGTCGATCCCGCTGCTCGGCATCATCCCCGAGAGCGAGGAGGTGCTGCGGGCCTCGAACATGGGCGCGCCGGTCACGCTCAACGCCCCGCAGAGCGCCCCGGCCCGGGCCTATTTCGACGCGGTCAAACGCCTGAAGGGCGAGACGATCGAGATGTCGGTGCCCAGCGACAGGAAGGGGATCTTCGCCAAGCTGTTCGGCCGGAGGGTTGCATGAGCCTGTTCAGCTTCTTCACCAAGCGCAACTCCGCCCCGGTGGCGCGGGAGCGGTTGCAGATCCTGCTGGCGCATGAGCGGTCGGTGATCGGCGGACGGTCGGATCTGATGGCGATCCTGCAGGAGGAGATCCTGGCGGTGATCGCCAAGCACATCGCGGTCGACCGCGAGAAGGTGCAGGTCAAGCTCGACCGCGGCGACTCGGTGTCGACGCTGGAAGTCGATATCGAGATCCCCACCCCCTCGGGCCCGGCCCGGATCGCCGCGCGGGGCTGAGCGCCCTCGGTCTCACCTGACAAGGGGCGATGCGGAAGGCCCCGGTGAGACGCCGTTCCGGCCACTGCGCAGCCGACCCGGCCGGGCTCCTCTCCAAAGCACCTCGACGGCGCGTCAGCCTTTCACCGCCTCGATGGCCAGGCTGAGCGGCAGGCTCGGCCGGTCCGCCGGCATCCGCCACAGCCCGTCCGCCCCCTGCACCAGGCAGGGCCACATCCGCCAGGCGGTGGCATTGTGCTCGCGCAGCGCCGTCAGCCGCATCCCGGCCGCCAGCAGCGCACCGACGATCGCGCCGAGCGGATGCATCCACTCGACCGAGCGGGTGTGGGTGAAGACGGCGTCGCGGTCGGCGTAGCTGCCCTGCGCGTCGGATTCGACCGGCGCTCCGCCGAAATAGGCGTAGGTCGGCACGATCGGCGCCCCCGGGCCGGCCTGGTCGAGCGGCCTCGCCGCCGGGTGGTCGTCGAGGAAATAGAGCCGGCCGCCGGGCTTCAGCAGCGCCGCCACCACCTGCGCCCAGCGGGCGATGTCGGGCAGCCAGATGATCGTGCCCCAGCTGGTGAAGACGAGGTCGTAGAGGCCCTCTCCGAGCAGGCGCGGCGCGTCGTAGACATCGCCTTCGACGAACTCGGCGCTGCTGCCGGTCTCGGCCGCGAGGTCGCGGGCCGCGGCGACGGCGTTGGCGGAGAAGTCGAGGCCGGTGACCCGGGCGCCGCGCCGGGCGAGATACATCGTGTCCATGCCGAAATGGCACTGCAGATGGGCCACGCGCAGCCCGGCGATGTCGCCGATCTCCGCCGCCTCGATCGGCCCCAGATCGGTCTCGCCGCGCCGGAAGCCGTCGACATTGTAGAAAGAGGAGCGGAGATGCACCGCTACCCGCTCGTCCCAGTTCGCCCGGTTGAGCGCAACGCCCTCGTGCATCTGTCCCTCCCTTCCCGCTCTTCGTCGGCTTCGGCTTCTACCAAAAGGTGCAGCAAGCCGACAACCGGAGGCCCGTTATCCCGGGGCGCGGCGGGCCGGCATCGCCGACATGCCGTCGACGGCGCGGAGCATGCCGGCATAGAGCATGCGGGTCACCCGAGCCGAGGTCAGGACCGCGTCGATCTCGGCCTGATCGTCGAGCGCCGGCAGCGCCGCGGCCAGAGTCCGCACATGGCCTTCCCTGGCCTCGACGCGGTTGCGCAGGAAGCCGACCGCCCGGCGGATGCCGGCGATCCGCGCCGTGCGCAGCAGGCCGTCGACGGCCGCCCCGGCGCAGGTGGCGGCGAGATATTCGAGCAGATAGGCGATGCCGAGGAAACCGGCGGGATGGTCGCTGCGCCCGAGGAACCGGAACCAGGCGATCCATGCCTGGGTCGGCGGCGCCGGCGTCGAGGTGATCACATCCGCCCGGCTGAAGCCGAGCGCCTCGAGGTCGTCCAGCACCCGCAGGTCCAGCCCCGCCACCTCGCCCGCCTTCTCCTGCAGCAGCAGTGCCAGCGGCATGTGCCGGCCATGATCCAGCATCCGTTCCGCCGCCAGGGCCAGGGTCGGCTGCAGCGCGTGCTGATAGTGATAGGCCTCGCGCAGGGTGTTGGCATAGGTCGCGATCCCGGCCGAGCCGTCGAGCAGGCTGCGGGCGCTGCGGGTCTGCCGCACCGCCACGACCATGGCCACGGCCTCGGCATGAAGCACATCGAAGAACGTCGCGCCCATCCGCATCACCATTTTCAGGATATGAACAAATCGTAAACACTATTTTATAAGGAAGGCAATACCATTTTTGGTGGCACATCCCTCCGACCCTGCCCTTAGTCGCTACGCTTGCCCCGCGGACCGGGCGACGATACGAATGCCGCCCATCAGCGCCTTCGGCGCTCCCGTTCTCCGGAGTTGTGTTTCATGGAGCTGCACGATCTCATCCGCAGCCTCGGGCTCGATCCCGACGCCCTGACCGGCGGCACGCTGGTCGTCCGGTCGCCGGTCGACGGCACCGAGATCGCCCGCCTGCGCGAGCATTCGGAAGCCGATGTCGATGCCGCGATCGAGCGCGCGTCCAACGCCTTCCTGAACTGGCGCACCGTGCCGGGCCCGCGCCGCGGCGAGCTGGTGCGCCTGTTCGGCGAGGAGCTGCGCGCCCACAAGGCCGAGCTGGGTCGGCTGGTCTCGATCGAGGCCGGCAAGATCCTGCAGGAAGGCCTGGGCGAGGTGCAGGAGATGATCGACATCTGCGACTTCGCCGTCGGCCTCTCCCGCCAGCTCTACGGCCTGACCATCGCCTCGGAGCGGCCGGGCCACCGCATGGCCGAGACCTGGCATCCGCTCGGGCCCGTCGGCGTCATCTCGGCCTTCAACTTCCCGGTGGCCGTGTGGTCCTGGAATGCGGCGCTGGCCTTCGTCTGCGGCGACCCGGTGATCTGGAAGCCGTCGGAGAAGACGCCGGTCACGGCGCTGGCCACCATGGCGATCTTCCGCAAGGCGGCCGAGCGCTTCGGCGGCGTGCCGGACGGCCTGGCCGAGATCCTGATCGGCGGCCGTGCCATCGGCGAGAAACTGGTCGACAGCCCGAAGGTGCCGCTGATCTCCGCCACCGGGTCGACCCGCATGGGCCGCGAGGTCGGGCCACGCGTCGCCCAGCGCCTGGGCCGCTCGCTGCTCGAGCTCGGCGGCAACAACGCCATGATCGTCTGCCCGTCGGCCGATCTCGACATGGCGGTCCGCGCCATCCTGTTCGGCGCCGTCGGCACCGCCGGCCAGCGCTGCACCACGCTGCGCCGGCTGTTCGTCCATGACAGCGTCTACGACAAGCTGGTCCCGGCGCTGAAGCAGGCCTACGGCGCCGTGCGCATCGGCAGCCCGCTGGAGCAGGGCACGCTGGTCGGGCCGCTGATCGACCAGGCATCGTTCGACGGCATGCAGAAAGCGCTGGCGGCCGCACGCGACCAGGGCGGCACCGTCACCGGCGGCGAGCAGGTCACCTCGGGCGTGCCGCAGGGCGGCTTCTATGTCCGGCCGGCGATCGCCGAGATGCCGGCGCAGAGCGACATCGTCAAGCACGAGACCTTCGCGCCGATCCTCTACGTCATGAAGTACCGGGACTTCGGCCAGGCGCTGATGCTGCACAACGACGTGCCGCAGGGCCTGTCCTCCTGCATCTTCACCACCGATATGCGCGAGGCCGAGACCTTCCTGTCGGCGGCCGGCAGCGACTGCGGCATCGCCAATGTCAACATCGGCACCTCGGGCGCCGAGATCGGCGGCGCCTTCGGCGGCGAGAAGGAGACCGGCGGCGGGCGCGAGAGCGGTTCCGACGCCTGGAAGGCCTATATGCGCCGGCAGACCGCGACAGTGAACTACAGCCGCGAGCTGCCGCTGGCCCAGGGCATCGTCTTCGATCTGGGCTGACGCCTCACAGATCCGACAAAACGCAGGCGGGCGGCGGTTCCTTGACGGGTCCCCGGCCGCCTGCGCTAATGCGCAACAGACGCCCGGCACCGTCAGCCGGGGAGACAAACACGGGGGGATCCTCATGCATATCAGCCGTTTGGCACTGGCGGCGGGCGCGGCGCTGGCCCTGCTGTCCTCGGCGGCCGTCGCCGCCGAGAAGGTCACGGTGGCGGTCACGCAGATCGTCGAGCACCCGGCCCTCGACGCCACCCGCGACGGCGTGAAGAAGGCGCTGGAAGAGGCCGGCTACAAGGACGGCGACAACCTCGTCTTCCAGTGGGAATCGGCGCAGGGCAACCCGGCCACCGCCGCGCAGATCGCGCAGAAATTCGTCGGCGAGAACCCGAACGTGATCGTGCCGATCGCCACCCCCTCGGCCCAGGCCGTGGTCGCGGCGACCCAGGACATCCCGGTGGTGTTCACCGCGGTCACCGACCCGGCGGGCGCCCAGCTGGTGAAGAACCTGGACAAGCCGGGCGGCAACGTCACTGGCATCTCGGACCTGTCGCCGCTGGCCGACCACCTGAACCTGATCAAGGAGATCGTGCCGAACGTGAAGACCATCGGCGTGCCCTACAACCCGGGCGAGGCGAACGGGGCGGCGCTGGTGGCGGCGCTGCAGGAGATGGCGCCGGAGTGGAAGGTCGACATCGTCACCGCCGCGGCGTCCAAATCGGCCGATGTCCAGGGCGCGGCGCAGAGCCTGGTCGGCAAGGTCGACGTGATCTATGTCCCGACCGACAACACCATCGTCTCGGCGCTCGAGGCGGTGATCGCGGTCGGCACCGAGAACAAGATCCCGGTCTTCTCCGGCGACACCGACAGCGTCGCCCGCGGCGCCATCGCCTCGGTCGGCTTCGACTATTTCGAGGTCGGCCGGCAGACCGGCGCGGTCGTGGCCCGGGTGCTGAAGGGCGAGAAGCCGGGCGACATCGCGGTCAAGAACGCCAGCGGCACCGATCTGTTCGTGAACAAGAAGTCGGCCGCGGCGATGGGCGTCACCGTCCCCGAAGCGGTGCTGAGCCGCGCCAAGAAGGTGATCGAGTAGGCTTGAACGCGTAGGTTGGGTTCGCGCCGGCGAACCCAACCTGCATGCACGCGGCCCCGATACGGCCGTCCGGACATGACAGATCCGGCCGAAGCCCGTATATCGGGGCCTTCTCGTTTCCGCGGCCGCCGCCGGCCGCCCCGCAGGATGTGTTGATGAGTCTGATCGCCTTTCTCGGCGCGATCGAAATCGGGCTGATCTTTGCCCTCGTCGCGCTCGGGGTGTTCCTGTCCTTCCGGGTGCTGAACTTTCCCGATCTGACCGTCGACGGCAGCTTCCCCCTCGGCGCCGCCACCACCGCCACCCTGATCGTCGCCGGCCTCGACCCGGTGTCGGCCACGCTGGTCGGGGTCGCGGCCGGTGCCCTGGCCGGGCTCGTCACCGCCTGGCTCAACGTCCGCTTCGGCATCCTGCATCTCCTGGCCAGCATCCTGACCATGATCGCGCTGTTCTCGATCAACCTGCGCATCATGGGCAAGCCGAACGTCGCGCTGATCAACCAGGACACGGTGATCGGCCTGTTCGCCTGGCTGTCGCCGGTGATCGAGGCCACCGGCCTGCCGGTGCGGGCGACGCTGAAGGTGATGGTGCTGGCGATCATCGTGCTGATCGTCGGCCTGGTCCTCGGCCGCTTCCTGACCTCGGAGTTCGGCCTGGCCATGCGCGCCACCGGCGCCAACCCCCGGATGGCCCGGGCGCAGGGCATCCCGACCACGCTGCACATCTATGTCGGCATGGCGCTGTCGAACGCGCTGGTGGCCCTGGCCGGCGCGCTCTTCGCCCAGACCGCCGGCTTCGCCGACGTCACCGTCGGCACCGGCACCATCGTCAGCGGCTTGGCCGCGGTGATCCTGGGCGAGACCATCTTCCGCACCCGGTCGATCGTGATGATGCTGCTGGCCTGCGTGATCGGCGCCGTCTTGTACCGCATCGCCATCGCGCTCGCGCTGAACACCGGCTGGCTCGGGCTGCAATCCTCGGACCTCAACCTGGTGACCGCCGTGCTGGTCGGCATCGCGCTGATGCTGCCGGGCGTCCGCAACCCGTTAAAGACCCTGTTCCGGCGGAGCGCCTGAGATGATCCGAGTCCAGGACGTCCACGTCACCTTCGGCCGCGGCACGCCGCTCGAGAACCGGGCCCTGCGTGGCCTCGACCTGACCATCCCGGCCGGCCAGTTCGTCACCGTCATCGGCTCGAACGGCGCCGGCAAGTCGACCCTGCTGAACGTGCTGAGCGGCGACGCGGTGGCGGAGCGCGGGCGGGTCGAGATCGACGGCATCGACGTTACCCGCTGGCCGGCGCCGAAGCGCGCCGGCCTCGTCGCCCGCGTGTTCCAGGACCCGATGGCCGGCACCTGCGAAGGCCTGTCGATCGAGGAGAACATGGCGCTGGCCTATGCCCGCGGCCGGGCCCGCGGCCTCGCCGCCTCGCTCGACGGGCCGCGCCGGTCGGTGTTCCGCGACAAGCTGGCGGTGCTGGGGCTGGGGCTGGAGAACCGGCTGGGCGATTCCATGGGCCTGCTCTCGGGCGGCCAGCGCCAGGCGGTCAGCCTGCTGATGGCGACGCTGGCCGGGATGAAGATCCTGCTGCTGGACGAGCACACGGCGGCGCTCGACCCCCGCACCGCGGATTTCGTGCTGCGGCTGACCTGCCAGATCATCGAGGAGCAGAACCTCACGGCGCTGATGGTGACGCATTCGATGCGCCATGCCCTCGACCACGGCAGCCGCACGGTGATGCTGCATGAGGGCCGGGTCGCCTTCGACGTCGCCAATGACGACCGCAGCGGCCTGGACGTGCCGGACCTGCTGAAGCTGTTCAGCAAGGTCCGCGGCGAGCAGCTGGACGACGACAGCCTGCTGCTGGCGTGATCAGCTCGCCGGCGAAGCGCTACTTGCCGCCGGCGTTCTCAGGCCGGCCCCAGAGTAGAGTCCGCAGGAGCGGCCAGAACAGCATGAAGGCGAACCAGAGAGCCGGCCATCGAACCCAGAGGTAGTCCGGACTCGTCATCAGGTTGATGACCAGGAGCAGGGCCAGGATCAACAGGTAACCCAGCAGACGGCGCCGGAAACCGTCGAAGGGCGAAGATTGCTGCGGCACCTCGGCCGGAGGCGCCATCGATCCCACTCGCTGCGCGTCCGGCCCGATCCGCAGGGCATAAACCCGCACCGGATCGGCGATGTTCTTCATCGCCCGAGGGCCGAGATCGGCGAAGCCGATCTCGATCCGTCCGCGCACCTGGTCATAGACGGCGCCCGACAAGCAAATGCCGCCGGGCTGAGCCAGTGCCTGCAGTCGGGCCGCGACGTTGACACCGTCGCCCAGCAGGTCGCCGCCATTGACCACGACATCGCCGAGATTGACGCCTATGCGCAGCCGCATGCGATCGTCCTCGGGCTGGCCCTCAGCCCAGACACCGAGCTTGTCCTGGGCCGTGATCGCGGCCTGCACCGCGGCCAGCGCGCTGGGGAATTCGGCCAGAAGCCCGTCGCCCGCCAGGTTGAAGACACGGCCGCCCTGTCCTTCGATCGCATTCCGCAGGATACCGCGGGCTTCGTCGAGCCGGGCCAGCGTGCCGGTCTCGTCGCGCCCGACCAGCCGCGAATAGCCGACCACATCGGCGCAGAGGATGGCGGTCAGACGGCGTTCCGGCTGGGACATGGGTCTCTCGCGGCGGGTCAGGGGCAGATCATACTGCACCGCGGGCCTCGCCGCGAGCCCTCTATGAACATTTCATGAACATAAACCTATTCCCGCGGCCCTCGCCGGCCCATCAGAATTCTGTAATCATCACTTCATAAATCGCTTGACCCACAGGACGGCCTCAGCCAGAAATTCTGTACTATCTATTACAGAATAGGAATCACCCATGGACGTCCATGCGGACATTCGCGCCGTCGCAACCCGCACCGGCATGGTGGCCATCCCGGCCGGACTGCAGGCCGATGTCGACCAGTTCCACTACGCGCCGGCGCGCCGGGCCGGGGATTTCGTCTTCCTGTCGGGCATCGTCGCCTGCAGCCGGCAGCCGCAGCCCCTGGATGCGGAGCGCTTTCGCGAGGAGCTGCGCCGCGTCTTCCGGCAGATCGAGGCCCTGCTGGGCGCCTGCGACGCGCGCCTCGAGGACGTGGTCGAGCTGCAGATGTTCCATGTGTTCGGCAGCGGCCGGCTGGCGCTGGACAAGGCCGGGCAGCTGGCGGCGATCGCGGCGGTGCGGGACGAGTTCTTTCCCGCCCCCTATCCCGCCGCGGTCGAGCTGGCGGTGGCGGAGTTGAATCCGGATGGCGGCCTGGTCGAGATCAAGGCGACCGCCTTCGCGCCGCTGGGATCGCGGGACGACCGGTAGCCGGTCAGCCGGTCTCGCCCTGCCGCCACAGCCAGGCGGCGCCGCGGACGCCGCTGCTGTCGCCGTGCTTGGCCTTCAGGATCGGCGTGGCGCATTCCCGGCCGAACACGATCGGCGGCAGGCGCCGCGGCACCTCGTCATAAAGGCGCGCGACGTTCGACATGCCGCCGCCCAGCACGATGGCGTCGGGATCGAGCAGGTTGACGACATGGGCCAGTCCGCGGGTCAGCCGGCTGATGTAGCGCTCCAGCGTGGCCGAGGCGTCCGGGTCCCCCGCCTCGGCCCGCGCCACCACCTCGTGGGTGGAGATCTCCTGCCCGGTCACCCGGACATGGTCCTTGCCGAAGCCGGTGCCGGAGATCCAGGTCTCGAGGCAGCCCTGCTTGCCGCAATAGCAGTCCGGGCCCGGCAGCTCATCGGGCGTGGCCCAGGGCAGCTGGTTGTGGCCCCATTCGCCGCCCACGCCGTTGCCGCCGCGATGGGCGCGGCCGCCGACGGCGATGCCGGCCCCCGTGCCGGTGCCGATGATGACGGCGAAGACCAGCCCCAGCCCCGCCGCGGCGCCGTCGGTCGCTTCCGATACCGCCAGGCAGTTGGCGTCGTTCTCGCAGCGCACCTCGCGGCCGAGCGCGGCGCTGAGATCCTTGTCGAAGGGCTTGCCGATCAGCCAGGTGGAGTTGGCGTTCTTGACCAGGCCGGTCTGGGGCGACAGCACGCCGGGCATGCCGACGCCGACCGTGCCGCGCTGGCCGACCGCGGATTCGACCGCGCCGACGAGGTCGCGGATCGCCTGGACCGTGCCCTCATAGTGGCGCGGCGTCGGGATGCGCTGGCGGTGCAGCTCCGTCCCGGCATCGTCCAAGGCGATCGCCTCGATCTTCGTGCCTCCGAGATCGACGCCGATCCGCATACCCGCCTCCGCCCATCACCAAGCCAAAAGGACCATCACGCCAGAAAAAGGGCCCCGCACCAGGCTGCGGGACCGCACCGTCCGCATGCGCGCCCGCGGCTATTTCGCCGCGAGCACCATGATCATCTGCCGGCCTTCCATCTTCGGCATCTGCTCGACCTTCGACAGGTCCTGCAGCTCGTCGCGCACCTTGACCAGCACGTTCATGCCGATCTCCTGGTGCGCCAGCTCACGCCCGCGGAAGCGCATGGTCACCTTGACCTTGTCGCCCTCCTCGAGGAAGCGCCGCGCGCTGCGCATCTTCACGTTATAGTCATTGTCATCAATGTTCGGGCGGAGCTTGATCTCCTTGACATCGATGACCTTTTGCCGCTTTCGCGCCTCGTTCTTCTTCTTCTGCGCTTCGAATTTGAACTTGCCGTAATCGAGAATCTTGCAGACCGGCGGCACGGCGTTGGGCGAGATCTCGACCAGATCCAGCCCGGCCTGCTCCGCAGCCCACAGCGCCTCGCGCAGGGGCACGACGCCGATCATCTCGCCATCCGCACCGACCAGCCGGACCTGGGCCGTGTCGATCTCGCGGTTCACCCTCGGCCCTTCGCGGGTCGGCAGGGCATTCGTGGGTAGTCTAGCTATGGATAGCCTCCGTCAATTGCTGCGCCCCCGTCTGCACCTCCCCCCTCGTGGATGTCAACGGGGATCGCGCCTCTTCCACAAGTTTATGAAGCGCCTCGCCCAGGGCAAGGACTTCCTGCGCCTCGCCGCCCAGGCGGCGCAGGGCGACGCTCCGGTTCTCCGCCTCGCGCTTCCCGACCACGAGCATCAGCGGCACCTTCTTCAGGCTGTGCTCGCGGACCTTGTAGTTGATCTTCTCGTTGCGCAGGTCGATCTCGGCGCGGATGCCGGCCTTCAGCAGCGCCGCATGCACCTCCCGCGCATAGCCGTCGGCCTCGCTGGTAATGGTCGTGACCACCGCCTGCACCGGCGCCAGCCACAGCGGCAGCTTGCCGGCATAGTTCTCGATCAGGATGGCGATGAAGCGCTCCAGCGACCCCAGGATCGCCCGGTGCAGCATCACCGGCCGGTGCTTCGCCCCGTCCTCGCCGACATAGGTGGCGTCCAGGCGTTCCGGCAGCACGGAATCGAACTGCAGCGTGCCGCACTGCCAGGTCCGGCCGATCGCGTCGGTCAGGTGGAACTCGATCTTCGGGCCGTAGAAGGCGCCCTCGCCCGGCAGCTCCTCGAACTCCAGCCCGGCCGCCACCAGGGCGTCGCGCAGCGCCTGCTCGGCGATGTCCCACTGCTGGTCCGACCCGGCCCGCACATCGGGGCGCAGCGCCAGTTTCACCGCCACGTCCGGGAAGCCGAGGTCGCGATAGACCTCGTACTGCAGGGCGATGTAGCGCGCCGACTCCGTCACCGACTGCTCGACGGTGCAGAAGATATGGGCATCGTCCTGGGTGAAGGCCCGCACCCGCATCAGCCCGTGCAGCGCGCCCGACGGCTCGTTGCGGTGGCAGCTGCCGAACTCCGCCATCCGGATCGGCAGGTCGCGGTAGCTGACGATGCCCTGCTTGAAGATCTGCACATGGCAGGGGCAGTTCATCGGCTTGATGCCGGCCAGCCGTTCCGGCGAGCCGTCCTCCTTCTGGCCGATCGCCACCTTGAACATGTTGTCGCCGTACATGTCCCAGTGGCCGGACGCCCTGAACAGGCTGGAATCGACCAGCTGCGGCGTCTTCACCTCGACATAGTCGGCCCGGGCCAGCTTCTCGCGGATGTAGTTCTCCAGCGTCCGGTACAGGGTCCAGCCCTTCGGATGCCAGAACACGCTGCCGGCCGCCTCCTCCTGCAGATGGAACAGGTCCATCTCGCGGCCCAGCTTGCGGTGGTCGCGGCGCTCCGCCTCCTCCAGCTGGTGCAGATGGGCGTCGAGCTCCTTCTGGTCGCGCCAGGCGGTGCCGTAGATCCGCTGCAGCATGGCGTTGCGGTGGTCGCCGCGCCAATAGGCGCCGGCCACCTTCATCAGCTTGAAGCCCTGCCCCACCCCGCCGGTCGTCGGCATGTGCGGGCCGCGGCACAGGTCCAGCCATTCGCCCTGGCGGTAGATCGAGATGGTCTCGGTCTCCGGCAGGTCCTGGATGATCTCGGCCTTGTACTTCTCGCCCTTGTCCTTGAAGAACTCGATCGCCTCGGTCCGGTCCCACACCTCGCGGGTGAAGGGCGCGTTGCGGGCGATGATCTGCCGCATCTTCGCCTCGATCTTCTCCAGATCGTCGGGCGTGAACGGTTCGTCGCGGGCGAAGTCGTAGTAGAAGCCGTTCTCGATCGCCGGGCCGATCGTCACCTGGGTGCCGGGATACAGCTCCTGCACCGCCTCGGCCATGACATGCGCGGCGTCGTGCCGGATCAGCTCCAGCGCCTCGGGCGAGCTGCGGGTGACGATGCCGATCTTGGCGTCGCGGTCGACCACGGTCGCCAAGTCGACGAGCTTCCCGTCCAAGGTCATGGCGATCGCCGCCTTGGCCAGGCTCTTGGAGATGTCCGCGGCGATGTCGGCGCCCGACATCGCACGGTCATACTGCCTGACCGCGCCGTCGGGCAGGGTGATGGCGATGCCGCCAGGGCTCGACACCTCGGCCATTTGTCTATCCACGTTCTTTCGTCCGGAGAGGGCGAGGCACTGTAAGGGGCAGGAAAGGCCTGTCAAGCGGCCCGGACGGCAGCCGGCTCATGCCGCCTGCGACGGCGAGGGCTGGCGCATCACCCGCGGCGGCTTGATCGGCCGCTTCGGGGTCAGGCGCCAACGCTTGTGCAGCCACAGCCACTGCTCGGGCCGGGCGCGGATCCAGCCTTCGACCACGCGGTTCAGCCGGATCACGCCCTCCTCCACATCGGCCTTGCGGTCGCCGGTGCGGGGGATGTCGAGCGGCGGGTCGATCACCGCGCGGTAGCGGGCGCCCGTCGTGCGCTCCACCCGCATCGGCAGCAGGGCGCAGTTGAAGTGGTAGGCCATCTCGACCGCGGCGGGCGAGGTCAGCGCGTCCTGGCCGATGAACGGCACCTTCAGCCCGCCGGTGTAGCGCTGGTCGACCATGACGCCGAGCACCCCGCCGTTGCGCAGGATGCCGAGCGCCCGGCGGGCGTCGTTGCCGGCCATGCGCTTCTCCAGCAGCTCGGATCCCAGCGACAGCCGCACGCCGCGGACCAGGCGGTCGACCAGCCGGTTGTTCAGCGGCCGGACGAAGATGCTGAGGGGCGCGCCGTGCCGGGTGGCCACGATCGGGCCGGCCTCCCAGTTGCCGTAATGGGCCAGCGCCATGATCACCGGCCGGCCGTCGGCCCGCGCGGCCTCGTAGTTCTCGGCGCCCTCGACGATGATCCGGTCGGCCCGGCGCGTCTCCGCCCGGCCCAGCGCCCGCAGATGCGGATACTCGCCCATCACCCGGCCGAGATTGTCCCACATGCCGGCCAGGATCCGGCGCCGCTCCGGCGCCGTCAGCTCCGGCATCACCAGCTGCAGGTTGCGGTCGCCGTGCCGGGTGGCGCCGATCCGCATGCCGATGGTCCGCGCTGCCCAGGCGCCGATGTTCGAGGCCATCTCGATCGGCACGCAGCGCAGCAGCCCGTAGGCGCTGTAGGCCAGGGCCGCCTGCAGCGGATGCACCACATATGTCCGCACCAGGCGCGGCCACGCCTTCCGCAGTGGTTTCAGTCTGTCGCGCAATCCGCTCATCGGAGGAAATCGGGGGATCGGGATTCGTTCAACGCCGAAATTGGGAATGTTGCCGGACAAAGGCAAGTTCGAGACGGGTGAAGGGAGCCATGCAGGGATGGCCGACCCGCCGGGCGCGGCGGCACGTCGCTTGAGCCGGACCGGACCCGCATGCTAACTCGGCGGTCGAGCGAACGGAAATATCTCGATGGTCAATGTCATCTGCGCGAAATGGGGCCCGAAATACGGGCCGGAATACGTCAATCGGCTGAAGTCGATGGTCAGCCGCAACTTGGCGCGGCCGCACCGTTTCGTCTGCTTCACCGACGATCCGACCGGGCTCGCGCCCGAGGTCGAGCATTTCCCGATGCCGGTCCTGCAGGTGCCGGAGCCGCACCGCAACCTGCCCTGGCGCAAGGTGACGCTGTTCGGCCAGCCGCTCGGCGACCTCGAGGGGCCGACGCTGTTCCTGGACCTCGACATCGTCATCGTCGACAGCCTGGACCCGTTCTTCGACCATCCGGGCCGGTTCTGCGTGATCCACAACTGGACCCATCCGGACCGCCGCGTCGGCAACACCTCGGTCTACCGTTTCGAGATCGGGGCCCATCAGGACGTGCTGGACAACCTGGTCGCAAACCACCGCCAGATCTTCGCGCGCTACCGCAACTCGCAGACCTATGTCTCCGACCACATCGGCGACATCACCTGGTGGCCCGACGCCTGGTGCCGGAGCTTCAAGAAGCACTGCATGCCCGGCGGCCCGTTCGGCCTGTTCAACTGGTTCATGACCCCGCGCCGCCCCGAGGGGGCCCGCATCGTGGTGTTCCATGGCGACCCGAAGCCGGAATACGCGATCAGCGGCCATTGGCCGGGACGCTGGTCGAAGCATGTGCGCCCCACCCCCTGGGTCGCCGAGCATTGGGGTTGACCGACCCGGCCGACAGCCCCGCGCTCCGCTGCTGGATCGTCAGCGAAAGCAAGGCCGGCACCATCGCCCAGTGCCGCGGCGTGGCGGAGAAGCTGGGCGTCGCGGCCGAGACGCGGCTGGTGCAGCGCCCCGATCCGGCGAAGACCGGGCTGGCCCGGCGCCTGAACCGCCGCTGGACCCATATCCGCAACGTCCATCTGAACCGGATCCGGCCGCCCTGGCCGGATCTCGCGATCTCCTGCGGCCGCCAGGCGGAGCCGGCGGTGATGGCCGCCACCCGCCGGTCCGGCGGGTCGATCTTCACCGTGCATCTGCAGATCCCGACGGTCGGTTTCGACCGGTTCGACCTGTGCTTCGTCGGCCGGCACGACTGGCGGCCGGAGTTCGACGGCCGCGACGACGTGCTGCCGATGGTGGGGTCGCCGCACCGCGTCGACGCGGCGCTGGTGGCCGGTCATCGCGCGGCGGCGGAGCAGCGCTTCGGCGCCCTGCCCGGCCGCCGGGCGGCGGTGATGATCGGCGGCCCCAACCCCGGCTACGGCTATTCCGCCGACCGCATCGACGCCATCGTCGCCCAGCTGCGCGGGCTGCAAGCCGAGGGGTGGAGCCTGCTGGTCACGACCTCGCGCCGCTCCGACCCCGCCGTGCTGCCGCGGCTGCAGCAGGCGCTGGCCGGCGACCGCGGCTTCGTCTGGGATCGCACCGGCGAGAACCCCTATTTCCAATTCCTCGCGATCGCCGATGCCGTGCTGGTGACGGTGGACTCGATCACCATGACCTGCGAGGCGGCCTCGACCGGAACGCCGGTCTTCTCGATCCCGCTGGACGAGACGCCCGGCCCCTATCTCGGGAAGTTCCACCGCTTCCATCGCGACATGCAGGAGACGCTGGGGGTGACCCGGCCCTTCACCGGCACGATCGAGCCCTACGCCTACACGCCGCTGGACGAAGCCGGCCGCATCGCCGGAATCATCCGCGACCGCCTCGCCGCCCGGCGGCCGGGGCGCTGATCAGCTCTTCCAGCGCGCCAGCCGGCGGCGCCAGCGCCGGCGGGCATGGTCCAGCTGCTCGCGCAGCACCCCGCGCGGCGTCACCGCCGCCGGCAGGGTGAAGGGCTCGGCGATCGCCTGCGGCACCCGGTCATGCGGCAGGTCCAGCAGCCGGGCGAAGGGCTCGCCGGTCGCGATCTCCTCCGGCGTCCACTGGCACCAGGCCAGGCGCTCGAACACCGGCTCGCGCTCCGGATAGGCCGGGTGGTCGACATCGGTGCCGCGCCGGCACAGCTCATGGCAGATCAGGGTCGGGCCGCAATAGAAGGCCGGCACTCCGGCGATCAGCCCCTTGATCGCGGCGGTGCTGGTCCAGGTCACCGTGCACCAGGCGCCGCACAACTGCTCGTCGAGCGGCACTGTGGTCTTGCGCGTCCGGCGCACCACCGGGCGCCGGGTCGGCAGGGTCAGGCTGTAGTCCCAGCCCTCCGGCATCCGCCGGAAATCCTGGTCCGCCCCCTTCAGCTTCTGGCCGATGATCAGGACATGCTCGCCGCCGCGGCTCCAATCCCGCATCGGCACGTCCCAGCTTCGCCACCGCTCCGGCCCGCCCGGCGGGAACCGCCCCTCCCCGTTCCAGCCGTCCAGCGCCACCTGGAAGAAGCGGCGCGAGCCGATCGGCGACAGCCAGCCATTCTCCATCACGATCGCGCGGCCGCCGACCGCCTTGATGGTGCGCAGGGCCGCCAGCCGGTCCGTGCCGAGGAAAGGCGACCAGCAGATCAGGACGTCGTCCGGGCCGGCGTCGCGGTCGGGCATGCCGATCGTGACCGGGCCGAGCCGGCGCGCCCCGGCCGCCACCTCGTCATAGGGCTTGACGTTGGTCTGCCCGGCGGATGGCGGGTCGCCGAGGACGATGAAGATGCGCATGCGCCGCTGACCCCGGCGTCAGGACATGCCGAGCCGGCGGCGGACCGGATGGTCCCCGGGCAGGCGCAGGGCCAGGTCGCGGACGCGGCCGAGCAGCGTGTAATGCGGTCGGACCGCCGCCGGTTCCTCGAGCCGCACCGGGGCGCCGTCATGCGGCAGGTCCAGCAGCCGTGCCAGCGGCTCCCCGGTCGCGATCTCCGCCGGGCTCCACTGGCACCAGGCGAGGCGCTCGAACACCGGCTGCCGGTCGGGGTAGATCGGCGCCTCGACGTCCAGGCCGGGCTTGGACAGCTCCGGGCACAGCGTGTTCGGGCCGCAATGGAAGGCCGGGATGCCGGCGATCAGGCCCTTGATCGCGGCCGTGCTGGTCCAGGTCACCGTGCACCAGGCGCCGCGCAGATCCTCCTCCAGCGGGCGCGCCGCGCCCGGCATCCGGCGCAGCACCGGCCGGCGGGTCTGGAGGCGCAGGCTCTGGGCCCATCCCGGCGGCATTCGCCGGGCGTCCCCGATCGACTGCGCCTTCTGGCCCAGGACCAGGACATGCCCGCCCTGCCGCCGCCAGTCCTGCAGCGTCACGCCCCAGGCCGCCCAGCGCGACGGCCCGCCGTCCGGAAACCGTCCGGTGCCGTTCCAGCCGTCGAGGGCGAACTGGAAATACCGGGTGCCGCCAGGTGGCGAGAGCCAGCCATTCTCGAGGATCACGGCCCGGCCGCCTGCCGCGCGCACATCGCGGACCGCCGCCCAGCGCTTGGACAGCCGGAACGGCGACCACGTGATCAGCACGTCCTCGGGCCCGAACCGCTCCGGCAGCTCCGCCGCGGCCGGCCCGAAGCGCTTGCAGGCGGCGATGCATTCGCGCCACGGCTTGCGGTCGCCCTGCGGCAGATAGACGAAGAAGCGAGGCGTCGATCCCATATTACAGATCGGTATCCGACAACTCGCCGAACAGGGCAAGCCTGTGCTCAGGTGCCCGGGCCGGAGACGGGACGGCGCCGGATTCCGACGCCCGTGCCCTCGATCGCCGCCAGGATCAGCGCCCGGTGGATCTCGCTGTATTGCGGCCGGCGAGACGGGTTCACGTGATCCTCGGAATCGCCGACATCGGATCGCGGCATGCAGACCGGGGTTCCCGCCACCGGGGTCAGTCCGGCCTTCCGGGCGGCCTCGGCGACGGCTGCGGAATAGCCCCGGGAGTCCGCGCATTGCGGGTTCAGATAGGGGCCGCTGGCGTAAAGGCAGGTCAGGCCCTGCTGCCGGCAGAAATCGCCGATGCGGCGCAGCGATGCCGCCGCATCCTTGCGCACCGCGTCGGGCGCATAGGTCCTGGGATAAAGCGGTCCGCCGAAGCGGGCCGGGTTCTGCGGCACATAGTCGATCCGGGCGATGGCGGGGTCGATCGCCTCTCCGATCGCCGCCGCCTTCAGCATCCCGGCCGGGATGTCCCAGGTCGCCAGGGAGGTCAGCATCTCCCGCGGCGGCACGTCGGCGAGGTCGCCCAGCGTCTCGGCGGTGTAGAGCGCGCCGGGCCAGGACGGCTTGCGCCGCATCATGTCCAGCGTCTGCATCACCACGACGACCCGCGGCCGGGCTTCCCGCACCGCGCGCCTGAGCATGTTCAGCGTGCCTTCGAAGCCATAGGTGCCGACCAGCGGCACCGACATGACCGAGAGGCCGAGCCGGCGGCTCCAGTCCCTTGCGTCGATGGCGTTGCCGAGCGAGCTGTCGCCGACCAGCAGGATGTCGACCTGCCGGGTCTCCTCGATCTTTTCGATCTGGTACCGCAGCAGCTCGGATTCCCGCCATTCCGACAGGCCGTTCTGCATGCCCCACAGCGACAGCGCGCAGATCGCGACCACCAGCGCCACGGCGGCCGCGGCGCCGGTCAGCAGGTAGCGGCGCGCCTCAGAAGCGGAAATAGATGAATTCGGAGACATCGTTCAGCTTGAGGATGCAGGCGGCGAGCAGGAGGCCTATGGTGGCGGCGGCCACCGGATGCGGCCGCCACGCCGGGACGAGACGGCCGAGCGCCGGCGGCTCGATCCCGTCGGCATAGCCGCGGGTCGGCAGGCCGACGCCGTAGCGCCGGAACAGCGTCTGGATATTGGGCAGGCACAGGCACGCGGCAAGGCCGGCCGCCCCCGCCCCCAGGGACAGCCAGACATTCCACGCGACGCCCGGGTGCAGCGTGCCCAGGACCGTCTCCAGCGTCGCCGACGGGGCATAGTCCAGCGCCGGCGCGTGCAGATCCCCGGCAAAGCCGAACAGCCCGGCATAGATTCGGCCGGCGGTGGCGATGTCGGCGGCCCGGAACGGCACCCAGGCCAGGATCACCGTCGCCGTGGTCAGAAGCCAGGCCAGGGCGGCCGGCAGAGGCAAATGGAACCGGCTGGCCCGCCACGCCTGGCAGGCGACGATCAGCAGGCCGTGCAACGCCCCCCACAGGATGAAGGTGAAGCCGGCGCCGTGCCAGATTCCACCGAGCAGCATGGTGACGAAGACGTTGAGAGTGCGCCGCGCCGGTCCGCGCCGGTTGCCGCCGAGCGGGATGTAAAGATAGTCGCGCAGGAAGCGGGACAAGGTGATGTGCCAGCGCCGCCAGAACTCGACGATCGACAGCGACCGGTAGGGCGAGGCGAAGTTGATCGGCATCTGGATGCCGAACATCCGGCCGAGGCCGATCGCCATGTCGGAATAGGCCGAGAAGTCGAAATAGATCTGCAGCGCATAGGCGACCGCCGCCGCCCAGGCGTCGAGCAGCTCGGGCTGCGCCCCCTGCGCCGCGGCGTTGAACACCGGCGAGGCGATCAGGGCGAAGCTGTCGGCGACCAGCACCTTCTTGGCCAGGCCGATGGTGAAGATCGAGAGGCCGATCGCCAGATCGTCGAGCCGCGCCGTCCTGGCGCCGCTGGCGAATTGCGGGATCAGCTCGCGGTGGTGGACGATCGGGCCGGCGATCAGATGCGGGAAGAAGACCACGAACAGCGCGTAGCGCGGCAGCGGCCAGGGCTCGCCCTCGCCACGCGCGACGTCGACGAGATAGGCAATCTGCTGGAACGTGTAGAAAGAGATGCCGATCGGCAGGGCGATGTGAATCGCGATCGCGGGCCAGCCGAAAGCATCCGCCGCCGTCTGGGTGACGAAGCCGGTGTATTTGAAGACGAACAGGAACAGCAGGTTGCCGGCCACGGCCAGCCGCATCCAGGCCCGCCCGCGCGGCGTCAGGCGGTGCCGGTGGATCACCCCGGCGAGATGGTGGTTGAGAACGATCGCCGCGAGCAGCAGCAGCAGCTCGAGATGGGCGGAGGCGCCATAGAACACCAGGGATGCGGCCAGGAGGGCGGCAATGGCCCAGGACACCCCGGCAAAGCGGCGCGCCACCGTCCACAGCGCATAGGTCAGCGGCAGGAAGAGAAAAATGAAAGCGTAGGAATTGAACAGCATGGACGGCGGGAGACCTCGGACGGCCCGAGATCATCCGCCCGGGCGCCCTGACAACGCACAGATCGGACGATTGATCCGCCGGAACCGGCGATTCGCAAGCCTCCTATCCGATCAGGCGCTGGGCGATGCGGGCCAGCGGCTTGTGCCCCGCCACGGCCGCCCGCACCCTTCCGGCCACGGTCCAGGCGGACGGGACCGGATCGGGATCCATCAGGATCTCGGGCCGGCCGTCATGCGGCAGCGACAGCAGCCGCGCGAAGGGCTCGCCGGACCGGATCTCGTCCTCGGTCCATTGCATCCAGGCGTAACGGCGGAACACCGGCTCGCGGTCCGGGTAGATCGGATCGTCGACCTCGAGGCCGCGCCGCATCAGCTCGCCGCAATTGATGTGCGGTCCGCAATAGAAGGCCGGGACACCATGGATCAGCGACTTGATCGCGACCGTGCTGGTCCAGGTCAGCGTCGCGAAGGCCTCGTCCAGCTGCCGGTCCAGCGGCGTCTCGGTGAACCGGGTCCGCCGCACCACCCTGCGGCTGGTCCTGGGCGCGACGCTCTGCGCCCAGCCGGGCGGCATGGCGCGGGGGTCGAGATTGATCCCCTTCGGCCGCTGCTCCACCACCAGGATGCTGTCGCCGTCGCGCCGCCAGTCGCGCAGCGGCACGCCCCACGAGTCCCAGCGCCTGCCGTCGCCGGCGGGAAAGTCGCCGGTGCCGTTCCAGCCGTGCAGCGCGAGCTGGAAGTACTTCCGGCCCTGGATCGGGGACAGCCAGCCGTTCTCGCCGATGATCGCCCGCCCCCCCGCCGCCCGGATCTGGCGATAGATATCGCTGCGGAAGGTGCCGCGGAACGGCGCCCAGAGGATCGCGATGTCGTCCGGCTCGAACCGGGTCGGCGTGCTCATATGGACCGTGCCGAGGCGCGCCGCGCCTTCGGCGAGCGCCGCCCCGGGCTTGCCGATCGACACGCCCCAGAAGACAAAAATTCTAGCCATGCGTGCCGTCGCCGCGAGCCTCGGCATAGATGGCATGGGGCTGCTCGAGGTCGAGCGCGTAGTTCGCTTCGAGCGCCGAGGCCGCGCGGGAGAAGGCCGCCCCCTCCTTCAGCGCGCCCTTCGCCGACCAGATGAAGCTGTTCTCGCCGAACGCGACGTCGACGAGGCCGGCCGGCATGTGCTGCCACCGGATCCGCGGCTTGAGCCGCCGGCGGATGACATAGAGGTAGTAGATCACCGGCTGGTCGATATGGTCGCTGGGCCGCATGTGCAGCGCCTGCCATACGGCGGATGCCAGCTTCTCGCAGAAGCCGAGCGCCTCCTTGGAATGGCTGACGCCGACGGCGCCGGCCATCACCCGGCGCCAGACCCGGCGCTCGCCCAGCCGGAAATGCAGCGTCACGTCGGCCCGCTCGATCATCCTGAAGACTTGGCCCAGCGGCCGGCGGACGATGCCGTCGATGTCGACGCACAGGATCGGCGCCTTGCAGGCCAGCAGCAGATGATGCAGGACCAGGAACCGCGCCGCCGAGAAATAGACCGGCCCGGGCAGCGACAGCCGCCGGTAGGAATCGTCCTCCCATGTGAAGGACAGCCTCACATGGCACATCGACCGGCGCATCCGGTCGATGTGGTCGAGGGTTTCCTGGCTGGGGCCGTACAGATGGATATGGATGTGCAGCGGTTCGGCCAGCTGCTCGGCGGACAGGAGGAAGCTCGATGCAAATTTCTTGTAATAGCCGTCGTCACAGCCGCAGAACAGGACCCCCGGCGTCCCCATGTCCGGCGTATTGCCGCGAATTCTCAATCGATAGTCCTTCACGGCGGCTTTCGCCGGCGAGTCGGTCAAATTCTCCAGAAGAACAGAGAAGGACAATCGTCTTAAGAACCATCGGGACAATCTCTTGAGTGAATGACCGCTCATGACGTCTTGCCCGAAATCCCATTTCCTTTGACGCGGCGGCGATCGTCTGTCACCTCCCGCTGCGGGTGCACCCCTCACCGGCGGGCTTGCGGGACGAGAAATACCACACTGCGCCCGGCATCACATCCGCTTTGCGCCCCGCCGCCCGCACCGCACTTTGTGGCCCAACAGAAGGGCACGAAGATGGCAGGGCCAAGAACGTCATACGGTCTCCGCGGCAGCGCCGCCCATCCCGCAACCACCGGCGTCTTCCGGATCAGCCGGATTCGCGCCAATACGCCTCCTGCCGCTCCATGACCAGGTCTGCGACACGGCTCCTGCCGTGATCCTTCCGTCCGCCCTTGAGGTGGTCCATGAACCGGCCGAGGCGGGAGTTGATCAGCACATGCGGGACCTTGAGGCCGAGGCCTTCGGCGATGTCGTAGGACCTGTGGCCCCGGCGCTCGGTCTGCTTGCGGACGAGATCGAACAGGTAGGAGTCGTGGAACTCGTATTCGCGGAACATCTCGTCCCGGACGTAGAGCTGCTCGAATTCCGCGAGCATCTTGCGCGTCGCCGGATGGCTCAGATTATAGGCGACGAAGCCGCATTCGGAGTGGATGCGGCGGCGCAGATAGCCGACGAAGCAGTCGGCCGGAACGAACCCCTCGATCTCCTCCCGGCTCACATCGGCGAAGAAGCGGGTATCGGCGTCGATCCAGATCAGCACGTCGACGTCCGAGGCCGCGGCGGCGTGGAAGATCGCGAAGCTCTTATGCGCGAACCGCACCGCATTCCAGCGGTAGCCTTCCCCCCAGCGCTTCTCGCCGAGCTTGAAGCGCAGCCGCGCCAGATCATAGCTCAGCCGGAAGCGCGGCCGTCGCGTCAGCCCATGGGCCAGCGGGTTGTCGGCGTGGCGACGCTTGAACGCGGCCAATTCAGGCGAGCTGTCGATCAGGTCGCGCACCACGATCCGGCCGCCGGGAAGCCTGGGCGCGAAGCCTTCGCAATACAGCAGCAGCGGCACCTCGACCGGCCAGTGGCGATCGAAGCTCTCGACCATGCGCCGCCCATAGGCTTCATATCCTGCGGCGTTGCAGGTCGTGACCACAGCGAACCTGCGCCCTTGCCCCCTGGCAGGCCGAAAAGTCATCACGTGCGTTTCTTTATAAGAACATCCCCGGTTGGCGGCGAGCATAAAGGGTTCCACAAGTATCGGCGATATCAATTTTTGGCCGGTACCCTTAGACGATCGAAGTGTCGAACGGCCCGCCATCCCGCGAGAAAACGCGGGCCGACGGACGCGCCAGCCCTCCTCCGAAAACGTTCCCATGATCCGCGGCACGAGCAGGACTCGTCGCCGGCCTCACCCGCGGAGGGGCCTCGGCGTCGCCAGGACCGCGTCGTAGTCGGCCCGCTCCAGCCCCATCACCGCGCCGCCGCGGCCGGCGTTGCGCAGGATCCGGCCATCCGCCTCGAAGGCCCGGCGCAGGAGGCCGAACTCCTGCCGATAGATCTCGTCCTCGGGGCGGGCATACTGGTTCGTCTCGCTCTGCCCCGCCGCGTAGAAATAGGTGGTGGCCTGGGCGTAGTCGAGGTCGACGCCGAGGATGTAGGCCTCGGCGAACCCCATGTACCAGGCGATCTGGGCGGCGAACAGGATCACGGTCGAATCGTTGCCCAGCCCCTGCCAGGGGTGATGCCGGAAGCCCTGCTTGCGCAGGCCGCCACGATAGCTGGGGAAGGTCACCACCCGGTCCGCCGGCGGCCGGAATTCCGGCCGGGCGGCGATGGTGTCGCGCACCAGATAGGTCTCGACCGGCAGGGTCGAGACATCCGCCTTGATCCGGTCCCAGCCGCGCAGATCGCTGAGCACGTAATAGGGAATCGGCGCCGGCAGCCCGTGCTCCAGCGCCTTGTAGCCCTTCTTGACCACGAAGAACTGCTCGCCGGCCAGCTTCGACAGGTCGAAGTCGAGCAGCGACGGCGCGTTGCCGAGCAGGAAGCAGCGCTGGCCGCGATGGCGGTCCTTCAGCTGCATGATCCGGCGGGTGCGGCCGGGCGCGGCCAGGGCCCCGGCCAGGGCGTAGGTCTTGGCGAGCAGCGGCAGCATCGCGATCCCTCAAACCTCCGCCGCGGCAGGGGTGCCCAGCAGCTCCCGGTACACCGCCAGGGTCGAGCCGGTCATCGCCTCCCGGGTGTAGTGCGTCGCGACCGTCGCGATCGCACGCTCCGCCATCCATTCCCGCTCCTCGGGCGACAGCGACAGGGCGCGGTCGATCGCCGCCGCCAGGGCATCGGGATCGCCGGGCGGCACCAGCCAGCCGGTCTCGCCCTCGGCCACCACCTCGGGCGGGGCGCCGATATTGGTCGCGATCACGGGCCGGCCCAGCGCCATCGCCTCCACCACCACCCGGCCGAAGCCTTCGGGATCGGTCGAGGCGTGCACCACGACGTCGGACAGCATGTAGGCGGCCGGCATGTCGTCGCAATGGTCGACCAGCTGCACCACGCCGTTCAGCCCCTTCGCCGCGATCCTGTCGATCAGCTCCTGCCGGTAGCCGCTGCGGCCCTGGTCGCTGCCGACGATCAGGCAGCACAGGTCGTGCCGGCCGAGCCGGGCCAGCGCGTCGATCACCACGGTCTGGCCCTTCCACCGGGTCAGCCGCCCCGGCATCAGCACTACCGGCCGGTCGTCCGGCGCCCGCCAGGCGCGGGCCAGCTTGATCATCCGCTCGGCCGAGACCGCCTCGATCGCGAATTGCCGCAGGTCGACGCCGCGCGGAATGGTGCGGATCCGCGCCGGGTCGGCGCCATAGCTGTCGACGATGTAGCGCGCGACATAGTCGGAGATGGCGATCACCCGGTCGCCGCGCACCATGATCGAGTTGTACAGCCGCTTGGCGGCGTTGTGCTGGTTGTAGGGCGCGTGCACGGTGGTGACGAAGGGGACGCCCAGGCGCCGGCAGGCGGCGTGGGCGCTCCAGGCCGGGGCGCGGCTGCGGGCATGCACCAGGTCGACGCCGCGGTCGCGGATCACCGCCTCGAGCCGGCGGATGTTGCGCCAGATCGTGACCGGGTTCTTGCCGACGAGCGGCAGGGCGATGTGCTCCGCCCCGGTCCGCGCCAGATCGCGCAGCATGGCGCCGCCGGCCGAGGCCACCAGCGCCCTGCCCCCCGCCGCCTCGATCGCCGCGGCGACGTCGACGCAGCCGCGCTCCGCCCCGCCGGTGCCGAGCGCCGGCAGCACCTGCAGGATGGTGCGTCCGCGCAGGTCGACCGGGGCGGTCGGCGATGCGTCGGTCGCGGCGTCGGGCGGGAGAAGATGAGCGGTCACGGGTTACGAAAGGTCCGGTCGAAACGGGCGCGCACCCTACATCAGCGGCGAGGGGCGCGCCATTGCCGCAATATCAGGGCTTTCCCCACCGGAGCGACATGCAGGACAGGCCGGCGTCGAGCTTGCCGGTCTCCTCGACCTGCAGCGGCACCACGCGATAGCCGAGCCGGCCGAGCGCCTCGATGGTGCGGGGGAAGCCGGCGCCGACCAGGACCACGTCGTTGACCCTGAGGGCGTTGGCGGCCGCCTCCTCCCCCTCGGGCACGCGCACCACGCGCATGCCGGGGAAGAAGCCGGCCAGGGCTTCGGTCGCCAGAACGGTCTCGCCGTCGAGCAGCGAGCAGGAGGTCTTGAAGTGCAGCACGCCGGGCGGCGGCGTCACGATCTCCGCCTTGCGGCCGAGCTCGGCCAGGAGGGCCGCCAGGGCGCCGGCGCCGCGGGCATCGGTGCGGGCGGACAGGCCGATCATCACGGCGCGCGTCGTCACCAGCACGTCGCCGCCCTCGGCGAAGCCGGCCTCCAGCGCCAGCACCCGTTCGAAGCGGGCGGCCAGGGCCGGGGCGATCTCCGCCGCCTCGCCCAACCGCGACGGCGCGCCGGGGCGCAGCAGGATGGCGCCTTCGGGGAAGGTCAGCGCCGGGTCCTCGACGAAGACGGAATCGGGGAAGGCATCGAGCGGCGGCAGCACCTCGACCGCCACGCCCGCCTGCTCCAGCGCCGCGACATAGGCGGCGTGCTCGGCCCGGAACCGGGCGATGTCCGGCGTCCCCCGGTCGACGGCGCGCAGCCCGTCCACCGCGGACCCGGCGGGCTGGCGCGCCAGGGCGCGATCGAACCGGAACACCTCGGCCATCATTTTCTCCCGGTTTCCCTGTTTTGCGGGGCAGACTCTATCGCGTGGTTCGATGAGCTGCCATGCCCGAAACCTCGTGCATTTCACGCAAACGGCCGCTTGCCGAGCCCGACCCTCATCGCTATTGTCGGCGCCTCCAGCGGAGGGGTGGCCGAGTGGTTGAAGGCGCTCGCCTGGAAAGCGGGTATACGGTGTTGAGCCGTATCGAGGGTTCGAATCCCTTCCCCTCCGCCATCCTGCGGCTTCGGGTGGCAGGCCATCTGTAGAGAGGCCGGGCGAAGATCAGCGCCGTCCGCTCTACACCGCAGCCCCGACCCGCACCGTCCGGAGCGCCCTCGACCAGGCGACGACCTCCCTGAGCATCGCGGCCAGCGCCGCCTCCTGTTCGGCCGAGGGCGACCATGCCTCGGGATCGGTGAAGAGCGCCCGGCCGGAGTATTTCGAGAGCAGCACCTGCGTCCGGACCGTCGCCACCTTCACCTCGGCGAGCACGGGGCGGAGCTGTTCGCCCGCCCTCGCCGTGCCGAGCCCGCCATGGCCGACGAAGCCCGCCGCCTTCTCGTTCCATTCGCGATAGTGCCACCGGGCGCTTGGAGAGCGAAGTCGACGCTCATCGCCAGACCCGACGCAGCGCCGCCCCACCGGCCCGTCCCCGAAGCCGCCGCCTTCCTCCACAACAGAGCGCTGACAAGGTGTCTGCCGATTCGCGTCAGGAAACCTTGCCGTCAATTATAGGATTATTTATCTAAAAAGGATATTTTGCTTATATTTCATTTTCTTAGTCTAAATGGCAATTATATTTCCCAAACAAGAGTAAAAGAAAATTGGATTTTAAGTATCTCCAGTTCCTCGTTGAGATATCTCGGCTCCGGTGATCAGAATTTCTCGTTTTTCCGCGTTAACCGGAGACAGATCATGGCGAATTTCACGGGCACTGAAGGCGCAGATATTGTCCCGACACTGCTGATAGGCCCGGTCCAGGCGCTCGGTAACGACACGATCAACGGCTTGGGAGGCGACGACCTGCTCGCCGGCTATTCCGGCAATGACGTCATCAGTGGCGGCACCGGCGCAGACGTGATCATCGGCGGCATCCTCAACGTCGTCGGCGGCATCGGCGATATCCAGCTCTCCGGCGTCGACACGGCTGATTACTCGACGTCCGCTGCCCGTGTGGCCGTCCTGCTGTATGAAACCGGCAACCTCGACATCGATATCCTGGGCATCAATCTGGGCCTGACGGGCGTTACCACCGGCCAAGGTGGTGATGCCGAAGGCGACAGCCTGATCGGCATCACCAATCTCACCGGATCGGCCTTTAACGATTACCTGGGCGGCAACAACAACGAGAACACCCTCGTCGGCGGCGCCGGCAATGATGGTCTGGCCGGCGCCGCGGGAGCCGACGTCCTGGATGGCGGCGCCGGGACCGACATGGCGGACTACCTGATCTCGAACGCTGCGGTGAATGTCGATTTGGCTGCGGGCACCGCCAGCGGCGGCCATGCCGCAGGCGACACCCTGACCAGCATCGAGAACCTGCGCGGCTCCGCCTTCAACGACACTTTGACCGGCGATGCCGGCTCCAACCGCCTGTCCGGCGTGGACGGCGCCGATACGCTCGACGGCGGTGCCGGCAACGACCAACTGATCGGTGGTGCCGGGGCCGACGTTCTGATCGGCGGAGACGGCTTCGACTCCGCCCTGTACGACAATGCCGCCGCCGGCGTGACCGCCAGCCTGGCCGACGCCGCAGGCAACACCGGCGACGCCGCCGGTGACACCTATAGCGGCATCGAGAGCCTCTTCGGCAGCGCCTTCGACGACGTTTTGACCGGGAATGCCGCCGCCAACTACCTGATCGGCCTGGGCGGCGGCGACACCCTCACCGGCGGGGTCGGTGCAGACCGCCTTGTCGGTGGTGCCGGTGCGGACACCTTCGTCTTCTCCGCCGTCGCCGACTCCCGGGCCAAGATCGCGTTCGACCTGATCACCGACTTCTCCCAGAGCCAGAACGATCAGATCGACGTGTCGGGCATCACCGGCGGTTCCGGCAGCTTCATCGGCTCGGCGGCGTTCAGCGGCACAGCCGGCGAGGTCCGCTTCGTGGCGGGAGCCGACGAGACCAACGTCTATATCGACGCCAACGGCGATGGCTGGGCCGATGGGCAGATCCGCCTCCTCGGGTCGATCACCCTGACCGCGGGCGACTTCGTGCTCTGAACGATATCCGTGTCGTCAGCAGCCGATCGGCAACAGGCATCGTGATCGACCATGACGCCTGTCGCCGTCATCGACCGGGCCGGCCCCTCGGGGCCGGCCTCTTTCGTCGGTGAAGACCGTCACGAGATCCGCTCCAGCCACATCCGAATCCGGACCATCCGTCGTCGGGCCAGCCTATGATGTCGCCACTCCTCCTCATGACAGGAGGCTGAGATGAGTGATGTCCGGGACGGCCGCTGCGCCTGCGGATCCATCCGCTACCGTCTGCTCTCGCCGCCGATATTCGTGCATTGCTGCCATTGCCGCGACTGTCAGCGGCAGACCGGCAGCGCCTTCGTGCTCAACGCCCTGATCGAGGCGGACCGGGTCGAGCTGCTGTCGGGCGAGCCGGAACCCGTCGGCGTGCCGACCGACAGCGGCGAGCCGCATGTCATCCATCGCTGCCCCGCCTGCCGCACGGCGCTGTGGAGCACCTATGGCGGCCGCACGCAGATCCTCTTCGTCCGCGTCGGCACGCTGGACGATCCGGCGGCGCTGCCGCCCAACGTGCACATCTTCACCCGGTCGAAGCTGCCCTGGGTGATCCTGCCGGAGGGGGTGCCCGCCTTCGAGGTCTATTACGACCTGCAGACGCTCTGGCCCCGAGCCAGCCTAGAACGCCGGCGAGCCGCCCTGGGCGGCTGACCACCGCCTCAGGCGAAGGCCGGACGGGCGCCCTCGCCGAAGCCCCGGGGCAGCGCCGCGGCCGCCGGCATCGTGTCCGCCGGCACCGGGGCGAACAGCACGTCCGGGCGGGCCATCGCCCAGGCCTTGTCCTTGGCCAGCGCCGCCGGCCGGTTGTCGGTGCGGCACAGCATCAGCGCGCCGGACGGGTGCCGCCACAGGTCGAAGCCGAGCAGGTCGGGAAACTCGCGCAGCGCCGCCTGCAGCATCGCCGCCGTGCCCTCCGCCGCCAGCAGCCGCCGCGACAGGGCGTTGCGGTAGAGCTTCAGGCCATCCCGTTCCCGGACTTCCCGCGTGACCGCCATTTCCGGATCTCCTCCGTCCTGGGCCGCGCTGTCCCCGCGGCCGGCAGGAGAGAACATAGAGCGAACGGGAGGAGGAGTCCAGCAAAAGGAACATTTCGGGAACTGCCCTGCCCGCTCAGATCACCCCGCATCCCACACGGCGACCCGCAGGGAAACAAAAAGGATTTTTATCCTTACGGAAGGGTAAGTTGCCCGAATCCCATCAAGAGTCGATCGTCAGACTCCAACAGTCGGAGCATAGCCATGATGAAATATGTCGGATCTGTTTCGATTCTAGCCGTCGTTCTTGGGACTTCGGTGGCGTCCTGGGCATCTGCCGGATCTATGCCAGGCAATACTTCGCCCGGAGGGGGAAGCGCCCAACAGCAGGACCACCAGAGATTGCTGATCCTCGCCGGCAACGGGGGCAATGGCGGGAACGGCGGCAATGGCGGCCTCGGCGGACATGGCGGCAACGGCGGGAACGGTGGCAACGGCGGCAACGACAACAACGGCAACGACAACGGCAATCATGACGGGAACGGCAACGGCAGCAACGACGGCAGCGGCAACGGCAACAACGACGGGAACGGAAGCAACAGCAGCGGCGGCAGCGGCAGCGGCAATGGCGGGGACGGAGGCGACGGCGGAGACGGTGGCGGCGACGGCGGTGGAGACTGATCAGAACCCGATCTCATCCACGGGAAGGGCGTGACGGCACGCCCTTTCTCCCGGAACCATGATGGAGACCAGCGATGAAGGCCTGCCTGCCGATCGTTCTAGCCCTTCCCCTGCTTGCCGCGGCCTCGGCCGATGCGCAGACGACAACGGCGTCGCCGGCCGTGACGGCGCAGACCACGGAGGCGCTTCCCGAGGCCCAGCCGTCTCCCCCCGCCGTGTCCGGCCCGACCGGATCGTCAGCAGCCCCGGGCCATGATGCGACATCACGCAGCGCCGGGAACGGCGGCGCGGGCGGGGCCGGCGGGCATGGCGGCAACGGAGGGAACGGCGGCAACGGCGGGAATGGGGGAGCGGGCGGCAAGGGCGGTGCCCCCGGCCGGGGTGGCGCGGCCGGCGCCGGCGGGCTGCCGGGCCAGGATGGCCAGCCCGGCCAGGACGGATCGGGCGGCTGATCTGTCTGCAGCGATCGCGCAGCAAACCCATCACTCGAGGGAACAGATGGCGAAGCGAATGACGGCTTTGGCCGTGGCCGGGGTGCTCCTCTCGCTGCTTCACTCCGCGGCTTTCGCCGACCGGGCTCCGACCGCCGCCGTCCCCTCCCGGGGACACGATCGCGAAGCCGATCGCCCGGCGGATCTCCTGCGTGTCGCCGCCGGGAGTCCCGGACGGAATGGCGGACCGGGCGAGGATGGCGGCCCCGGCGGCCCGGGCGGCCCAGGGAGGATGGCGGTCGGGGCGGCAATGGTGGGCCGGGCAAGGACGGCGGCCCGGGCGGCAATGGCGGTGCAGGCGGATCGGGCGGGTCGGGCGGTAACGGGGGCGCTGGAGGCGACGGCGGCCCGGGCAGCGGCAGTAGCGACGGCGGCAGGGGCGGCGATGGCGGCCCGGGCGGAGCCGGTGGCAGCGGTGGGCACGGCGGCAACGGCGGCGACGGTGGCCCCGACGGCGGCAATGGTGGCGACGGCGGGGCCGGCGGCGATGGCGGTGACGGCGGGGATGGCGGCAGCGGCGGCTGAAGACCCGCGGGTTGTCCGTTCCGTTCAAGACAGGTGGGCGGCGAAGGCGCAGGCTGATGCGATCGCGCCCCCACATCGGATCAGCCCCATGCCGCAGCCGCTCCCCTCCCGCACCCTCAGCGTCTGGATCGACCGCGACCCCGACGCCGTCTATGCCTTCCTCTCGGTCCCCGAGAACTTCATGCAATGGGCCAGCGGCCTGGCCGCCTCGCTCAGGCGCGACGGCGACGGCTGGGTCGCCGAGACGCCGGAGGGAACGATGCGGGTGCGCTTCACCCCGCCGAACCCGTTCCGCATCGCCGACCACTGGGTGATCCCGACGAGCGGGCCTGAGATCTCCCTGCCGATCCGGGTGCTGGCCAATGGCGGCGGCAGCGAGGTGACGTTCCACCTGTTCCGCCTGCCGGAGATGGACGACGCCCGCTTCGCCCGCGACGCCGAATGGGTCGAGCGGGACCTGGCGACCCTGAAGCGGGTGCTGGAGGCCGGGCCGGGCGCATAGACGAACGTCGAATACGCCCCGCGACGACGCGACTGTTAAAGTTGCACGATAGCGCGTCGTACTATAGGGGCGTTCGTCCTCACAAAAACCGGCGCGCCGACCACAATGATCAGGGAGGATGCGCCGATGACCGCTGCGTCAGGTGCCGAACTTCAGAGGCCGACCCAGACCATCAGCAAGAGGGAAGAGCGAAAGGTCATATTCGCATCGTCGCTGGGAACGGTGTTCGAGTGGTATGACTTCTATCTGTACGGTTCGCTGGCCGCCTCGATCGGCACGCACTTCTTCTCCGCCGTCAACCCGACCGCGGCCTTCATCTTCACGCTGCTGGCCTTCGCCGCCGGCTTCTTCGTCCGGCCGTTCGGCGCGCTGGTGTTCGGCCGGCTCGGCGACCTGGTCGGGCGCAAATACACCTTCCTGATCACCATCGTGATCATGGGCTTGTCGACCTCGATCGTCGGCATCCTGCCGGGCTACGCCCAGATCGGCATCGCCGCCCCGATCATCCTGATCCTGCTGCGGCTGCTGCAGGGCCTGGCGCTGGGCGGCGAATACGGCGGCGCCGCCACCTATGTCGCCGAGCACGCCCCGGACGGCAAGCGCGGCGCCTACACCTCCTGGATCCAGACCACCGCGACGCTGGGCCTGTTCCTGTCGCTGCTGGTGATCCTGGCCTGCCGCCTGTCGATGGACCCGGCCTCCTTCGACGCCTGGGGCTGGCGCATCCCGTTCCTGCTGTCGGTGATCCTGCTCGGCATCTCGATCTGGATCCGGCTGCAGCTCAACGAATCGCCGCTGTTCCAGCAGATGAAGGCCGAGGGCAAGGGCTCGAAGGCCCCGCTGACCGAATCCTTCGCCCGCTGGTCGAACCTGAAGATCGTGCTGCTGGCCCTGTTCGGCCTGACCGCGGGGCAGGCGGTGGTCTGGTACACGGGTCAGTTCTACGCCCTGTTCTTCCTGACCCAGACCCTGAAGGTCGACGGCCAGACCGCGAACATCCTGGTGGCGCTGTCGCTCCTGATCGGCACGCCCTTCTTCCTGGTGTTCGGCGCCCTGTCCGACAAGATCGGGCGGAAGCCGATCATCATGGCGGGCTGCCTTCTGGCCGTGCTGACCTACTTCCCGCTGTTCCAGGCCCTGACCCACTACGCCAACCCGGCGCTGGAGGCGGCGCAGACCTCGTCCCCGGTGAAGGTCATCGCCGACCCGGCGGAGTGCAGCGTGCAGTTCAACCCGGTGAAGGCCCCGACCCCGACCACCTCCTGCGACGTCGCCAAGGCGGCGCTGGTCAAGGCCGGCGTCCCGTACAGCAACGAGGCAGGGCCGGCGGGGGCCGTGGCGGAGATCGACGTCGGCAGCACCCGGATCACCGCCTACAACCCGACCGGCGCGGACGCCGCCACCGTCGGCCCGGCCTTCACCAAAGGTCTTGGTGATGCGCTGAAGACCGCCGGTTATCCCGCCAAGGCGGATCCGGCCCAGATCAACCACGTGATGGTGACGCTGATCCTCGTCGTGCTGGTGATCTATGTGACCATGGTCTACGGCCCGATCGCGGCGATGCTGGTGGAGCTGTTCCCGACCCGGATCCGCTACACCTCGATGTCGCTGCCCTACCACATCGGCAACGGCTGGTTCGGCGGCTTCCTGCCGGCCACGTCCTTCGCCATCGTCGCGGCCACCGGCAACATCTACAGCGGCCTGTGGTACCCGATCATCGTCGCCGGCATCACCCTCGTCGTCGGCACGCTGTTCGTGCGCGAGACCAAGTCGGTCGATATCCGGGCGAACTGCCCCCGGCAAAACCTCGGCTTGTATCGGCCTGAAGGCCGCGCCCAGAATGGCGCGGCCTTCTTTCTTTGGTCCGATATGACTGATGCGACCGTCGTTCTGATCGCCGACGCCCCCCCGCTGGTGCGGCGCGCCCTGGCCGAGACGCTGGCCGAGGTGATGGCGCCCGCCCCTGCCGTCCTCCAGGCCGGCAGCTTCCCCGAGGTCCTGGCCGTCCTCGGCGACCGCACCGTCGACCTGCTGCTGCTGGACCTGTCGATGCCGGGCATGAACGGCTTCACCGGCCTGGCCGCGCTGCGCGCCGCCTTCCCGGCCGTTCCGGTGATCATGGTCTCGGCCAATGAGGAGCCCGCCGCGATACGCCAGGCGACGGAGTTCGGCGCCTCCGGCTACCTGCCGAAATCGACGCCGCTGGCGGAGATCGGAGACGCCATCGAGAGCGTGCTGGGCGGCGGCGTCTGGTTCCCCGAGGCCGCGACCGGCCCCTCCGCCGACGCGCCGGAACGCAGCGAGCTGAGCCGCCGCGTCGCCGAGCTGACGCCGCAGCAGCTGCGCGTCCTCGCTTTGCTCACGGAGGGCAAGCTGAGCAAGCAGATCGCCTTCGAGATGTCGATCACCGAGGCCACGGTGAAGGCGCATCTGTCGCAGATCTTCCGCAAGCTCGGGGTGCAGAACCGGACCCAGGCGGTGATCGCGGTGCGCCAGCTCGGGTCCATCGACGGCCACTGATCCGTCAGGCGGCCGGCACCGGCCGCGACGCCAGGCGCTGCACCAGCAATGCCCGCAGCGCCGCCGGCTTCAGCGGCTTGTGCAGCAGCGGCAGGCCGCGGGCGCGGGCGGCGGCCTTCAGAGCCTCGGTGCGGTCCGCCGTCACCAGCGCCGCGGCCAGCGGACGGCCGGCCGCCGCCTCCAGCACCGTGAGCACGTCCAGCCCGGTCTCCGCCCCGGCGAGGTGGTAGTCGAGCAGCACCATGTCCGGCGCGCGCCCGAGCGGCTGCAGCGCCTCCCGGGCCCCGGCTGCGTCGGTCGCCGCCAGCACGGTGCAGCCCCAGCCCTCGAGCAGCAGCCGGGTCGCGGTCAGGATGGCGTGGTCGTTGTCGACGCAGAGGACCAGCCGCCCGGCCAGGTCGGCGGCCGGCCGGCGCGGCGGGGGCGCCTTGGCCGGCCGCGCCGGAACCCGGGTTTCCGCCAGGGGCAGCACCACCTCGAATACGCTGCCGCGGCCGGGCCAGGAGCGCACGGCGACCTTGTGGCCGAGCCGCGCCGCGATGCGTTCGACGATGGCAAGGCCGAGCCCCAGCCCCGCCGGCTCGTCCTCGCCGCCCGGACCGAGGCGGCGGAACTCCTCGAAGATGGCGGACAGTTGCTCCGGCGGGATCCCCGGCCCGGTGTCCCAGACCTGGATCGCCAAGGCCCCGGCCCGCCGCCGGCAGCCGACCAGCACGGTGCCCTGCCGGGTGTAGCGCACGGCGTTGGACACGAAGTTCTGCACGATGCGGCGGACCAGGGCCGGATCGGTCAGCACGGTCGCGGTCGACCGGGCGACCTTGAGGCTCAGGCCCCGGCGCCGCGCGATCGGCTCGAAGGGCAGCGCCGCGGCGCGCAGGATCTCGGCCACCGCCACCGCCCGCGGCTGCGGCTCGAAGGCGCCGGCGTCGAGCTTCGAGATCTCCAGCAGCGCCTGCAGCAGCTCCTCCACCGTGCCGAGCGAGCTGTCGATATGCCCGACCAGCGAGGCCTCCGGCCGCCGGCCCAGCCGCTCCGCCAGGGTGGCGGTCAGCAGGCGCGCGGCGTGGAAGGGCTGCAGCAGGTCGTGGCTCGCCGCCGCCAGGAACCGGGTCTTGCCGAGATTGGCGGCCTCCGCCGCCGCCTTGGCCGCCGCCAGCGCCTCGTTCAGCTCGGTCAGCTCGCTGGTACGCTCGGCGACGCGGCGCTCCAGCGTCTCCGCGGTCTCGCGCAGCACGGCCTCGGCCCGGCGCTGCTCGGTGATGTCCTGGTACAGGGTGAAGAAGCCGATGACCCTGCCCTGCTCGTCCCGGTGCGGGATGTAGGTGCCGCGCGCCAGCTCGGCCCCCGCCGCGGCGAACTCGATCTCGAACACCTGGTGCCGCCCGGCCAGGACCGCGTCGATATAGGGCTTCAGCCGGGCGTAGCGGTCCTCGCCCAGGGCGGTGCGGATCGACAGGCCGTTGGCCTCGCCGCGCTCGAGCCCCAGCGCCTGCTCGTAGGGCCGGTTGGTGAAACGGTAGCGCTCCTCCCGGTCGACATAGGCGATCAGCACCGGGACGTTGTCGGTGTAGATGCGGATGCGCCGCTCGCTCTCGCGCAGCGCGTCCAGCGTCTTCACCCGCTCGGTCACGTCGGTGCAGACCAGGACGAAGCCGCCATCCGGCATCGGGTTGGTCTGCAGCTCCAGCACCCGCCCGTCGGCGCCGCGCCGCTCATGGCTGTGGGCGCGCCGGCGCCGCTCGGGGTCGCGCTGCTCCTCCAGCAGCACCGAAAGGCCGAGGCCGCCGCCCGGCCCCGTCAGCGCCTGGAGCGGCATGCCGATCGCGACCTGCGGCTCGGCCAGGCCGAGGATCTCGACGAAGCGGCGGTTCCAGGCGGCCAGGCGCAGCTCGCGGTCGAACACGCCGATGCCCTGGCCGATATTGTCGAGCGTGGCGCTCAGCAGGTCGCGGTTGAAGAGGATCGCCTCCGACGCCTCGCGCAGCAGGGTCTGCGACCGGCCGAGGGCGGTGCGGTGCCGGCGCATCGTGGCGGCGACCATGATGCGGGCCGAGGCCGCGCCGATCGCGCCGCTCAGGAGGCGCTCGGTGTGGTCGGCCAGGTCGCGGTCGCGCAGCGCCGCCGCCGGCCCGCCGAAGGCCAGCTCGGCCCGCTCCGGGCCGATGAAGCGGGCGACCAGGGTCTTCAGGTCGTCGAAGGCGGCGGCGCGGTGCGTGGCTTGCGGCCGCTGCCGGGCCTCGACCACCGGGCCGACGAAGGCCTCGGCCTGCTCCCGGTCGCGCTCGCCGGCCTGCGCCAGCCGCGACACGCCGACCAGCAGCGCGGTGTTGAGCGCGAGGCTCCAGAAGGCGCCGCGGGTCAGGGCGTCGACGTTGTCGCCGATCCCCCACAGCGCGCCCTCGATCCCGAGCAGCGGCACCGCGGACACCCAGTCGACCCCGGTCAGGGTCGGCGCCAGGAAGACCACGACCCAGACCAGGAAGCCGCCGGCCATGCCGGCGAAGGCGCCGTGGCGATGCGCCCCGCGCCAGTACAGCCCGGCGATCAGCGCCGGCCCCAGCTGGGCCACGGCGCAGAAGGCGATCAGCCCGATCGACGCCAGCGGCATGCTGCCGCCGATCATGGCGAAATAGGCATAGGCCAGCAGCAGGATGCCGAAGATCGCGATCCGGCGGATGCGCAGCACGGTCGGCCCTAGAGCACCATCACCCCGTGCGGCCATGCCGCCGCGCAGCAGCAGCGGCAGCACCAGCTCGTTGCTGATCATGGTGCTGAGCGCCACGGTCTCGACGATCACCATGCCGGTGGCGGCCGACAGCCCGCCCAGGAACACGGCCAGCGACAGCAGCGGGTCGCCCGCCGCCATCGGCAGCGACAGCACGAACAGGTCGGGGTTGGCGGTGGCGCCGAACAGCAGCAGGCCGGCCACGGCGAAGGCCGGGACGAAGATGTTGATCGCGCCGAGATAGGCCGGGAACAGCCAGCGCGCGGTGCGCAGGTCGGCCGGCCGGCCGCTCTCCACCACCCCGACATGGAACTGCCGCGGCAGGCACAGGAAGGCCAGCGCCGACATCACCGTGATCGACACCCATTCCGGCCCGACGGCGAAGCCCTCCAGCCGCGCCTGCAGCGCCGGCACCGACAGCAGCCGCGCCGCCAGGTCGCCCGGCCCGTCGAACATGACGAAGGTGACGAAGGCCCCGGCGGCGAGGATCGCGCCGAGCTTGACCAGGGATTCGAAGGCGATGGCCAGGATCATGCCCTGGTGCCGTTCGTTCGCCTGGACGTGGCGGACGCCGAACAGGATGGCGAAGACCGCCATGGTCAGGGCGACATGCAGGGCCGTGTCGGCCCACACCGGCGTCGCCACCGTCCGCCCCGGCCCGGTGGCGAGCGCGCCGAAGCTGAGCGAGACGGCCTGCAGCTGCAGCGCGATGTAGGGCAGGACGCCGACCAGCGCGATCACGGTCGCCACGGCGGCGACGATGCGGCTCTTGCCATAGCGGGCGGCGATGAAGTCGGCGACCGAGGTGATGTTCTGCTCGCGCGCCACCCGGGTGATCTTCCGCATCATCGGGAAGCCGAGCGTGATCACCAGGATCGGCCCGACATAGATCAGGGTGAAGTCGAGCCCGTGCGACGCGGCCCGGCCGACGCCGCCGTAGAAGGTCCAGGAGGTGCAGTAGACCGCGAGCGAGAGGGCGTAGACCGCCGGCTCGCGCAGGCCGGACCGCCAATAGGCCGGGCTGCGGTCGCCGATGAAGGCGACGGCGAAGAGCAGGCCGAGATAGCCGAGCGCGATCAGCCACAGCAGCCAGTCAGCCACCGCTTGCTCCCCGCCCGTTGGGCCTGTTCCTCCCTGTCATGGTGCCAGCATAAGCCGGCCGGGGCCGCGCGCCGAGCGTTTCGGCAGAGAGACCTCCCCCCTCACCCTCCCGTCGCCAACGCGACGGGCCCCTCCCTCTCCCCGAGGAGAGGGAAAACAGGGCCGCAGCTCCTTTCACCTCTCCTTGGGGAGAGGTCGAAATCGCGTCAGCGATTTCGGGTGAGGGGGCCGCTCCGGCCCATCCGCCGCGATCAAGTCAGCCGAAGAACCGCGCCGGGCGGAAGGTGGCCAACTCGGGTCGAGTAACCCCGCGCAGCAGCTCGTCAGCCACCGCCACGCCGAGGAAGGCGGCCAGGGTCACGCCGCTGTGCGTCACCGCGGCGTAATAGCCTTCGGCCTGCGGCAGCGGGCCGACGGCGGAGTAGCCGTCCCTCGGGATGGCGCGGATGCCGAGGCGCACCGCCTCGGGCTCCACCGGCCCCATAGCGGGAAGGATCGCGCGGGCGCGCCGGATCAGCTCCCGCATCTCCAGCAGGTCGACGCTCGGCTGCGGTGCCGTGGCCGGATCGAACTCGTCGTCGTTGCGGCAGACCAGCAGGCGCCCGGCGCCGTCCGGCCGGATATCGCAGCCCGGCGCCTTCAGCAGGCACTCGAGCCCGACCGCGACCGGCGGGGTGAAGGCCAGCAGCCCCGCGGTCGGCGCCAGCGGGATGCGCAGCGCCGGATCGAAACCGGCGTCATCGGCCCAGCGGCCGGTGCAGCTGACCACCAGGTCGGCGCCCAGCGTCCGGCCGTCCGCCAGGGTCACCCCAGTGACGCGGCCGGACCGCAGCTCCACCCGCGCCACGCGGGCGCCGATCTCGACCCGCGCGCCGAGGCGCCGGGCCGCGGCGAGCATGGAATGAGCATAGACCACTGGGTCGACCCAGCCCTCCTCCGGGAACCAGGCGACCGGCGCGTCGCCCACCGCCCCCGGATCGATGTCGGGCGCCAGCTCGCGCAGCTGCGTGGCGGAGATCCATTCGGCGGCATAGCCCCAGTCCCGCAGCCGGTCGAAGCGCCGGCGCTGCTCCTCCCGCCCCGCCTCGTCGGCCCATTCCAGGCTGCCGTTCAGGTGCAGCCAGGGCGTCGCCGCGAACTCGTCGCGCAGCGCCGCATGCGCCTTCATCCCGGCGACGTTCAGCTCGTGATAGGCCCGCGGCGTCTTGCCGTGGGAGTTGACCCAGGCGAAGCTGGTGCCGGAGGTGCCGGCGCCGATGCGCGTCGCCTCCAGCACCGTGACCGACGCGCCGCCCTGCGCCAGGCGGTACACCACCGAGGCGCCGATGACGCCCGCGCCGATCACGATGATGGAAGCCATTCCGTCCTCAGTTCTTCTTCGTCTCTTCCAGATAGAACCGGCCGAGCGGGTTCTGGCCGAAGTTCTCGATGTTCTTGCGCGACACGCTCAGATACGGGCTGTAGTAGAGGTCGATCCAATGGGCGTCCGCCTTGGCCGTCTTCTGCAGGTCGACATACATCGCCTCGCGCTTCTTCGGGTCGGTCTCGACCCGGGCCTCGGCCACCAGCGCCTTCACCCGGTCGTTCTGGTACCGGGTCATGTAGTTCATGTTGGTGTCGTGGCCGAGGACGAAGGTCGTCTTCTGGTCGGGGTCGATGATGTCGTTGGTCCAGTAGTTCATCGCCATGTCGTAGTCGCCCGCCACCTCCATGTCCCAGGTCTGGCTCGGGTCGACCTTCTGCAGGTTGGCGGTGATGCCGACCTTGGCCAGCTGCTGCTGCACCATCACCGACACCTGCTCGTCGACGGTATCGCCGGTCTGCACCAGGTAGGTCAGGGTGATGGTGCCGACGCCCGCCTGCTTCAGCAGCTCCTTGGCCTTCTCAGGGTCATAGGGCCGGGCGCCGTTGTCCGCGGTATGGTACAGCGCGCCCGTCGGGATGTAGGAGTTGGCGACGGTGCCGACGCCGAAGGTCACCGTGTCGACGATCGCCTTCTTGTCGATGGCGAAGTCGATCGCCTGCCGCACCTCCAGCTTGTCGAGCGGCGGGTGCGAGTGGTTCAGCAGCAGGTGGTCCTCGCGGGTCGAGGGGTCCTTGTGGACCACCAGGTTCGGGTCCTTCTCCAGCTCCGCCACCTTGGCGAAGGGCACGAAGATCGCGGCGTCCAGCTCGCCCGCCTGCACCTTCAGCATGCGGGTGTTGTCGTCGGGCACCGAGATCCATTCGACGCCGTCGAGGCTGACCTGGTCCGCCTGCCAGAAGTTCGGGTTCTTCTTCAGCACCACCTTCTCGCCGCGGCGCCATTCCTCGACCTGGAAGGCGCCGGAGCCGACCGGCTTCTCGGCAAAGGCGTCCTCGCCCATCGCATTCATCGCCTTCTCGGAGACGATCGAGGCGCCGGGCATCGCCAGCGTCGCCAGGAACGGCACCATCGGCTGGGTCAGCGTGACAACCAGCGTGCGGTCGTCCTTGGCCTCGGCCGTCTTGATCACCTTGTAGGTGTCGCTCCACAGCGATCCGGGGTTGTCGCGGATGCGGGTCAGCGAGAAGGCGGCGTCCGCCGCCGTCACCGGGCTGCCGTCGGAGAACTTCGCGTCGCGCATCTTGAAGGTGTAGGTCAGGCCGTCGTCGGAGGTGGTCCAGCTTTCGGCCAGGCCGGGCACCAGCGTCTGGCCGGATTTGTCGACCCGGACCAGCACGTCGAAGACGTTCGAAAACCCCCAGAAATCGACGTTCTGAGAGGTCTTGATCGGGTCGAAGGTGGTGCCGTCCTCGCGCCGGCCGATGGTCAGCACGCCCGCCGCCTCCGCCGCCGCCCCGCCGGCGACGAGCGCCGCCAGGAACGCCGCCATGGCGATGCCGAGATGGTTCCGTGTCATCGTGAGCCTCCGGTGTTGCCCCGTCTCAATGTGCGGGGATTGCAGGATAGAGATGGCAGGCGGTGAAGCGCCCGTCGACCGGCCGCAGCGCCGGCGGCGCCCCGGCCCGGCATTCCGCCATGGCGAAGGGGCAGCGCGGATGGAAGGCGCAGCCCGGCGGCAAGTCGAGCGGGCTCGGCGGCTCGCCGCCCAGCAGGTCCGCCGGCAGCGCGCGGTCGGGATCGATCTCCGGGATCGCCCGGATCAGGGCCTGGGTGTAGGGGTGCTTCGGCGTCGCGAACACCGCCTCCGCCGCCCCCTCCTCCACGATCCGGCCGAGATACATCACCGCCACCCGGTCGCAGAGGCGCCGGACCACGGCGAGGTCGTGGGCGATGAAGATCAGGGCCAGGTTCATCCGGACCTTCAGCTCGATCAGCAGGTTGATGATCTGAGCCTGGATCGAGACGTCGAGCGCCGCCACGCATTCATCGGCGATGATCAGCTTCGGCTCCACCGCCAGCGCCCGGGCGATGCCGACGCGCTGGCACTGGCCGCCGGACAGCTCGGCCGGGCGCCGGGCCGCGTGCTCGGGCCGGAGGCCGACCAGCGTCAGCAGCTCCGCCACCCGCGCCGGCACGCGGTCGCGCGGCACCTTGCGGTGGACCCGCAGCACCTCGGCGATCGCCTCGCCCACCGCCATGCGCGGGTTCAGCGCGCCATAGGGGTCCTGAAAGACCATCGCCGTCTCGCGGCGCAGCCGGGCCACGCCGTCGCGGCCGCCCGACGCGACGTCGGCGCCGCCGAAGCGGATGGCGCCGCCGGTGATCTCGCCCAGCCGCAGGATGGCGCGGCCCAGCGTGCTCTTGCCGCAGCCGGATTCGCCGACCAGGCCCAGCGCCTCGCCCGGCGCCAGGGTGAAGGAGACGCCGTTCACCGCCCGCACCAGCCGCGGCGGACGCCCCGGCAGCGGCAGGCCGCCGGCCCGGAAATGGACCTCGAGGTCCTGGACGTCGAGCAGCGTCATGCCGCGTCTCCCAAGGCCCGGTGGCAGGCCGCCATATGTCCCGGCTCCGGCCAGGACGCGTCCGGCCGCACCGCGGTGCAGCGGTCGAAGGCCCGGTCGCAGCGCGGGTGGAAGCGGCAGCCGGAGGGCAGGTCGGCCAAAGCCGGCGGCTGGCCGGGGATGAAGGGCAGCTGGTGCCCGCCGTCGCCATGCGAAGGCTGGCAGGCGATCAGCCGCGCCGTGTAGGGGTGGCGCGGCGCCGCCAGCACCGCCCGCTTGGCCCCCGCCTCGCACAGCGTGCCGCCATACATCACGGCGATGCGGTCGCAGCTCTGCGCCACCACGCCGAGGTCGTGGGTGATCAGGATGATGGCGAGGCCGCGCCGGTCGCGCAGGTCCAGCAGCAGCCGCAGGATCTGCGCCTGCACGGTGACGTCGAGCGCGGTGGTCGGCTCGTCGGCGATCAGCACCTCCGGGTCGCAGGCCAGGGCCGTGGCGATCATCGCCCGCTGCCGCATGCCGCCGGAGAATTCGTGCGGGTAGCCGCCGGCCCGCCGCTCGGGATCCGGGATGCCGACCTGGCGCAGCAGGTCCACCGCGGCGGCCCGGGCCTCGCGCTTCGAGGCGCCGCGATGCAGCCGGATGCCCTCGGCGATCTGGTCGCCGATCCGCATCACCGGATCGAGATGGCTGGTCGGATTCTGGAAGATCATGCCGATCTCCCGCCCCCGCACCCGGCGCAGCGCCTCCGGCTCCAGCGCCGCCAGGTCGCGGCCCTTGAGCAGCACCGAGCCGCCGGCGATGCGCAGGCTTCCCGGCAGCAGGCCGATCAGCGCCCGGCAGGTGACGCTCTTGCCGGAGCCGCTCTCGCCCACCAGCCCCATCACCTGCCCCGCCTCCAGCGCGAAGGAGACGCGGTCGACGATGGTCGTCTCCTCCCCCGCCCGCCTCAGGGCCACCGACAGGTCGCGCACCTCCAGCAGCGGCACGGTCATTCCTTCACCTCGAGCCATTTTGGCCGAGCCATTCGCCGAGCCCGTCGCCGAGCAGGCTGAAGCCGAGCGCGATCACCGCCAGCGCCACGCCCGGGAAGGCGGCGATCCACCAGGCGCGGATGATGAAGTTCTGGCTTTCCGCCACCATCACGCCCCACTCGGCGGTCGGCGGCTGCACCCCGAGGCCGAGATAGCTGATCGAGGCGCCGAGCAGCATGGTCAGCACCACGTCGGACATCGAGAACACGATCGAGCTGACCATCGCGTTCGGCAGGATGTGCCGTGCCATGATGCGAAGATGGCCGTAGCCCAGGCTGCGCGCGGCGGTGACGAAGTCGCTGGCCTTCAAGACCAGCACCTGGGCCCGGACCAGCCGGGCGTAGGACACCCAGCCGACCAGGGCCATGGCGATGAAGAAGCTGCCGAGGCCGGGGCCGAGGATGGCGATGATCGCCAGCATCAACACCAGAAAGGGGAAGGCCAGGACGATGTCGAGGACGCGCATCACCAGCGCGTCGACCCAGCCGCCGAAATAGCCGGAGACGCAGCCGATTGCGGTGCCGATCAGGAACGGGATCAGCACGCCGAGCACGCCCATCATCAGGTCCAGCCGCGTGCCCCAGATCAGCCGGGACAGCACGTCGCGGCCGACATTGTCGGTGCCGAGCCAGTGCCCGGGGCCGGGCGGCAGCAGCGCGTTCGCGGTGTCCTGCTGGATCGGATTATAGGGCGCGATCACCGGCGCCAGCAGCGCCACCAGCAGGAAGAACCCGACGATGCCGGCGCCCCACCATAGCGCGCCCGGCACACGCGGCAGCCTGAAGCGCAGTCGCGACCGGATGGCGGGGATGTCGGCCACGGCGCTCACAGCTTCACCCGCGGATCGATGGCGACGGTCAGGATGTCGGCCAGGAAGTTCACCGTGACGCTGGCCACGGCGAAGGCCATGGCCACGCCCTGCACCACCATGTAGTCGCGGGTGAAGATGCCGCGCACCAGCAGTTGGCCCATGCCGGGGATCGAGAACACGTTCTCGATGATCACGGTGCCGCCGATCAGCCAGCCGATGTTGACGGCCAGCAGGTTGATGGTCGGCACGATGGCGTTGGGCACGACATGGCGCCAGAACACCATGCCCTCGGGCAGGCCGCGCGCCCGTGCGGCGGTGGCCTGGTCGGAGCGCAGCTCGGCGATCATCGCGGCCCTGAGGGTCCGGGTCAGCACCGCCGACAGGGCGAGCGCGATGGTCAGCCAGGGCAGCACCAGATGGTGCAGCCGGTCGGCCCAGTCGTCGCCGTACCCCGCCACCGGGAACAGCCCCAGCGTCACGCTGAACAGGATGATCAGCATGATCCCCAGCCAGAACGGCGGCAGGCCGAGCCCGGTGGTGGAGACGATGCGGATGGCGTGGTCGGCCAGCCGGCCGCGGCGGCGCGCGGCGATGGCGGCGAAGGGCACGGCGATCAGCAGCGACAGCAGCACGGCGCCGAACACCAGCAGCAGCGTCGGCTCGATCCGCTCGGCGATCAGGCGCAGCACCGGGACCTTGTACAGGATCGACCGGCCCATCTCGCCATTCGCCAGGTTCTGCAGGAACAGGCCGTATTGCGTCCACAGCGGCTCGTCGAGCCCGAATTGGGCGCGGATCCGGGCGATCGCGTCCGGCGTCGCCTTGGTGCCCAGCAGCACCCGCGCCGGGTCGCCGGGGATCGAGCGGATCAGCACGAAGGTGATGACGCTGATGCCGAACAGCACCGGGATCAGCTGCAGCGGACGGGTCAGGACGAAGCGGAAGCGGTGCATCGCCGGTCAGGCCCTTCCTGCACTCAGGCGAGGCCGGTTCTCCCCCTCACCCTCCCGCCGCCTTCGGCGTCGGGCCCCTCCCTCTCCCCAAGGAGAGGGACTTTTCACCTCTCCTTGGGGAGAGGTCGAAATCGCCTTGGCGATTTCGGGTGAGGGGGCGGCTCCGGCCCATCCGCGGTCGGGACAGCCCGGCATCAGGCGCCCCGGTGCTGTTCGAGGAAGTCGAGCAGCACCGGGTAGTAGGCGTGCGGCTCCTCGTAGAACGGCATGTGGCTGGAGTTCGGGAAGACGTGCAGCCGGGCGTTGGGCAGCGCCAGCTTCATGCGCAGCGAGCAGGCCGGCGTCAGCTCGTCATGCTCGCCGCAGGTGATCAGCACCGGCACGGTGATCCGGTGCATGTCCGGCAGCCGGTTCCAGTCCTTCAGATTGCCGGTGTAGAGGAACTCGTTCGGGCCCTGGATGGTGCCGTAGGGCCCCATGTTCCAGTCGTCCAGCGACCGCTTCACCGGGGCCGGCCAATGGTCCAGCCGGCAGACATGGCGGTGGTTCAGGATGGTGATCGCGGCCTGGTACACCGGATGGTCCAGCGTACCCTCGGCCTCGTGCCGCTGCATCATCGCCACGGTCTCGGGGCCGAGCGCCGCGCGCAGCCGTTCCAGCTCGCCGATCAGGTGCGGGATGTCGGCCGCCGTGTCCTCCAGGATCACGGTCTTCAGCGCCTCGGGGTGGGTCAGCGCGTATTCGACGCTGAGCCAGCCGCCCCAGGAATGGCCCAGCAGATGCACCCGGCCGAGCCCGAGCACCTGGCGCACCGTCTCCACCTCTGCGACATAGCGTGTGATGGTCCACAGCGAGGGATCGGCCGGCCGGTCCGACGCGCCGGTGCCGAGCTGGTCGAAGGCGACGACCCGGTAGCCCCGGTCGATCAGGCAGGAATGCGCGTCGCGCAGATAGTCACAGGGCAGCCCCGGGCCGCCGTTCAGGCACAGCACCGTCTCCGGCCCCGAGCCGAAGCTGTAGGCCACCACCTTGTAGCCGTCGACACGAATCTCGTCCCGCCGGTCCGGCGCGATTTCCCGCCACATCCTGCCTTCCCCGTCATGATCTTTTTTGCGTCGCGAAACGCTAGACGGATCGGACAAGTCAGACAAGACAGCCTGTGGAGGAAGATTATAACCGGCGGTCGCCAGGGCCCCTCGCGACGACGGCGAGCGCGCCGGGGCGCTGCTCGGTGCGGATATCCTGCAGGCCAAAGTCCTGGAGCGACGACCGGACGGTCTCGACAACCCGGGCCGCCGGTTCGTCGTAGATGATCCAGATCTCGCCACCGGAATGCAGGCTGCCGACGACATGCGGCAGGGCTAGGCCGGGGCGGGTCCAGAAGCTGTTGACGCGGATGGCGTAGATCCGGTCGAAACCGCCGGGCACGACCGGCCCGTGCTCGATGTCGCCTCTGGCGATGCTGACCCGCCCGGCCGCGATCGCCGCCGCGTTGACGATCCGCGCCCGCGCCGCGGCGGTGTCGGAGCGGTCGATGGCGGAGACGGTCACGGCCGGCTGGCGGGCGGTCACCGCCTGGATCGCCTGGCCGGTGCCGCAGCCGATTTCCAGCAACCTTTCCCCCGGTCGCGGCGCCAGCAGGTCGACCGCGGCCATGATTCTGGGAGAGATCGGCGTGGTCACGCCTTGCCGTACACCGGCACGATCGCGCCGCGGGCGACTTGGTTGGCCGGCGAGGCCAGGTGCAGGATGGTCGCAGCCACCTCCTCCACCTTCGGCCAGGCGGAGTGGTCGGCCTTGGGCATGGCGGCGCGGTTGGCCGGCGTGTCCATGATCGAGGGCGCGACGGCGTTCACCAGGATGCCCTGCCCCGCCACCTCCTGCGCCAGGGCCACGGTCAGGGCGGCCAGCGCCGCCTTCGACGCCGTATAGGCGGTCATGCCGGCCCCCTGGCGCCATTCCAGCGCCGGCCGGGCCGCGACGTTGACGATGCGGCCGCCGCCCCCCTTTCCGCCGCCCTGGCCGATCGCCTGCACCGCGGCGCGGCAGCACAGGAAGGCGGAAACCAGGTTGGTGTCGAGCTGCTGCTGCAGCATCGCCTTGTCGGTCTCGCCGATCGGCGCCATGGCAAAGCCGCCGGCGACATGGATCGAGGCCCAGAGTTCGGGCAGCGCCGCGTAGAACGCCGCCACCGCCGCCTCGTCGGTCAGGTCCGGCACCGGCGACAGCACCACCCGGTCATGGCCGCGATGCGCGAAGCGGCGCGAATCCTTGAGGTCGCGGACCGGGACATGGCAGGCGGCGCCGGCCTCGAGCAGCAGCCCGACCACGGCCGAGCCGAGCGCGCCGGTGCCGCCGGTCACGACCACGTGACGATCACGGAATTCCATGGGGCCTCCTCAGGGAGAACTGCGGTCCTCCAGGATCATCGCCGAAGCCTTCTCGGCGATCATGATGGTGGGCGAGTTGGTGTTGCCCGAGGTGATGGTCGGCATGATCGAGGCGTCGGCGATGCGCAGCCCCGACAGGCCGCGCACCCGCAGCCGCTCGTCGACCACGGCCAGCGGGTCCCGGCCCATCTTGCAGGTGCCGACCGGGTGGAAGATGGTGGTGGCGATGTCGCCCGCCGCCCGCACCAGATCGGCCTCGTCCTGCAGCGCCGGGCCGGGCCGCACCTCCTCCGGCGCGTAGCGGGCCAGGGCCGGCGCCGCGGCGATCCGCCGGGTCAGCCGGATGGCGTCGACCGCGACGCGGCGGTCCGCCTCCTCCGACAGGTAGTTCGGGCGGATCGCCGGCGCCGCGGTCGGGTCCGGGCTCTTGATCCGAACCGAGCCGCGGCTGTGCGGCCGCAGGTTGCAGACCGAGGCGGTGAAGGCGGGATAGCGGTGCAGCGGCTCGCCGAAGCGGTCGAGGCTCAGCGGCTGGACATGGTATTCGAGATTGGCCGTCTCCTGCGCCGGGTCGCTGCGGGCGAAGGCGCCGAGCTGGCTGGGCGCCATGCTGAGCGGGCCGCTGCGGAACAGCGCGTATTCTACGCCCATGCCGATGCGGCCGAGTAGCCGGTTGGCCCGCTCGTTCAGGGTCGGCACGCCCTGGACCTTGTAGACCAGGCGCAGCTGCAGATGGTCCTGCAGGTTCTCGCCCACCCCCGGCAGGTCGTGCACGGGCTGCACGTCATGCGCGGCCAGGAGGTCGGCCGGGCCGATGCCGGAATGCTGCAGGATGGCGGGCGAGCCGACGGCGCCGGCCGCCAGCACCACCTCCCCCGCCGCGGCGTAGGCCTCGGTGCCGTCCGGCCGGCGGAACACCACGCCGGCGACGCGCTTGCCCTCGAGATGCAGCTTCAGCACCTGGGCATGGGTCTCGACCCTCAGATTGGGCCGCTTCAGCGCCGGGTTGAGGAAGCCCTTGGCCGTGGTCCAGCGGATGCCGCGGCGCTGGTTCACCTGGAAATAGCCGCAGCCCTCGTTGTCGCCGGTGTTGAAGTCCTCGGTCGGCGGGATGCCGGTCTCGGCCGCGGCCTGGCGGAAGGCGTCGAGGATCGCCCAGGACAGGCGCTGCGGCTCGACCCGCCATTCGCCGCCGGCGCCGTGGACGGCCGAGCGGCCCTGCCAGTGGTCCTCGGACCTGATGAAGTACGGCAGCACGTCGTCCCAGCCCCAGCCGGCATTGCCGAGCTGCCGCCACTGGTCGTAGTCGCGCGCCTGGCCGCGCATGTAGATCATGCCGTTGATGGCGGAGCAGCCGCCCAGCACCTTGCCGCGCGGATAGTTGATCGCCCGGCCGCCCAGGCCCGCCTCGTGCTCGGTCTTGAAGCACCAGTCCAGGCGCGGGTCGCCATGGGTGTAGAGATAGCCGACCGGGATGTGGACCCAGATGGTGCCGGGCTTCCCCCCGGCCTCCAGCAGCAGCACCGAGACCTTGGGATCGGCCGACAGCCGGTTGGCCAGCACGCAGCCGGCGGAGCCGGCCCCGACGATGACGGTGTCGAACGTTCCGATCGTCCGCGTCATCGGCCCGCCGTCGTCTTCAGCACCATACCCGATCCGCCCCGGTTCCTGGTTTGTCGATGCCGATCTTCCTACAAGGCCGGCGGCCATACAATCATTGCAGCCGGGGCGACCGCGACCCAAGGCGCGCTCGACGGGCCGGTCCTCCCGCGCTAACCATTCGCAGTCATATCCTCGAGAGAGCACCGGCCATGGCCAGCGACGTCGAAACCGTGACCGCCACCCCGGACTCGCCGCCGCGGCAGCGCATGGCGGCGCATCTGGCGGCGATCGGCCGCGGCCCCGGCCGGTCGCGGCCGCTGACCGAGGCGGAGGCCCAGGATGCCTTCGCCATCATCCTGTCCGGCGAGGCCGACCCGATGCAGGTCGGCGCCTTCCTGCTGCTGGAGCGCTATCGCGGCGAGACGGCGGCGGAGCTGGCCGGCATGATCCGCGCCGCCCGCGCCGTGGTCACCGCCGCCCCGGCGACCCGGCCGGCGCTCGACTGGCCGTCCTACGCCGCCGGCAAGACCCGCGGCGCGCCCTGGTTCCTGCTGTCCGCCCTGCTGGTCGCCCGCGCCGGCCATCCGGTGCTGATGCACGGCATCAACGTCCGGGTCACCGAAGGCATCGAGACCGAGGATGCGGTGCGGGCGCTGGGCCTGCCGGTGCCGGAGACCCCGGCCGAGGCGGCCCGGATCCTGGATGAGACCCGCTTCGCCTATCTGCCGCTGCGCGCGGTCAGCCGCACCCTGACCGAGCTGATGGAGCTGCGGCCGGTGCTGGGGCTGCGCAGCCCGGTCAACTCGGCAGCGCGCCTGCTGAACCCGTTCGAGGCCGGGGCCAGCTTCGTCGGCGTCTTCCACCCGGCCTACCAGGACCTGCACCGCGACACCGCCCGCCTGCTGGGCCAGGGCGACCTGTGCGTCGTCAAGGGCGCCGGCGGCGAGGCCGAGCGCACGCCCTTGAAGGCGCTGTCGCTGCAGCGCCTGGTGGCCGGCGAGGCGCTGGACGAGACGGTGCCGCCGATCCTGGGCGAAGGCCGCGGCGAACGGCTGGAGCGCCGCGACCTGGAGCATTTCCGCGCGGTCTGGACCGGCGCCGCCGAGGATCCCGCTGCCGAGGCCACGGTGGTCGGCACCGCCGCGGTGGCGCTGGCGGTGATCGCCGGCGACAGCGGCGAGGCCGCCCATGCCCGCCACCTGGAGCGGGCGGCGGCGCTGTGGCGGGAGCGGAACGGCTGACCTTCGCCCGGTGGAGCCGCGGGCCGCCTTGGCGTATCCTGCACCGGTTCGTCGCGTCACGGTTGCGGCCGAAAGGCTGCAAAAGGCATGGCCGGTCCCGAGGACGACCGACTGGCGGTGGATCTGCTGATCCGGGGCTTCCAGGTCTCGCGGACGATCCGGCTCGTCGCCGATCTCGGCATCGCCGACCGGATCGCGCCGGATGGCAAGTCCAGCGTCGCCGATCTGGCCGCGGCCAGCGGCGTCCTGGCGGAGCCGCTGCTGCGGGCGATCCGCGCCCTCGCCGCCTTCGGCATCTTCCGCGTCGACGCCGGCGGCATGGCCTGCCACACGCCGCGATCCCTGCTGCTGCGCAGCGACGCGCCGGACAGCCTGCACCCTTCGGCGCGCTTCTGGACGGCCGCCGGATCCTGGCGGGCCTGGGAGGCTCTCGACGCCGCCCTGCACGGCCGGAACCCGCATCAGGCGGCCTGGGGGACGAGCCGCTTCGATTACCTGCGGAGCCACCCCGACGAAGCGCGGATCTTCGACGCCTTCATGGCGAACTTCCCGGACGACCGCCACGCCGCCATCGCCACCGCCTATGACTTCACCGGCGTCCGCCTGATCGCCGATATCGGCGGCGGCAACGGCGAGACCCTGCGTCGCATCCTGGCGCTCTATCCGGCCGCGAAGGGCATCGTCTTCGACCGGGCCGACGTGGTCGCCGCCATCCCGCCCGAGGCGCTGGCCGGCGGCCGGATCACGCCGCGCGGCGGCAGCTTCTTCGACGGAGTCCCGGCCGGCGCCAACCTCTATCTTCTGGTCCGCGTGCTGCACGACTGGCCGGACGAGGATGCGACGCGGATCCTGCGGTCGTGCCGGTCGGGCATGGCGGCGGAGGCACGGCTGCTGGTGGTCGAAGGCCTGATCGAGCCCGATCCGTCACGGGGACGGCCGACCGAATACCTGACCGACATGCAGATGATGGCCATGTTCGGCACCGCCCGCGAGCGGACCGAGGCGGAGTTCGGCCGGCTGCTGGATGAAGCGGGGTTCGCGTTGACGCGAGCGGTCCCGACCGGCTCGGCCGTCACCATCCTGGAGGCGGCGCCTGCGCCCTGAATCGGAATGAATTCAGGCTGAGTCCATGGCCGGACCGGACGCCGGGATTCGGTCTGCAGGACGGCGAGGATGCTCGACATCCGGTCAGGCCATGATGTGACCGGATCTCGATTCGTCTCGTCCTAGAGCCGCCCCGCCTTGTACGCCGCGATCGCGCCGGTGATCAGCCGGTGGTCGTCCTCGTGCGGCAGGCCGGAGACGCCGATGAACCCGACCACCTGGGCGCCGATGCGGATCGGAAAGCCGCCGCCATGGTCGATCATCGGCGTGCGGACCGACGGGCTCTCGGCCAGGGTCCGGCCGCGCGCCTTCAGCCGGTGGTGCAGCCACAGCGAGCTGTGGCCGAACTGGCGGACGGCGGCGGATTTCAGGTCGAGCCAGACCTGGTTGTCGGCCGAGGTGCCGTCATGCGCCGCCGCGAACAGCACCTTGTCGCCGACCTGGATGCGGATGGCGACCGGCGCCGGCGCGGTCTCGAGCAGCCTTTGGCCGATCGTCCAGGCCTCGGCGAAGTCGAAGCGGTCGAAGGCCAGCCGGGCCTCCTCAGCCTCCAGCTCGGCGGTACGGGCGGCATGGTCGGTCATCGGTCCCTCCTCGACTCTCCGGAACCGATCCTGCCACAGCCGCGGCGGCGATGCGCCATGGCCGTGTCTCAGTCGCCGTCGCGCAGCGTGATCGAGCCGTCGTTCAGCCGGCAGCGCAGCACCGTCGCCGCCCCGACCGGCTCATAGGTCGACGGGTTCAGATGCTTCAGGCTGAGTTCGGCGGTGCTGTCCGGGAAGATGCGCAGCCGGATGTATTCCAGCGACATCGCGCCGTTCGCCGCTTCGAAGGCGTGGGTCTCGGAGGTGGCAATGAACTGCGGCGTCAGGTTGAAGGTGGTGAAGGTCGGCACCGCGACCACCGGCGGGCCGCCGGCGCCGGACGGGTCGAGGCATTTGGCGAGGTCGATCACCACGCTCGGCTTGTCGCCTTCGCGCAGCTCGCGGTCGAGCTTGGCGTAGTCCCAGCCGGCCCGGGCCGGAGCCGCGGCGGTGAGCAGGACGAGCAGCGCCGCGGCCGAGGCGCGACGGAACGGACGGCGGGTCATCGGCAGCAAGTCCTTCCGGTGGATGCGGCGGCCAGAGATCCGGCCATGGGACGGCGATCCTACCCGATTCGCGCCGACGGCGAGCCGCGAAGGAAGCGGGCGGCCGGACTCCTGCCCGGCCGCCCGGCGAACTCAGACCTTCTCGTCCGGATCGATCGGCCCGAGCTCGATCACGACGTCGGTCGGCTCGGGCTCGTGCGGCGCCAGCGTCGTCCGCTCGGCATCCGCCCAGCTGGCCAGCTTGATCACCTGCCCCGCCGGAGCGCCGGCCGGCGGAATCTCGACCGCCTCGAGGATGTAGAGGCCGTCGCCGTCGAGCAGGAAGGTGTGCTCCCCGAACATGGTGTTCAGCTGGGGCATGGCCGGATGGTTTTCGGGCAGGGCCTGGGCCCCGAACCGGGTCACCGTCCGGTCGACCAGCGCGGTGTTCAGCTTCATCGCTTGCTCCTGTCGATGGCGCCGCCCCTCGGGGCGGCTTGTCGATCGGGTCGCGCCGGGCCGCATGCCGCGGCGCGTGGCGGGGCCTCCCACCTGCCGGTGGTGCGATTGTCGGCCGGTCCGCACGACATACCTAAGCGCCGCAGGACATCCTGCAACCCCAGCGGACCGTTGTTATGATGGGCGCATGATCCGATCGACACGCGACGCCCTGCCATGAAGCCGGAAGACCTCGACCGGCTGCCGCGCCATCTCGACCCGCGCCACGATCCCTGGCGCCCTGCGATCCGGCCGCTGCCGCCGGGCCGGGCGGTGGCGGCGATCGGCGACGTGCACGGCCAGGCCGACCTCTTGGAGGCGATGCACCGGCTGGTGTCGGCGGAGTTCGCGGCCCTGCCCGGCGGCACCGGCTGCACGCTGATCCATCTCGGCGACCTGGTCGACCGCGGCCCGGAGAATCTGCGGGCCCTCGCATTGGCGCGGCAGGGCCTCCCCGGCGCCGAGACGATCACCCTCCTGGGCAATCACGACGACCGCATGCTGGCGCTGCTGGACGGCGCCGCAGACCATGCCTCCCTGCAGTTCTGGCTGAGCTATGGCGGCGACCGGGTGCTGGCCGAATGCGGCGTCGCCGCTCTCGGCGGCGACTGGCGCGCCCGGGTGCGGGCGGCGATCGGGCCGGAGCTGCTGGGCTGGCTGCGCGGCTGCCCCGTCACCCACCGGATCGGCGACCTGTTCTTCGTCCATGCCGGGATCGACCCGGAGGTCCCGCTGGCGCAGCAGGACCGCCGCACCCTGCTGTGGATCCGCGACCCGTTCCTGGACTGGCCCGGCCCCTTCCCGGAGGGCGTCGCGGTGATCCACGGCCACACCCCGGCCGACCGGCTGGATCTGGACCATCCGCACCGCATCGACGTCGACACCGGCGCCTTCGCCACCGGCTGCCTGTCGGCGGTGCTGATCCATGGCGACCGGATGCGCGGTCTGCGGGTCTGGCGGCTTTAGCCCCGGTCCGGCTCCAGCGTGAACAGCTCCTGCGGCATGCGCACGCCGCGCAGGGCGTAGCGGCCGACGCAGACCAGGCCGGCCTCGGCCCCGCCCGCCGCCGCGGCGAAGGCGGAGGACACCAGCATCGGCTGGTCCGCCGACCGGCACAGCTCGGCGATCCGGCTGGTCTCGTTCACCGCCGGGCCGACCACGGTGACGTCCAGCCGGCTGGCGCTGCCGACATTGCCGAAGAACACCTCGCCGATATGCAGGCCGGCATACATCTCGGTCACCGGCTGGCCGGCCGCCTCGCGCTGCGGGTTCAGAATCGCGATCGTCGCCCGGGCCTGGCGCACCGCATCCAGCGCCGCCCGGCGGGCCCGGGCGCGGGCCTCGGCCCCGCCGTCCTCCGGCCGGAAGATCGCCAGCACGCCGTCGCCGATCAGCTTCAGCACGTCGCCGCCCGCCGCCTGCACCGCCGAGATCACGGCGTCGGCATAGTCGTTCAGCAGCGGGATGATCTGCTCCGGCGGCGCCGTGTCGGTGATCTTGGTGTAGCCGCGCAGGTCGCTGAACCACAGCACCGCGTCGATCCGGTCGGCGACGCCGCGGGCAATGCGGCCCGACCACACCAGGTCGCAGGCGTCGCGGCCGAGATAGGTGTCCAGCAGCGTGCTGGCCATCCGGGCCAGGGTGATCGCCTTCATCGCCATGGCGAGGCCGGGCATCAGCCGCAGCAGCGCCGCGATCTCCTCGTCGGTGAAGCCGCCCGGCCGGTCGGTGGTCCAGGCCGAGAACAGCCCGTCCCAATCGGCGATCGCGCCCTCCGCCTCGAAGCGGTTGAGGACGCCGAGATAGTCGGTCATCCCCTCCGCCGCCGCCGTGGCCACGGCCGGGAACTCGGCGCAGCTCTCCGGCGTCACCCGCCGGCGCATCCACTCCTCGCCGGTGTCGATCAGGTGGAAGAACGGGCTGGCGCGCCACTTCTCCTCGCGCTCGCCCGGCGTGGTGCGGCCGTAGCCGGTGAAGCTGGCCTCCGGTTCGCCGCAGCGCCAGCGCACGGCATTGCCCTCATAGACCGGGTGCAGCGTGTCGATCACCAGGAGGCCGCTGGCGATCGGCAGGCCGGCGAACACGGCCCGGGCGCAGAAGCCGGCCAGCAGCTCGGTCTCCGGCAGGCCGATCAGCCCCGCCTCGGTGATCCAGGCGGACAGGGCGGTAAGCTTGGAGTCGTCCATCGATTCTCCCCGATGGAGAATGCTTTACACCAACCGGGAGGCCGGCGCAGCGCCGAGGCGCCGGCGTGCACCGCTGTGACCTGGGTCGGCATGACCTCATATCGAACGGGCATGGGGCCGGCCCTGGCCGCCCCCCGATCCCATCGATACCTATATCGCAGCAGCAGACGTCGTGACCGAAGAGTAGAAGCATCGATCAAGGAGAAGATCTTGAAGCTGTCGGCGGAATTCCGCGATTGGTGCGAGAAGGTTACGCTTGTCCCGCCCGAGGCCTGGATACTGGCCAGCCCCGGAGGGCGCCCCGCGAAGGCGGTTCCCTCCAGGACGTCGGCGCGCTCCGCCCAGCCCGTGAACGGGCCGGTGTTGCAAGCCACAGACAATATCGGGGAGACGGCGGATGAATCCGGATTCGAGCGGCACGGCGATCTTCTGCTCAAGGTCTTCAACCAGGCCGAAGATTTTCCGTGGATGCCCCTGAAGGTGGCGGCGCGCAACAACGGCCGGGAGATCAGCCGTTTTCCGCTCACGGAAGAAGGGGTCTGTGCCGCGCTGACCTGCCACTACATGCGGATGCACGCCCAGGGAACGGACGGCGCCTTCTTCGACTGGATCAGGAGCCCCGGTGGCATCTCGTCGGTGATGAATGATCAGCTGAGATACGAAGGGTACCGCCGCGGCCGAATGGGGATCAGGCTGCAGGAGACGGCCGCTCCCGATTTCCGCGGCGTGATCGGAGGGCTGCTGGAGGAAGCCGGCCTCGGACACCGGCTGACATCGCCCGACCGGGACTTCGACACGGACGAGTTCGTGGATTTGGTTTCCGAGATCGATCCGCAACCGGACTATTCCTGCCTTTACCGACTGGTCAACCTCGATCTCGGCGATTCCAAGCACAGCGTCGGCGCGATCATGGACCACGAGAGGGGGCTCTATACGTTCATCGACACAAATCTCGGTTTCTTCAAAGCCGAATCCATAGATCGCTTCAGGGCCGTGCTGCGGAAATCGGCAAATCTGGCCTATGACGATGTGGTCAGCTTCACGACCCTGACGTTTCTGGATGAGAGGGTCGGATTGGCCGGAATGAACCTCTAGGCCCCAACCGGGGCGATCGGATCCGCCTGCGGGCGTCACAGCACCCCGAGCACGCCGTCGACCAGCAGCTTCAGCCCGATCGCCACCAGCAGCAGGTGGCACCAGAGGTACAGCCGCGCCTCGTCGATCCGGTCGTGGAAGCGGCGGCCGATCCAGACCCCGAGCGGCACCACCGGCGCCGCCGCGGCGATGGCGGCGAGGTTCCGCGGCTCCAGCACGCCGAGCCAGAGATAGGGCACCTGCTTGGCGATGTTGCAGAGCATGAAGACGATCGCCGAGGTGCCGGCGAACACGGTCTTGTCCAGCCGCTGCGGCAGCAGGTATATCGCCAGCGGCGGCCCGCCGGAATGGGCGACGAAGGTGGTGTAGCCGGTCAGCGTGCCCCACAGCGCCGCCCGCCGGCCGGAAGGGGCGGTCCGCGGCTGGTCGAGCCGGCGGCGGGCGAACCAGCGCAGGGCGAAGACCAGGGTGACCAGCGCGATCAGCAGCGTCACCCAGGCCGGGTCGACCAGGGCGAAGGTCAAGCCGCCGAGCGCGATGCCCCACAGCAGCGGCAGCACCAGGACCCGCAGGTTGGGCCGGCTCCAGGTCCGCGGCGGGAAGGCCCAGACGGTGAACACGTCCATCAGCAGCACCAGCGGCGCGATCACCGCGGCGGCGTCCACCGCCGGCATGACGAAGGACAGCGCCGGGATGCCGAGGATGGCGAAGCCGCCGCCGAAGCCGCCCTTGGTGAAGGCGATCACGAAGATGGTGCCCAGCAGCACCGCGAGAAGGACGGGATCGGTCGGCATCAGCGCGACCATGGCCGGACCGGCCCGCTTCGCTCAACCATCCGATTGCGCCGAGGGCAATTCATCGCCACGGGGCCGCCGCCAGGCCGATGCCGAGGCCGATGGCGCTGACGGTACCGAGCACTGTGATCAGCGCCGTCGCGACCGCTACATCGCTGCCCGCGGGGCCGAGCGCCGCGATCAGGCCAAGGGCCAGCCCCGCCGCGGATATGCCGCAGACGCAGGCCAGGGAGGATCGGTCGTCTTTCGCCGCGGCCCGCCGGCAAGCGGCAGTTTCCACGGCAGGAGCCGGATCGAGGAGATGAGACAGGACGGACATCGCAATCCTCCATCGACGCATCACGTGGACCGTATGCCAGCGCGAGGGTCGGGAGTATCCTGCTTTCCCGGATTTCATCCTTCCGGAAACCGCAAGGATGCCCATGGACCGCTTCGCGGCGATGGCCGTCTTCGTCAAGGTGGCTGAGGCCGGCAGCCTGTCAGCGGCGGCGCGTGGGCTCGGCCTGTCGTTGACCTCGGTCAGCCGCCAGCTCGCGGCGCTGGAGGAGCGCCTGGGCACCCGGCTGGTGATCCGCACCACGCGGCGCCTGGCCCTGACCGAGGCGGGCCGCCTGTACCACGACCAGGCCCGGCGCATCCTGGGCGAGGTCGAGGAGGCGGAGCAGGCGCTGACCGCCCATCGGTCCGAAGCCATCGGTCGGCTGCATGTCGCCGCGCCGACGCTGATCGGCCGGTTGAAGCTGGCGCCGCTGCTGCCGGATTTCCTGGCGCTTCATCCCGGCCTCGCCGTCGACCTCACATTGACTGACCGCCCGGTCGACCTCGTCGAGGACGGCGTCGACCTCGCCATCCGAATCGGCCGGCTGCCGGATTCGAGCATGATCGTGCGCCGGCTCGGCGGCATCCGCATGAGGGTCTGCGCCGCGCCCGGCTATCTCGCCCGCCGCGGCGCGCCGTCGGTGCCCGAGGATCTGGCCGGGCATGACTGCGTGGTCTTCGCCACCGCTCCCGGCCCCGTCTCCTGGCCGTTCCGGACACCGGCGGGGAGTGTGACGGTCCCGGTCGCGGCCAGGATCCGCGCCAACGACCTGGACGCCGCCGTCGCCGCGGCGCTGGCCGGCGCCGGGCTGGTCCGCGCCCCGTCCTGGCAGGTCGCGGACCTGGTGGCCGCCGGCCGGCTCAAGCCGGTGCTGATCGGCTACGAGCGTCCCTCGACGCCGGTGCAGGCGCTGTTCCTGCCCAGCCGGCTGCTGTCGCCGAAGATCCGCCTGTTCACCGATTTTCTGGCCGGACGCTGGGCCGGACAGGAGTTCGGCCACGAGACGGAAGGCCCGGCGGGCCGGTCGGCTTGATCAGGGGCGGAGGCCCTGACATGGTCCCCGCCGGACGAGCGAGGATCCGCCGATGCTGCTGCATTCCCTCTATCTGATCGCGATCGTCGCGGAGGCGATGACGGCGGCGCTGGCGGCCGGGCGGCGCAGCATGGACTGGGTCGGCGTCTGCCTGCTGGGCTGCGTGACCGCGCTCGGCGGCGGCTCGGCGCGGGACATCCTGCTCGACCACCACCCGCTGTCCTGGGTGGAGCATCCGTCCTACCTGCTCCTCACCGGCGGCGCCGCCCTGCTGACCATCCCCGCCGCCCGCTTCATGCATCACCTGCACAAGCTGTTCCTGCTACTGGACGCGATCGGCCTCGTCGTCTTCACGGTGATCGGCGTCAATGTCGCGATGGCGCTGGACCTGCCGATCGTGATCGTCATCGCCTCGGGCATGATCACCGGCTGCGTCGGCGGCGTCCTGCGGGACGTCCTCTGCAACGACATCCCGCTCCTCTTCCGCAGCGAGCTCTACGCCACCGTGTCGGTGGTGACCGGTGGCGTCTATGTCGCCGGGCTGTCCGCCGGCATCGGCCACGACCTCGTCACCGCGGCCGCCATGATCGTCGGCCTGACGCTCCGCCTCCTCGCGCTCCGGTTCAACTGGAGCATGCCGAAATTCGTCTATACGCACGATCTCCACTGATCGGCGTCTATCGCACCCGGAAGCTGGCGCGGTACTGGGCCGGGGTGACGCCGAGGCGCCTGGCGAAGACGATGCGCATGCGGTCGGCGCTGCCGAAGCCGCAGTCATAGGCCACCGCCTTGAGCGCGCGGTCGCTGCCCTCCAGCAGGTTGCGGGCGGCGTCGACGCGGGCGCGCTCGACGAATTCGTGCGGCGTCACGCCGGTCTCCTGCACGAACAGCCGCGCCAGGTTGCGGCCGCTCATGCCCGCCACCTTCGCCAGCGCCTCGACCGTGAAGCCGGCGCCGATGTTCTGCAGGACATGCGCCTGCACCCGGGCGATCGGCGACTCCGGGTCGGCCGGAGCGGTCAGGAACGGGCTGAACTGGGACTGGCCGCCCTGGCGCTGCGCCACCACCACCAGCCGTTTGGCCACCCTCAGCGCCACCCGGGCGCCGTGATGCTCCGCCACCAGCGCCAGGGCCAGGTCGATGCCGGCGGTGACGCCGGCCGAGGTCACCAGCGCCCCGTCGCGCAGATAGATCCGGTCGTGCTCGACCTGCGCCCGCGGGAACAGCTCGGCCAGGCGCTGGGCGTTCTGCCAATGCGTGGTCACGCGATGGCCGTCCAGCAGCCCGGCATGGCCGAAGGCGAACGCGCCGGTGCAGATCGACCCGTGCAGCCCGGCCCGCGGCGCGGCCTCGGCCAGCCAGGCGGACAGCAGCGGGTCGGGCGCCGCCGTGGGCAGGCCGGGGCCGCCGGCGACCAGCACCATCGAGAACGGCTCCACAGCCTCGCCGAAGCTTCGATCGGCGGCCATCTGCATGCCGTTCGAGGCGCGCAGCGGCGCCGTGTCGGCGGCGACCAGCAGCGTCTCGTAGCGATCGCCGGCATCGATGAAGGCGTTGGCCTCGGCGAAGACGTCGACCGGGCCGGCGACGTCCAGCGCCTGGACGCCCGGGAAGATGGCGATCGCGACCGTCCGCACCGGCATTCCGTGCCCTCCTGCTGTCGCCGACCGATCCCACGGTCGCCGCCCGGCCGCAATGTCCGATTTCCGCGTGCGCTTGTCCGGAAGCGCCGCTCCGGCCGCGTTGAGGCTCCCGATGCCGGAGGCTCACATGAAGGCACCGAAACTCTTCGACGGAAGGTCAGAGACCATGTCCATCGCCGGCATCCGCATTCCCGACAGCGCCATGGCGCGGGAGATCACCGAGCTGGTGCGCGACACCGAAAGCGAGCTGCTGTTCCACCACTCGACCAGGGTCTACCTGTTCGGCGCCCTGACCGGGCAGCGCAAGGGGCTGAAGTTCGATCCCGAGCTGCTCTACGCCGGGGCGATGTTCCACGACATGGGGCTGACCGACGCCTATGCCAGCCCCGACCTGCGCTTCGAGGTCGACGGCGCCAACGCCGCGCGCGACTTCCTGCAGCGGCACGGCATTCCGGCCGCCGACATCGACCTGGTCTGGGACGCGATCGCCCTGCACACCACGCCCGGCATCCCGGAGCACAAGCACCCGGTCGTGGCGCTGGTGACGGCCGGGGTGGAGATGGACGTGCTGGGCCTCGCCTTCCACGACTTCACCCAGGAGCAGCGCCGCCAGGTGGTGCACGCCCATCCGCGCGGCCCCGACTTCAAGCACGGCATCATCGAGGCCTTCGCCCACGGCACCATCCGCAAGCCGCAGACCACCTTCGGCAACGTCAAGGCCGACGTCCTGGCCCGGATGGACCCGACCTACAAGCGGGTCGACTTCACCGAGGTGATCCTCAATTCGGATTGGGAGAGCTGAGGGACTGCCGCCGCTCCTCTTGAGTCCCCCCTCCCCTCGCGGGAGGGGGACTCGGATCTGCTCGGATCTGCTCGGCCCTGGACTCTCTCCCTCGCTCGGCCCATCTTCACGGCATCATGACCGCTCCGGGATACAGCATCTGCGCCGCCGACGGCCTCGGCCGGTCGCTGCGGCTGTGGCGCGCGCTGCGGCGGGTGAAGCAAGCCCATGCCGCCGAGCTGCTGCGCGTGTCGCAGGCGATGGTGTCGCGCTGGGAGGCCGGCACGCTGGTCCCCGATGCCGAGGAGCAGGCCCGCCTGCGCCGGCTGATGAGCGCCCGGCTGGACAGCGCCGCCGACCACGCCCTGGCCCGGCTGGTCACGGAATCTTCCGGCAGCGCCCATCTGGTCTGCGACCTGACGCATCGGCTGCTGGCGGCGTCGCGCGGGCGCAGCCGCGACTGGAACTTCCGCACGCCGGAGCTGCTGGGCGTCTCGCTCTGGCGCTTCGCCACGCCGGAGATCCAGGCCGCCGAGGCCGCCCTGACCGGCGAGGGCTGGTTCGAGGCCGAACCGCCCGCGGTCGAGATCGCGACCAGCGCCAACGGATCGCCGATCGTCCCGATCCGCGAAGGCCGGATGCGCTGGACCCGGCTGCAGCTGTCCGACGGGGCCTTCGTGCGCCTGGCCGAGACGCTGGCCTGACTCTCCGGCGCCTGAATATCTTATTCAGCCGCCCTCCCCCGCTCCTCCGCTAGGATCGCCCCATCCTGCACATGGAGTGATCATGTCGTCCCGCGGATCCTGGGCCGCGATTCTGGTGATCTACGCCGCCGGCGTGATCGCCGCGGCGCAGCTCGGCAAGCTGTCGGCGCTGCTGCCGCCGATGCAGCGCGACCTCGGCCTCGACCTCACCACGGCGGCGCTGCTGGTGTCGCTGCTCGAGATCGGCGGCGCCACGCTGGGGCTGTTCGCCGGCGTCGTGATCGGCCGCGTCGGCTCCCGCCGCGCGCTGCTGGCCGGGCTGCTGCTGCTCGCCGTCGCCGCCGCCGGCATGGCCGTGACCTCGGCCGTCGCCGGGCTGTTCCTGTGGCGGATCGTCGAGGCCGCAGCCTATCTCGCCGTCGCGGTCGCCGCCCCGACCCTGACCATCGCCACGGCATCGCCGGCGCAGCGGGCCACCGCCCTGGCGCTGTGGAGCACCTTCTTCCCGGTCGGCTTCGCCGTCGGCAGCATCCTCGCCGGGCTGGGGGTGGAGGCCGCGCCCTGGCGCTGGGTGCTGCTGGGCAGCGCCGGGCTGACGGCCCTGCTGCTGCTGCCGTCCTGGCGCCTGCCGACGCCGCCCGAGGCCGCGCCGCGCCGGGCCGCGAAGGACGGTGCCCATCCCCTTCGCGCGCCGCTCGGGGCCTGGCTGATGGCAGTGGGCTTCGCCTGCTACACGGTGTTCGAGGTCGGGCTGCTGGCGGTGATGCCGGCCTATTTCACGGACCAGCGCGGCGTCTCGGCCTCCACGGCCGGGCTGATCACCGGCCTGGCCGCCTTCTCCGCGGTGCTGGGCGGCTTGGCCGCGGCCTGGTGGATGCGGCGGGACCGGCCGCTCGGCGGCTTCACCGCGGTCGGCGTCGTCGTGCCGGCGCTGCTGCTCTTCGCCGTGTTCACACCGTCGGGCGGATCCTGGCTGTGGCCGGCCATGGCGGCGACGATCCTCAACGCGATCTCCGGCGCCGTGCCGGCCGTGGTCTTCGCCCGCCTGCCCGATGCAGTCGGGCCCGGCGGCGACATGGCCACGGCGAACGGCCTCCTGGCCCAGGGCGGCGCCTCCGGGTCGCTGCTGGGGCCGCCGCTGCTGGCGGCCGCAGCGAGCCATTGGGGCTGGCCGGCCGCGGCCGGCGCCGGCCTCGTCGCTTCGGCGCTGTGCCTCCTGCTGCTCGCCCTGGCGCAGCGCGGTCCCGACGGCGTGGCGGCGGTCAGCCGCCGCTGATCGCGGTCAGCACGAACACCTCCGTCCCCGGCGCCAGCGGCGTCTCCAGCCTGGCGCGCCGGCCGTCGACGAAGATGTTGATGTGGCGCCGGATCGCGGGGCTGGAGTCGCGGATCCGGTCGCCCATCCCCGGCCAGCGTGCGTTCAGCCCGTCGATCGCTTCGCCCACCGTGCCGGCGCGCAATTCCACCCGCGGCGGCGCGCCCGGGAACAGGATGGTCAGCGCCGTCGGCAGCCGCACCAGCACGGCCGGCGCCTCCTCCGGCTTTGTCCTCGGCTCGGCCATCGCTCAGCGGTCGACCACCAGCGTCTCGACCGACAGGATCGAGGGCAGGTGCTGGGCGACGCAGTCCCAGCTCTCGCCCTCGTCGGCGCTGGCGAACAGCGCGCCGCCCGAGGTGCCGAAATACACGCCGGCCGGGTCCAGCCGGTCAGTCGCCATGGCCTGGCGCAGCACGCCGAAATAGGCGTTCTCCTGCGGCAGCCCGCGGCGCAGATCCTGCCAGCTGGCGCCGGCGTCGCGGGTGCGCCAGACCGCGGCGCGACCGTCCGGCACGAAGCGGCCCTTGATGTCGCCGTTGAGCGGCAGCAGGAACAGCGTGTCGGCGTCGCGCGGATGGGCTGCGGCCGGGAAGCCGAAGCTGGAGGGCAGCCCCGCCTCGATGCTGTCCCAGCGCCGGCCGCCGTCGTCGCTGCGATACATGCCGCAATGGTTCTGCTGGTACAGCCGCTCCGTCCTGCCCGGCGCCATCACCAGGCAATGCACGCATTGCCCGAACTCCGGATAGCGCTGGTCCTCGGGCAGGAAGTCGGCGCGGGTGCCGCGGTTGCGGGTCTCCCAGGTCTCGCCGCCATCGGCGGTGTGGAACACCCCGGCGGCGGAGATGCCGACCCAGATCTTGTCCGGGTCGTCCGGATGCAGCACCAGCGAATGCAGGATCAGCCCCGCCCCTCCCGGGCTCCATTCCGGCCGGGTCGGGTGCCGCTGCAGCCCTTCGACATGGGTCCAGGACTGGCCGCCGTCGTCGCTGTGGAACAGCCCCGCCGGCTGCACCCCGGCATAGACCCGGTCGTTGCGCACGCCCAGGCTCCACACCGCCTTGATCGGCTCCTGCCCCTCGGCATAGGCCAGCCCTTCGCTGGAATGGGTCCAGCTCTCGCCGAGATCGGTGGATTTCCAGACCGCCGGGCCAAACCATTCGTTGCCGCCGGCGCCGTAGATCGTGCCTGAGGCCGGATCGGCGACGACATGGTTGATCGGCCAAGTCTCGCAGAACGGCCCCCGCAGCCGCCACGACCGCCGCGTCGGGTCGCTCTCGGCGATGAACGCGCCCTTCTTGGTCCCGACCAGGACCAGGATCCGGTGTGCCATGCTCGTCTCTCCCTCGCCCCGCCGGACCCGTTGTTATGGTTGGGTCCGGCGGATCCCATATTTAACTTTTCAGTTAAGTTATGGCAGGGCGAGACCGCTGTCAAACCGGGCGAGGGTCGTCAGCGGAACACCACCGTCTTGGCGCCGTTCAGCAGCACGCGATGCTCGGAGTGGTATTTCAGGGCGCGGGCCAACACCACGCTCTCGACGTCTCGGCCGATGCCGACCAGGTCCTCGGCCGAAGCGGTGTGATCGACCCGGGTCACGTCCTGGTCGATGATCGGCCCTTCGTCCAGGTCGTCGGTGACGTAGTGCGAGGTGGCGCCGATCAGCTTGACGCCGCGGGCATGAGCCTGGTGGTAGGGCTTGGCGCCCTTGAAGCTGGGCAGGAAGGAGTGGTGGATGTTGATCACCCGCCCTTCCATCTTCCGGCACAGGTCGGAGGACAGCACCTGCATGTAGCGGGCCAGGACGACGAGGTCGATCTTCTCCTCGTCCACCAGCTCCAGCAGCCGGCGCTCCTGCTGCGCCTTGTTGTCCCGGGTCACCGGCAGGTGGTGGAACGGGATGCCGGCGGCGGCGACCCGCTGGTAGCTGTCGCGGTGGTTCGAGACCACGGCCGGGATCTCGATCGGCAGCGCCCCGATCTGCACCCGGTACAGGAGGTCGACCAGGCAGTGGTCGAACTTCGAGACCATGACCAGGGCACGGATCTTGCGGTCCGCGTCATGGATCTCCCAGCCCATGCCGTAGTCGCTGCCGATCGGGGTGAAGCCTTCGCGCAGCTCGTCGAGATCGATCGAGCCTTCCACCGCCTCGGCCACCACCCGCATGAAGAAGCGGCCGGTGTCGCGGTCGAAGAACTGCGCGCTCTCGAGGATGTTGAGCCCGGAGCGGAACACGAAGTCCGAGATCCGGGCGACGATGCCGGGGACGTCGGTGCAGGAGAGCTTGAGGATCAGCCGTTTCGCCATGGTGCCGCGTCGTCTCGCTGAAGGGCCTGGGCCGTGAAGCAATCATCGACACCTAGCACGACAGCGGGCCCCGCCTGAGGCTCGATTGCGACGGCCGGATGCCTGGAGCCGACGCAGCGCCGGTCTGGCTAGGCGGTTTCCCGGTACGGCACCAGGTCGGGCGTGGTCCCGTCCTTGAAGTCGACATGGACGTGGTTGCCGTCCGGGTCGTGGAAATTGACCTGGATCAGACCGCTGCGCGGCGGCCGGCCGAGCTTGGTCTCGATGCCGAGGCCCTTCAGATGGGCCAGGAAGTCGTCGAGGTTGCCGCTGCTCTGGAAGGCGAAATGCGACAGCTGCACCTGCTCCGGATGCAGCCGCTCCTTCACTTCGACCAGATGCACCACCGCCTGGTCGCCGAGATAGAGCCAAGCGCCGGGGAACGGGAAATCCGGCCGCGGCCCCGGCTCCAGGCCCAGCGCATCGCGGTAGAAGCGGATCAGCCGCTTCTGGTCGGCGGTCCAGATGTTGACGTGGTCCAGGCGCGTCAGGCTGGTCATGGGCGTTCTCCCGGCTGCTCGTTGCCGCAGCATAGACCCTGGTTGTCCGACAAAAGAAGCCAGAACATTGATCCCGCGACCCCCTTGCATCGAAAGCATTCGCGTCCGACAACCGAAGGCAAGAACCGGCGCGGCGATGCCGGCGCCCCCTCAGGGAAGGATGCGCCATGAAGGCCTATGTCATCGGGACCTGCGACACCAAGGGCCGCGAGCTGGCCTATGTGAAGGGGCTGGTCGAGGCGCTTGGCGTCCCGACGGTTCTGGTCGATGTCGGCACGGGCCCCGGCGGCCCCGGCGCGGGCCTGCCCATCGACGTCACCGCCCGCGAGGTGGCCCTGCACCATCCCGGCGGCATCGACGCCGTGTTCAGCGACGACCGCGGCCGTGCGGTGACGGCGATGGCGGAGGCGCTGCGCGGCTTCCTGGGCAGCCGCACGGACATCGGCGGCGTCATCGGCCTGGGCGGATCCGGCGGCACGGCGCTGGTCACCCCGGCGATGCGCGACCTGCCGGTCGGCGTGCCCAAGATCATGGTCTCGACCGTCGCCTCCGGCAACGTCGCGCCCTATGTCGGGCCGGCCGACATCATGATGCTGTACTCGGTCACCGACGTGTCCGGGATCAACCGCATCTCCCGCGCCGTGCTGGGCAACGCCGCCCACGCCCTGGCCGGGATGGTGGCGCATCCGGCGCCGCGCAGCGACGCCGACAAGCCGGCGCTGGGCCTGACCATGTTCGGCGTCACCACCCCCTGCGTCGAGCAGGTCAGCCGGGATCTAGAGGGCGAATACGACTGCCTTGTGTTCCATGCCACCGGCACCGGCGGCCGGTCGATGGAGAAGCTGGTCGATTCCGGCCTGGTCGGCGGCGTCATCGACATCACCACGACCGAGGTCTGCGACCTGCTGGTCGGGGGCGTGTTCCCGGCCGGCGAGGACCGCTTCGACAGCATCATCCGCACCCGCATCCCCTATGTCGCCTCCTGCGGCGCGCTCGACATGGTGAATTTCGGGGCGAAGGAGACGGTCCCGGAGAAGTTCCTGGGCCGGAATCTCTACGTCCACAACCCGCAGGTGACGCTGATGCGGACGACGGTGGAGGAGAATGTGGAGATGGGCCGCTGGATCGGCGCCAAGCTGAACCGGATGGACGGACCGGTGCGCTTCCTGATTCCGGAGGGCGGCGTGTCGCTGATCGATGCGCCCGGCAAGCCGTTCCACGATCCGGCCGCCGACGAGGCCCTGTTCCAGGCGCTGGAGGCGACGGTGCGGCAGACCCCGAACCGGCGGCTGATCCGCCTGCCCCACGCCATCAACGACCCGGAGTTCGCGGCCGCGCTGGTGCGCGAGTTCCGCGCCATCGCCCATCACTGACGCCACGCCATGGCCGTTTCGCACGGCCCGCGCCTCCGAGCAGGTCTCGTTCCGACGTCCCAACCAGGAGAAGCGAGCATGATCCGAGTGACCACCAGCAGCGTGATCAACGCCCCGGTCGAGACCGTGTGGCAGGCGATCCGGGATTTCAACGCCCTGCCCGACTGGCATCCCGCCATCGCCAGCAGCAAGGTCGAGGATGGCGGCAGCCCCGACCGCATCGGCTGCGTCCGCAGCATGGAGCTGGCCGGCGGCGGCACCGTCCGCGAAAGGCTGCTGACCCTCTCGGATTCCGAGCACAGCGTCACCTATGCGATCCTGGCCGCGCCGATGCCGGTCGAGAACTACGTCGCCACGCTGCGCCTGCTGCCGGTCACCGACGGCAACCGCAGCTTCGCCGAATGGACCGCCGAGTTCGACGTGGCGGCCGAGAACGAGGCGGCGATGCGCAAGCTGATCGGCCAGGGTGTGTTCCAGACCGGCTTCGATTCCCTGAAGCAGCGCTTCGGCGGCTGACGCCGGGCGGTGGCGCGGCGGTTCAGGGGCCGCCCGCCTCCGCCTTCAGCCAGTCGATGAACCGGCGGACCGGCTGCCAGTCGGCCAGCGACGGCAAGGTCACGGCGTAGTGGTTCCAGTTGGTCGGGATCTCGGCGTCGAGCAGGCGCAGAAGACGCCCGGTCCGTATGTCCTCCTCGACCAGCGTCCTGCGGGCGATGGCGACGCCGAGGCCGTTCACCGCGGCCTCGAGGGTCAGCAGCGACCCGTTCAGGTTCATCCCGTCATTGACCGCGTCGAGCGGCAGGCCGTTGGTCTCGAACCAGTGCTGCCAATGCGCACCGCTCTGGTCATCCCGGGCGGTGGTGTCGATCAGCCGGTCGAGGCGCAGGATGTCGGCCGGCGTGGCGACCGGCCCGGCCGCGGCGATGTAGCCGGGGCTGGCGACCGGGAAGATCGCATCGGCCATCAGCGGCTCGACGCGGAGATTCGGATAGGCCCCACCGCCGAAGCGCAGGGCGATGTCGGCGGTGCGCTGCGACAGGTCGACCAGGGCGAGGTCGGCCATGATGTCGATGTCGATATCGGGATGCTGCGCCCGGAACCGCTGCAGCCGCGGAGCCAGCCAGCGGACCGCATGCGAGGGGATGGCGCTGACCCGCAGCCGCGCCCGCCCCCGCCGGTCGACGCCGGCCACGGTGCGGCGGATCTCCTGCAGGGCCCGGCCCATCCCGGCGGCCAGGGCCTCGCCCTCGACCGACAGCTCGACGCGGCGGACATGGCGGACCAGCAGCGCCACGCCGAGTTCCGCCTCGAGGTCGGCGACGCGATGGCTGACAGCGCTGGCGGTGACCGCCAGCTCCTCGGCCGCGCGCTTGAAGCTGCCGAGCCGGGCCACCGCCTCGAAGGCGCGGAGCGATTCCAGCGGCGGCAGCCGCCGCGTCACCGTCGGCATCGAACCACGGCCGGCGGGCCGTCCCCCGCGGCAGGCCGCGCGTCCGGAGGCGTCGCGAGCGTCGTCAGCCCCATGGATGAGCCCGCCTCATTCATTGATGCGGAAATGATCGCTTGTCCGGCACCCCCCTGCCAAGTCATAGCGCTATGGGAGCGGCCCGATCCGGATCCCGGGCCGGACCGACCGTGCGGGACGTCGAGGTGGCGTGGGTGTGACCCGGGTAACACTGAGACCGCTTCTCAAACGCAATGATGCCCGGCGGATCGGGAACGCCGGTCCCCGGCATCACCATGGGCGCCGCCCGCGCGCTCCGCATCCCCACGAGGCCGATGCTCGATTGTCCTGATCCGTCCGCCGCCGCCCTTCACGGGATGACCGCCGCCCCCGGCCGAAGCCGGCTGCGGGCCGAGCCGCGCATCCCGCCCTCTTCCCCTCCCGGCGAGGACGAGCTTCTCAGGCTGATCGGCCAGGCCTACGACGCCGGCATTGGCGACGACGCCTGGGAAACGGTGCTGACCAGCCTGCGGGATCTGCTGGGCGCCGAGTCCGGCGCGCTGTTCGCGGCCGGGTACGAAGCACCGGCGGAGCGCTCGGTCCATGTCGGCTGCGATCCGGCCTTCATCCCGCCCTACAACGACCACTACCACCGGCTGTCGCCGACCTTGCCGGTCATGTCCCGCTTGCCGGCCGGATCGGTCTGCACCAACCACATGCTGGTGCCGGAGGCGGTCTATACGAGGACGGAATTCTACCACGACCACATCCGGCCGCAGGGCAAGTACAGCAATCTCATCTGGGTCGGCGATGGCGACGGGGCCGGCCGGAAGTTCCTCTGCCTGTGGCGGCAGCGATGGCAGCCGGCCTGGGAGGCGACGGCGCTTCGCGTGCTGGGCGCGATCGGGCCGCACCTTGCCAGGGCACTGCAGATCGAACAGTGCCTCACCGCACGTTCTCCCCGATCCCCGGCGGCCGCGGCCGAGCTTCTGGCGCCGCAGGAGCGTGCCTGCCTGGCCGGCGTGGCCCGCGGCGCCTCGAGCAAGCTGATCGCCCGGCAGCTCGGCCTGTCGATGCACACCGTCAACGCCTATCTCGCCACGGCCAGACGCAAGCTGAAGGCCGCGAGCCGCAGCGAGGCCGTTGCGATGGCTCTGTCCTCGGGGCTGATCGATGGCTGACCCGGCCCGGCATTCCGGCGAGGGCGCCCTCTCGGCCCTGATCGCCCAGGCCTACGACGCCGCCCTCGGCCGCGAGAGCTGGACGGCGCTGCTCACCGGCCTGGCGGAGCTGCTCGGCAGCGATTCCGCGGCGGCGCTGCATCCGACCGGGACGCCCCTGCCGAACGACGAAGCCGTCCGCCTTCGCGTCGACCCCGGCTACGTGCCGCTCTACAACGCGCATTACCACGCCACCTGGCCGGTCCTGCCGGCATTGCCGCGTCTGTCGGCCGGGGCGGTCTTCGTCGACCGCATGCTGGTGCCGGACGCCGCCTTCCTGCGGACCGAGTTCTACGCCGACTATGCGCGGCCGCAGGGCCGGCACAGCGGGCTCTACTGGATCGACGTCGACCGGCAGGGGCTGGCGGCCCACCTTTCGCTCTGGCGGACCCGGCGCCGTCCGGATTGGGGCGACGATGAGATCCAGCTGCTGCGCCATCTCGGCCCGCATCTCGGCCGGGCGCTGGCGATCAGGCGGCGGCTCGCCGCCGCGCAGCCCAGGCCGCCGGCCGCCATCGGCCCCGATGTCGTCGCGCCGCGCGAGCTCGACTGCCTCGCCTGGGTCGCCCGCGGCGCCTCGAGCAAGCAGATCGCCCGGCGGCTCGGCCTGTCGATGCACACCGTCAACGACTATCTCGCCTCGGCCCGGCGCAAGCTGAAGGCGACCAGCCGCAGCGAAGCCGTCGCCACAGCCCTGCAGCTGGGCCTGATCGAGGGCTGATCCTCCTGCACCGACCGGCAACGCACCGCCTCCCGATACCCTATTTGTGAGGTATTGAGGGGGCCCGCCTCCGCCCCGGATAATGGCCGAACGTGAGGGGTACCTGATCGGCAGGCACTCGGAACGACCGGGTCCATGGTCCACGATCATGGCCGATCATCGTCGCTGCGCGACGGCGCTGCGGCGAGACCGCCCCCTGCACCACCGACGTCAACATGGACGGCCGTTCTCCGAACGGCCGCTGGGGATCGCCATGAACTGCATGACACCTTCGGTGCGAGGCCAGCACCTCCTGGCCGGAACACCGCTGTTCTCCGCCTGCCCGCCGGCGCTGCGCGATGCCGCCGCCGCGCGGCTGATCGAACGATGCTATGCCGACGGCGACACGATCTTCCTGCGCGGCGATCCGGGCGACAGCGTGATGATCGTGGCCTCCGGCCGCGTCGCGCTGCGCCGGACCTCGCCGCAGGGACGCGAGATCCTGCTGGCGATCCTGACCGAGGGCGACCTCCTCGGAGAGATGTCGCTGCTCGACGGCCGGGGCCGCAGCGCCGACGCCGTCGCGCTGGGCGGCTGCCGGCTGCTGGTGCTGGAGCGGCGCGAGATGCTGCGGCTGCTGCGCCAGTCGCCGGACACCTGCCTGAAGCTGATGGAGCTACTGACGGATCGCCTGCGGCGGACCAGCGACCAGCTCGAAGGGGTGGCGCTGTTCAACCTGCCGGCGCGGCTGGCGCGGCTGCTGCTGGACCTCAGCGAGACGCCGCTCGCCGGCTCCGTCTCCGGCCGCCCGGCGCTGCCGCCGGTGCTGTCGCAGCGCGACCTGGGCCTGCTGATCGCCGCCAGCCGCTCCAAGGTCAACCTGCAGCTCGGCCGCTGGATCAGCGACGGCATCCTGCGCCGGGAGCGCGGCGGGCTGGTGCTGCACGATCTCGAGCAGCTGGCCGACATCGCCGAATCCGGCGACGCCTGATCGTCCGGGCCGCCACAGAAAAGCCATAGTAAAAATAGGAACAGACGTTCCGCAGGGAACACGAACCTGGCCTCTCTTCTGTCAAACCAGATCATGCAAGGACATTTTTTCGATCTTTGCAGCACAACGGCGGCCGATCGAGAGACGGCTACCAGAGATCACACCATGACTGAGAGCGGCACCCGCGAGACGGGAGCCGGAAGGGAGAAACCATGGCTTACATTCCAGGAAAAGATAACGTCCATGACGTGCTCTACGGCACCCAGGACGGCGACACCATCTCGGGCTTCGGGCTCAACGATACGCTCTTCGGCCTCGGCGGCAATGACTCGCTGTTCGGCGGCTCGGGCTACGACGTCCTGAGAGGCGGCCTCGGCGCCGACTACCTGGCCGGCGGTGCCGATTTCGACTACGCCTACTATGACGACAGCGCGACGGGCGTGTGGGCCGTGATCGGTGGCCACGGCATGGGCGGCACCGCGGAAGGGGACTACGTCGCCAGCGACGTCGAGGGCCTGGTCGGGTCCAACCACGCCGACTTCCTGATAGGCAACGCGTCCGGCAACGTCCTCGGCGGCCTCAATGGCGACGACTATCTCTACGGCGCCGGCGGCATCGATTCGCTCGTCGGCGGCTACGGAAACGACATTCTGGAAGGCGGCGCCGGCGCCGACTACCTGTCCGGAGGGTCCGGCTCGGACACGGCCACCTACGGTGACAGCGCCACCTATGTCTGGGTGGATCTCAGGAGTCGCGGCTATTACGGCACCGCCGAGGGGGACACGTTTTCGAGCGTGGAAAACCTCAACGGGTCCAGCCATGGCGACTACCTGCTCGGCGACGCTGCCGGCAATACCCTCGATGGGTATACCGGAGACGACTACCTCTCCGGGCATGAAGGCAACGACCGCCTGATCGGCGGCAAGGGCGCCGACACCATGTATGGCGGTGCCGGCGAGGACACCGTGAGCTACCTGAACTCCACCGCTGGAGTCTGGGTCGATCTGCGCGGCGGCACGGCCAGCGGCGGCGATGCCCAAGGAGACTACCTCGGCAAGGACATCGAGGATTTCCAGGGATCGAAGTTCAACGACACCGTGATTGGATCGAGCGCCGAGAACTACATCACCACGCAGGACGGCCGCGACTTCGTCTACGCCGGCGACGGCAGGGACTACTTGTTCGGCGGGGCGGGCGACGATGGGCTGGCCGGCGAAGGCGGCGATGACCAGCTCTCCGGCGATGCCGGCAGCGACACGCTCTATGGCGGGATCGGAAGCGACCTGCTGCGAGGCGGCGACGGGAACGACGTCGTCTCGGGCGGCACCGGCGCCGACCGGTTCTCCTTCGCCAAGGTCGACCTGGGCGATGTCGACGCCATCAAGGACTTCCACCGTTCCGAAGGCGACAGGATCTCCCTGTCCGGCATCGACGCCAACACCAAGCTGGCCGGGGACCAGGCCTTCAGCTTCATCGGCACCGCCGCCTTCACCGGCGTGGCCGGGCAGCTGCACTACAGCAACAACGGCGTCGAGACGGTGCTGACCGGTGACGTGAATGGCGACAGGGTCGCCGACTTCACGATCAAGTTCACCGACGCGCCGGGCCTGATCGCCAGCGATTTCTATCTCTGAGCGATCCCTCGGGAGGCCGCGGTTGCGGGCGGCCTCCCCTTGTCTTCCCCTTTTCCCAAGTCAGCGCCGGCCTCTGAACGAGGCGCCGGCGCCGGGAGACCATCATGACCACCATCATCGGTACGGAACGTCCCGACCGTCTCGTCGGCACGGCGGACAGCGACGGCATTCTCGGCCTCGACGGCGACGACGGGCTGTTCGGCCTCGCGGGCGACGACAAGCTGGTCGGCGGCGCCGGCGACGATCATCTCGACGGCGGCATCGGCGCCGACCACCTGGTCGGCGGGGACGGCATGGACACCGCGTCCTACCGCCACGCCGGCGCCGCCGTCACGGTCGATCTTTCCGCCGGGATCGGCCTGGCCGGCGAGGCGGCCGGCGACCACTACGAGGGCGTGGAGAACGTCGTGGGGTCCGTGTTCAGCGACCTGCTCGTGGGCTCGGATCTCGCCAACCGGCTCGACGGCGGCTCCGCCGCCGACACGCTGATCGGCGGCGGCGGAAACGATGTGCTGGTCGGCGGCAACCGGAACGATACGCTGGACGGCGGCGCCGGCCGCGACGTGCTGATCGGCGGCCACGGCACCGACATCATGACCGGCGGGGCCGGGGCCGACCGCTTCCTGTTCGGCATCGACGCTCTTCACTTCGGCGACGAGATCACCGATTACGACCGCGCCGCCGGCGACCGCATGGACCTCTCCGCCATCGATGCCGACATCGCCGAGGCGGGCGACCAGGCCTTCGTCTTCATCGGCACCGCCGCCTTCAGCCAGCGGGCCGGCGAGCTGCACTACATCGTCACCGGCACCGGCGCACAGGCGTCCGGCGATGTCGACGGCGACGGGTTCGCCGACTTCAAGATCTCGCTCCGGGGCGTCCCGGCCGTGATCGCCGAGGACTTCGTGCTCTGAGAGGCCGTTTGGAAATGCGCTGGCGTGAGTCGGCTGGCGGTGGTTTCGAGAACCGGAGCGCAGCGCACGTCTGGTGCGTGAGCACCGGAAGCGCAGAAACCGCCGTCAGACGGCCGCGCCAGTGGCATTTCCAAACGGTCTCTGAGCGCCTGGGCGGCGCGCCCCTGCATCTTTACGCCGGGGCGCGCCGGGTGCAGGGTGCCCGCCGATGACACCGGTGCGTCGGACAGGGCCATGACCGAGATCGATGATGCCGCGCGGATCCGCGCGATGAAGCGGGAGCTGCGGGGCACGATCGGCGACGTCGCCGGGGTCTGGCGGCGGCTGGAGGATGCGGTGCGGCGCGAGGCCGATGCGGTCCGCGAGAGCGATGCCAAAGGCCGGTCCCCGGTTCCGGGGGTCCGCTTCGCCGACATCGTCGAAAACTCGGTTCCCGCCGAGACGGCGGCGGAGATCCGGCGCCGCGGCGCCGCCCTGATCCGCGGCACGGTCGACCGCGGGCAGATCACCCGCTGGAACGATGCGGTCGCGCAGTACATCGACGACAACGGCTATGCCAGCCAGAAGGACGACGGCAACCTGCAGAAGTACTTCGGCGGCCTGAGCGCCAAGACGCCGCAGATCTTCGCCATCTACTGGTCGCGGCCGCAGGTCGAGGCGCGGCAGCACCCGAACATGGCGGCGGCGCGACGTTTCATGAACCGGCTCTGGCGCTTCTGCGACAGCGGCGACGAGACGACGGCGAGCCGGTTCTTCTTCGACCCGGACCGCGAGGTCACCTATGCCGACCGGGTGCGCCGCCGGCAGCCGGGCGACACCACGCTCGGCCTGTCGCCGCACATGGATGGCGGCTCGATCGAGCGCTGGCTCGATCCCGGCTACCGCCGCGTCTACCGCCATGTCTTCAGCGGCGACTGGGGGCGGCACGACCCGTTCGACGGCGAGTTCCGGGTCGAGGCGCGCGAGTTCCCCGCCCCCAACACCAGCACCTTCTTCCGCTCCTATCAGGGCTGGCTGGCCCTGACCGGCCAGGGGAAGAACGACGGCACGCTGCAGGTGGTGCCGATGATCCGGCACTCGATCGCCTATCTGCTGCTGCGGCCGCTGCTGGCCGACGTGCCGGAGGACATGATCTGCGGCGCCGCCCGCGGCAAGGCGCAGGCGATCCTGCCGGAATGGCACCAGCCGCTGGTCGACGCCCAGGTCTCGATCCCTTATGCCGAGCCGGGCGACACGGTGTGGTGGCACCCCGACTGCATCCATGCGGTGGGCGACGAGCATCGCGGCGCCGACTATTCCAATGTCATGTTCATCGGTGCCGGCCCGCTCTGCGCCAAGAACGCGGAATACGCCGCCCGGCAGCGCGCCCGCTTCCTGGCCGGCGAGACCCCGCCCGACTTTTCGCCCGAGCATCGCGAGAAGGCCTATCGCGGCCGCGGCACCGAGGCCGACCTGACCACGCTGGGCCGCCGCCAGCTAAGTCTGGAGCCGTGGCCGACGGAGGGCGCCTCCCCCGCCCGCGCCGCCCTGATCCGCGAGGCCGCGGCGGCCGCGGGCTGACGCGGTCCTTAATTCGCGGTAAGGCGGAGAGCCGACCGACCACGATGTCCGTTATCGCCGTGACGCTCCGGCCCCCTCCGGGTCCGGACTCACGACATGGACATCCCGATGCCGCACACGTCACTGCCCCTGGTCCGGATCGCGGCCGCTGCCGCCGCGGTCGCCGCCCTGGCCGGCTGCGTCGCCTATCCCGCCTACCCGGTGCATCCCCGCCCGGCCGTTGCCGTCGCGGCGCCGCCCCCGGTCGCGGTGGTCGAGCCCGTCGCGCCGCCTCCCGGCGTCGTCTATGTCGCGCCGGTCGGTGTGGCACCCGGGCCCGGCTATCTCTGGCGCTATCACCGGGTCTATGGCTGGGGCTGGTGGCACCCGCATTACGGCTGGCGCATGGGCTGGCGCTGAACCAGGCCCGGACCGCCGGAACGCCATTCCGGGTGTGGCCCGGCGCTGCGCTCATGTAGCATCCGGTCCTGGTCGAGGATTCGCTCCACCGGTCCGGGGGATTGCTCATGAAGCGTTGCATGGCGATGGCGCTGCTCGCCGTCGCGGTTCCGGCTGCGATGGCCGAGGCCGAGGAGCCCTATTCCTCCGTCTCGGTGTTCGGCGACAGCCTCAGCGACCGCGGCCGGATTCCCGGGCTGATCCAGCAGCAGAACCCGGCCTTCCCGCTGCGCTTCCCGGTGTCGCCGCCCTATTTCGACGCCCGCTTCTCGAACGGTCCGACCTATGCCGAGCGCCTGCCCGGACTCCTGGGCCTGGACGCGGAGCCGGGCCGCAACCTCGCCGTCGGCGGCGCCGAGACCGACAGCGGCAACATCGCCAACCCGCTGCTGGCGCAGGGCGGCGTCACCCTGCCCGGCATCCGCGACCAGATCGACGGCTATGCCGGCTCGGGCGGCCGCTTCGGCGCCCATGACCTGGTGGTGCTGTACGGCGGCGCCAACGACTATTTCGCCTGGCTCGGCGGCACGCCCTCGCCGGCCGGGGTGCAGGCCGAGGTGGCCCGCACTGTCGGCAACATCGACGCCGACATTCGCAAGCTGGTCGCGGCCGGGGCGAAGACGATCCTGGTGCCGAACGTGCCGGATCTCGGCTCGACCCCGGCCTATCGCGGCACCGCCGGCCAGGCCCTGGCCAGCGCCCTGTCCGAGAGTCATGCCGAGGCGCTGAACCGGCAGATGGGCGCGCTGGGCCGCGAGCTGGGCGTGCAGGTCGTGGTGGCCGATTTCGCCACCGGCCTCAAGACCGTGCTGGCCGACCCGGCCCGCTTCGGCTTCGGCAACGTCACCGAGGCCTGCGTCGCCAGCGCCACGTCCCTGCCCTCCTATGTCACGCCCGGATCGGTCTGCCGCGACCCGGAAGGGCGGCTGTTCTGGGACAGCGTGCATCCGACCGCGCTGGGCCACCAGCTGCTGGCGGAATACGCCGCCGACACGCTGATGGCGCCCAGCACCATCGGCGCCCAGGCCAGCCTGGCCCTGCTGGCCAGCGACAATTTCCTGCGCCGGGTCGGCGACGCGGTCGGCGGCGAAGGCGGCCCGATGCTGGCTGGCCCGCCGGCCCCGTCCGACCGCCCGGTCGACGGCTTTCTGACCCTGCAGCGCGCCTTCGGCAGCCAGGGCTTCGACCGCGGGGCCGCCGGCTTCGACTACGGCGTCACCTCGATCACGGGCGGCGTCACGATGCGGCCGCTCGACCGGGTCACGCTCGGCCTCGTCGCCGCCTACGACAACGGCGACGCCGACCTCGACCGGGGCTGGGGCACGGTCGACTACAGCTCGGTCCGCATCGGCGCCGTGGCCGGCTATGACGACGGCGCGATGTTCGGCGGCGCCGGCGTCGCCTGGGGCTTCGACAGCTACGAGCTGGAGCGCCGGACCTATGTGCCGCAGCTGCGCGCCGAGGCCGACCCGGACGGCAACAGCCTCAGCGTCTTCGGCCGGGCCGGTTATCGCCTTACCGTCGACGCTTTCACCTTCGGCCCGGTGCTCGGGCTGCGCTATTCGCGGGTGGAGATCGACCGCTATTCCGAATCCGGCGCGCCCGGCCTGGACATGACGGTCGAGGGGCAGACGGCGGAAGCGCTGATCGGCAGCGCCGGCATCGCCGCCGCCGCGCGGTTCGAGGCCGGCAGCACCGTGGTCACGCCGCATCTGGAGCTGTCGGTGGAGGGCGACCTGCTGGGCGGCGGCCGCTCGATCGACACCGCGCTCGTCACCGTCCCGGATGTCGGGCGCGTCCAGGAGGTCGAGGCGTCCGGCGGCGCCTATGGCCGGCTGGCCGGCGGCGTCGCCGTGCGGCTGATCCCGGCGGTGACGACGCACCTCGGCGGCGAGACCACGCTAGGCCGCGACGGCGGCGACGATTATGCCGTGACCGGACGCCTCGCTGTGCGCTTCTGAGAAACGGGGTAACCTCGCCGCCGGAAGGGGCCAACCCTCGAGGGGATAGGCCGATGTCGGACTGGGCCGGGGACAACGATCCGGAGGAGCGCCGCCGCGCCACGATCGCGGCGGCGAAGCAGCGGGCGACGCTGGTCGACCGCTGGTCGCGGGAGGATATGGGCAAGCTGGAGTCCTGGGCCGAGCGGGCCCGGGCCGCCGCCGTCCACGCTCGCCCGGGCCTGCGGGTGCTGGACATCGGCTGCGGCGCCATGGCGCTGGAGAGTGCGCTGCCGGAGGGCTGCACCTATCTGCCGCTCGACTGCGTCCGCCGCGACGAGCGCACCATCGTCCGCGACCTGAACCGGGAGCCGTTTCCCGACATCGCGGCCGACATGGCCTTCGCCCTCGGCGTGCTGGAATACATCTATGACGTGCCGCGCTTCCTGCGCGGCCTGCGGGTGGCGGTGCCCCGCGCCCTGCTGAGCTATCATCCGCTGGATCGGAACATCGGCCGCGACCGCTGGTCGCTCGGCTGGGTCAACGCGCTGAATTCGGCGGAGCTCTCGGCCCTGCTGCGGCACGCCGGCTTCAAGCGCGTCCGGGTCGTCCCCTACAAGCCCAAGCTGCTGTTCTACTTGGTCGAGCGCTATCCGGCCTGAGGCGGCCGACGCATCCGCGGACTCGACTCAGGCGCTGCTATCGTATAGAACAAATCAAGAACAAACATCCCAGCGAGACCCCTGATGGCCGCGAGACCCGCCGCGACGACGCCCCTGGATTCGCTGTGCCGAATCCGCCCGCGAAACCTTGCCCGCCCCGACATCCGAGGAGCCGTCCGCCCGATGCGTCCGATCCGGGACATCCGATCCCAGGCCGATCTCGAAGACGCGGTGCGGCGCTGTGAGCTGCGCTGGCGCGCTTTGGAGAAGGGGCTGCGCGAGGACGAGATCGCGGCGCTGCTGGCGCTCGGCCTCGACCGGGCCGAAGCGCAGCTCCGCGCCCTCGGACCGCATGATTAGACGCCGCCGCATCGCTGGGCTAAGAACGGCCAATCCCGACCGGAGACCGGCATGGCCCAGCCCGACCTGTTCACTGACCGCGGCGCCGTCTTCAGCGATTGCGGCCGCTACCGCACCCTGCTGTGGCGGCGCTGGGACCGGTCGGCGCCGCCGGCCAACTTCCTGCTGCTGAACCCGTCCACGGCCGACGAGGTCAAGAACGACCCGACGGTCGAGCGCTGCGAGCGCCGGGCCCGGGCGATGGGCTATGGCGGGCTGATCGTCACCAACGCCTTCGCCCTGCGCTCGACCGATCCGAAGGCGCTCTACGCCGATCCCGATCCGGTCGGCCCCGGCAATCCGGAGGCGATCGTCCAGGCCGCCCGCGCCGCGGCGCTGGTGGTCTGCGGCTGGGGCCGGCATTGCGACGCCGTGCGCCCCGGCTGGGGCCGGGCGCTGCTGCGGATGCTGGCCGAGGCCGGGGCGGTGCCGCACGCGCTCGCCATCACCGCCGACGGTTCGCCCAAGCACCCGCTCTATGTCGGCTACGCCGTGCAGCCGGCGCCGGTGCCCGCCGGCGTCTGAAACCGCCCGCATGGCGCCCCCTCGCCTCGGAAAACGCGCCGCTTTAAGATCGGCGTGATCCGGGGGGCCCGTCGGACCCGCCCGCCGCCCCTTCCGGATCGCGCGAGGGGATCCATGCTCCAGGCCTCCAGGGACCGACGCCCGCTGTCCAGCCGCGACCCGGACAGCCTGCGCATGCCCGGCCTGGCGGTCGCGCTCCACGTCCTCGGCGCCGCCCTGTTCGTCGCCGGCCTCCTGGCCGGCTATATCTTGGCCGCCCGGTTGCTCGGCACCGCCGACATGCTTGGGCAGGTCTCCGCCCTGATTCCCGACCGGCCGGCCGACATGCTGGGCATGCCGGACGCCCGCATCGCCGCCCTCGCGGACATGATCGGCGACGGGCCGGGGCTGAGCCGGCAACTGCGGGCCGAGGCCTGGACCATGGGCGGCGGCGCGGTGGTCTCCGGGCTGGTGCTGTGGCTGCTCTGCGCCGGCCTGGCCTCGGCCCTGGCCCGGCTGCAGCGGATCGAGGCGGCGCTGCAGCTCGGGCCCGGCCACGCCCCCCGGGCGGAATTCACGAAGGATTAACGACTGTCGTCCTATTCCGGGCGCAATCGGGCTTCGGGCCCGCAAGGATTGGAGTCGGAGGTCGATCCCATGCCCGGAGGCCAGCGCCGCGAGCCGCTCTCCGAGATCGCCGAATGGGCTTCCCGCTACCTGGAGCGGCTAGACCAGCCTTTCGACGCCTGGGAGGCCGATTTCTTCCGCCGCGGCTGCAGCTTCCTGTCGCGCCGGCTGGCCGCCGGCGCCGCCTCCAGCTGGCGCTCCCTGACCCTGCCGCCGGAGCGCCGCGACGAGGTCCACCCGCTCGCCGCCCGGCCGCTGACGGTCGAAGAGACCGCCCGTTTCCGCGACCTGCTGCAGCGGATCGTAAAGGAGGGGTGACGGGACGGTCCGAACAACCAAGCCGAGGCGGGCAAAAGAAAGGCCCGCCGAAGCGGGCCCTGCTCTTTCCATCCTGCGAACTGGTGGGCGCACTAGGGCTCGAACCTAGGACCCGCTGATTAAGAGTCAGCTGCTCTACCAACTGAGCTATGCGCCCGTTCGCTCGGGACGGCCGGTGATATAGCCAACGGCCGGACGGGTTGCAACCCTTTCTTCACGAAACTCTCAACCTTTATCGGCGCCCTCTCCCGGCGCGGCCGACAGGAGGCGCCGGCCGGACTCGCGCTGCTGGCATTCCAGCAGGATGTCGCGGGCGATCGGCGCCGCGTATTCGCTGCCGCCGCCGCCATGCTCGACGATCACCGAGCAGGCGTAGCGCGGCGCGCCGACCGGGGCGTAGGCCACGAACCAGGCGTGGTGGCGCTGGTTCCACGGCCAGTTGTCCGGGTTCACCCCGGCGGCGCGTTCGGCCATGCTGATGCGGCGGACCTGGCTGGTGCCGCTCTTGCCGCCCATCTCCATGCCCTTCTGCTTGATCTGCGACTTGCGGCCGGTGCCGCGGGTCATCACCGCGGCCGTGCCTTCCATCACCGTGTCGATATGGGCTTTGGCGAAGCCCATCGACGGGACGTCCGGCGTCTCCGGCATCACCTGGTCGCCGACCGCCATGACCAGGCGCGGCACCACCGCCTTGCCGCCGTTCACCAGCCGCGAGGTCATGGTGGCGAGCTGAAGCGGCGTCGCCAGCACATAGCCCTGGCCGATGCCGGCGATCAGCGATTCGCCGAGCTGCCAGGAGGTGCCCATGGCCCCCTCCTTCCAGGCCTTGGTCGGCATCAGCCCCGGCCGCTCGTTCGGCAGGTCGACGCCCAGCTTCTGGCCGATGCCGAACTTGTTCGCGCCCTCCGCCAGCCGGTCGATGCCGAGCCGCCGTGCCATCTCGTAGAAATAGACGTCGCAGGACTGGGCCATGGCGTCGACCACGTTCAGGCTGCCGTGGCCGCCGCGCTTCCAGCAGTGGAAGCGGTGGTCGCCGAGATTGACGTAGCCGGGGCAGAAGACGCGCTGGTCCGGCGTGGTGACCCCGGCCTCCAGCGCCGTCATCGCCACCGCGATCTTGAAGGTCGAACCCGGCGGGTACTGGCCGTTGATCACCTTGTTGTTGAGGATGCCGTAGGGGTCGTCGACCAGGCGGCGCCAATCCGCCGTGCTGATGCCGTTCGGGAACAGGTTGGCGTCGTAGGACGGGTGCGAGGCCATGGCCAGCACGTCGCCATTGTGCACGTCCATGATCACGGCGGCGGCGCTGAACTCGCTCTTCAGCCGCTCCATGACATAGCGCTGCAGCTCGAAATCGATGGTCAGCCGGACCTCCTGGCCCGGCTTGCCCTCCTCCCGGTTCAGCTCGCGGATCACCCGGCCGACGGCGTTGACCTCGACCTGGCTCGACCCGGCGACGCCGCGCAGGTCGGTCTCGTACTGCCGCTCGACGCCCGACTTGCCGATGCGGAATCCCGGCAGGCTCAGCACCGGCTCACCGGTCAGGTCGGCCTCGGCCACGGCGCCGACATAGCCGATGACATGGGCCATCTCGGTGCCGAAGGGATAGCGGCGGGATTCGCCGACCTCGATCGACAGGCCCGGCAGTTCCGGCCCGTTGACGTCGATCCAGGAGACCTGCTCCCAGCTGAGGTTCTCCTTCACCGTCACCGGCACGAAGGCGCGGCGGCGCTTCACGTCGCGGACGATGCGGGCCAGGTCGGCATCGGTCAGCGGCACGCCCTGCGCCAGCCGGCCGAGCACGCCCTGGATATCCTTCGCCTCCTCCGCCACCAGCACGACCCGGAAGTTCTGGTCGTTGACCGCGAGCTGGGTGCCGAAGCGGTCGGTGATCAGACCGCGCGACGGCGCCAGGAGCCGCATGTTGATGCGGTTCGATTCGGCCAGCACCTTGTAGCGGTCGCTCTCCTCCACCTGCAGGTAGTAGAGCCGCCCGCCCAGCACGCTGAGCAGGCCGAGCTTCAGCCCGCCGAGGGCGAAGGCGCGGCGGGTGAAGCCGCGGGAGCGGTCGGTGTCGCGCTCCATGGGGGCTAGTCCCCTGCCCGCAGGAAGCCGCGATGCACCTGGATGAACAGCCAGGCCAGCGGCGGGAAGAGGGCGATGGTCACGGCCAGCCGGACCAGGAGCGGCCGCGGCGGCACGATCGCGACGTCATAGAGGCCGACGCCGATCCATTCGACCAGGGTGACGACGGCGGCCAGCACGGCGAAGCCCAGCCACAGCACCACGAAAGGCCGGCCGGCCAGGAAGCGGCGCTGGCGCAGCAGCACCCACTGGCACAGCAGCAGGATCGCGGCGTGCAGGCCGATCGGCGCATCGGTCAGCGCGTCGTGCAGGAGGCCGACCAGGAAGATCAGCCACATCGGCATCAGGTCGGGCCGGTGCACGCCCCAGTAGTAGACCGAGGCCAGCGGCAGCAGCGGCGCGATCGCGCTGTAATAGGGCAATTGCGTGGGCGTCACCCCGACCAGCACCAGGATCAGCGTCACGGCCCCGGGGGCGGCATGGCGGGCGGCGAGGTCGAGCTTGTGCAGCAGGTCCCCGGTCATTGCGCGAAGCCGGGCACCGGCTGCATCGCCATGCCGGGATCGAGCGCGCGGAAATCGACGACCTTGACGTAGGGGATGGCCTCGAGCGGCTCGATCGGCTGGATGCGGACGGCGCTGTCCTGGGCGGCGGCGACGATGCCGACCGGCAGCCCGGCCGGGAACATGCCGCCATTGCCCGAGGTGACGATGCGGTCACCGACGCGGATCGAGGCGTCCGGCGGCAGATACAGGAGCCGCGGCCGGTCGGTGTTGTCGCCGCCGACGATGGCGCGCTGCTGGGTACGCTCCACCACCACCGGGATGCGGGCGTTGAGATCGGTGATCAGCAGCACCCGGGCGGAATGGTCGCCGGTCTGCACGATCCGGCCGATCAGGCCGCGGCCGCCGAGCACCGCCTGGCCGTCGCGGATGCCGTTGGCGGCGCCGAGATTGATCGTCAGGCTGCGGACGAAGGCGCCGCCATTGTCGGCCACCACCCGGGCGGTCAGGAAGGAATGGGCCGAATCCGGCGTGTAGTTCAGGAGGTTGCGCAGGGTCAGGTTCTCGGCCTCGAGCCGGAACGCCACGTCCTGGTACTGCCGCAGCGTCGCCACCTCCTGCCGCAGCCGGGCGTTCTCGCCGCGGATGTCGGACAGGCTCTGCATCTCGGTCACCAGGCGGGCGACGCTGGCCGCCGGGCGCGACATGGCGTCGAGGATCGGCGCCACCGCATCGACCACGCGGGCGCGGGCGCCGTCGAGCAGGACGGCATCGATTTTGCCGACCATGAGCAGGCTGATCGCGGCGAACAGCAGCAGGCCGAAGGAGAATCGGTGCGCCACGGCCCTGATCGCCGCGATGCGAACCACCGGTCTGCTCCGCTGCATCACCCGCATGTCCCGTCCGCCGAAGACCGGATTTCCGAAAGGCAGAGTACTACCGTTTTCCCGAATACCCCAGCATGTGCCGGGGTGCTGATCAATACATATTGATCAGCACGTGCTTGAGCGTCTTCATCTCTTCCAGCGCCCGGCCGGTGCCGAGCGCGACGCAGGACAGCGGGTCGTCGGCGATCGACACCGGCAGGCCGGTGGCGTGCCGCAGCACCAGGTCGAGATTGCCCAGCAGCGAGCCGCCGCCGGTCAGGACGATGCCTTTGTCGACGATGTCGGCCGCTAGCTCCGGCGCGGTGTGCTCGAGCGCCACCTTCACCGCCTCGACGATCTGGCTGACCGGCTCGGACAGGCTCTCGGCGATCTGCCGCTCGGAGATCACCAGCTCCTTCGGCACGCCGTTCAGGAGATCCCGTCCCTTGATCTCCATGTAGCGGCCCTCGCCGTCCTCCGGCGGGGCGGCGGTGCCGATCTCCTTCTTGATCCGCTCGGACGAGCCCTCGCCAATCAGGAGGTTATGGTTGCGGCGGATATAGGCGATGATCGCCTCGTCCATCTTGTCGCCGCCGACGCGGACCGAACGGGAATAGACGATGCCGCCGAGCGACAGCACCGCGACTTCGGTGGTGCCGCCGCCGATGTCGACCACCATGCTGCCGGTCGGCTCGGTCACCGGCAGGCCGGCGCCGATCGCCGCCGCCATCGGCTCCTCGATCAGGTAGACCCGGCGGGCGCCCGCGCTCTCCGCCGATTCCTGGATGGCGCGGCGCTCGACCGCGGTCGAGCCGGAGGGAACGCAGACGATCACCTCCGGCGCCGCGAAGCTGCGCCGGTTGTGCACCTTGCGGATGAAATGCTTGATCATCTCCTCCGCCACCTCGAAATCGGCGATGACGCCGTCGCGGAGGGGGCGGATGGCAGTGATGTTGCCCGGGGTACGGCCCAGCATCTGCTTGGCCTCGTCGCCGACCGCCAGGACCTGCTTCTTGCCCCGGATGTTGGCGATCGCCACCACCGACGGCTCGTTCAGGACGATGCCACGGCCCTTGACGTAGACCAGCGTGTTCGCCGTGCCCAGGTCGATGGCCATGTCAGCCGAGAGGAAACCGAAGAAATTGAACATGCGGCCGTGATGTCCTGTCAGCCGGGCTCGGCTGGGAGGGTCCAGAGCGAGGGGCGGGAGCGGCGGGCCGATCCCGCCGCCGGGTTGCTTTAGACCAGCCCGGCCCGAGTCTCAAGCGGAGAGTCGGGCAGAATCATGGCACCCGGAATCACATGCCGCGCTCGGCCATCGAGCCGCTGACGTCGATGTCCCGGGGTGCGGCGCACTGCCCCGGCCGGCGGTACAGGCAGATCTCGCTCGGGCAGCTTTCCAGCCGGTAGCCGGTCTCCGGCGGCATCTGCTCCGGCCGCGCCATCACATAGTTGAAGGACGGGGCCGAACGCCACAACCGCCGCATGTTGTCGCCGAACCAGAACACCGGCACGTCACGGTGCAGGGTGGTGTAGCCCGCCAGGTCCCACCAGGGCGTCAGCAGACCGAGGCCGCACAGCGCCTCGCGCTCGTGCAGCGCCTGGGTGGTGGCGATGCCGGGCGCGACGCGGGTCCATTCCGGGCGCCAGCGGTCGCTGGCCGACAGCAGGCCCGAGGCCAGCACCCAGGCGGCGCAGAGCACAGCGAGAGGCGCCCAGTGGGGCACGCCCCCCCAGCGCTCGGCCGCCAGCCCCGCCAGGCGCCGGGCCAGCCGTTCGGTGCCCAGCGCTGCCAGGATCAGCAGGAAAGGCAGCGCCGGCAGGACGAAGCGGTATTCCTTGTGCGCGACTAGGCTGTGCGACAGCACCACCGCCAGCGGCACCGCCACCAGCATCGGCTGGCCGCGCGCGCCCAGCACGACCAGCGCCGCCATCGGCGCCAGCCACCACGACCAGACCCGGACGTATTCCTCGAGGTAGAAGCCCAGCGGCATGACGCCGAAGCTGTGGCTCTTCTCCTCGACGATGTTGATCCAGAAGTTCTTCAGCACCGACTGGAACGGCCAGCCCAGCGTCACCCAGTCGAGCAGGCCGTTGCACAGCAGCACCGGGGCCAGCCCGGCCAGCAGCATCGGCCGCAGCCGGCCGCGCCAGTCGCCACGGCTGGCGACCACGGCCGCGGTGAGGATCGCCGGCAGCAGGTGGAAGCGGAAGACGAACACCAGGCCGAACAGCAGCCCCGCCCAGATCAGCCGCCGCCGGTCGCCCGCCTCCGCCGTCCAGGCCAGCCAGCAGGCGACCAGCAGCAGGCTGGTGGCGATCGATTCGGTCAGCGCCGTCGGCGCGTAATAGACCAGCTCGAACCAGAGCGTGGCGATGAAGGCCGCGGTCAGCCCCGCCGTCAGCCCGGCGGCGCGGCGGGCCCAGAGGAAGGCGACCGCCGGGATGCTCAGCGACAGCGCCGACCACAGCGCCTTCGAGACGGCGAGATAGGAGGCCGGGTCGTCGCTGACCCAGGACACCGCCTTCATCAGCCCGGCCAGCATCCCCGGCAGCAGCCAGGAGCGGATGCCCTCGCGATACTCCCAGGGGACGATGCCCTGGCCGAAGGCCAGCCGGTGCGCCTGCTCGTAATACTGGAACAGCTCGTCGGCGTGGTGGATGCGCGGGAACGCCAGGGCGAGGACGATGCGAAGCAGCAGCCCGAGGGTCAGGAGCCCGGCCAGCCCGACCAGCCAGCCGGGCCAGCCGTCGAGGACGCCGGGGCGCGGATACGGCAGGGCGACCGAGGCTGCTGTGGCGCCGACCGGTCGACCCCGATAGCGATCGGACACGGACGGATCGACCGATCGGCGTTGCTCCACAGTGTCGTCGGTCATGTCGCTCCGAATCGCGGCCGGACTATCGAATGTTGCTGCCTATAACACCCGCGACGCGGGTTTCGTCTGAAAAATCCTCGGAAAAATCATCATATCCAGGATCTTGTTCGGAGTTTGTCCGTGCCTTCACCGGAAGAAAGCGGAGGCGCGGGATGAAAATCGACGATGGCTGCGTATATGGGGCATGAAACGCCGCAAGGATGATTTCGACGTCATCGCCGAGCTGCCGGGGCTGAAGCGCTACGCGCTGGTCCTGACCCGCGATGCCGCCGAGGCCGAGGACCTGCTGCAGGAGACCCTGCTCAAGGCCTATGAGGGGCGGCGCGGCTGGCAGCCGGACCGGGCGCTGCGCCCGTGGCTGTTCTCGATCATGCACAACGCCCACGCCTCGCGGCTGCGCGGCCGCCGCGCCGAGGACGCCCGCATCGCGCAGGCGACGCAGTTCGCCCCCGAATCCGGCGCGCCGAGCCAGGATGCCCGGGTCCAGCTGGCCCAGGTGCAGCGGGCGCTGCTGACCCTGCCGGAGGAGCAGCGCGAGGCGCTGCTGCTCGTGGCGGTCGAGGAGTTCCGCTACCAGGAGGCCGCGACCATCCTCGGCATCCCGCTCGGCACGCTGATGTCGCGCCTGGGCCGCGCCCGGGCCGCCTTGCGCGAGACCGTCGGCAGCGGCGCCGGCGACGCGGCCGGCACCGATGGACCGACCCCGCCGCGGCTGCGGCTGGTGGAGTGACGCCCATGACCCAGACCACCCCGACCGAAGCCGAGATTCAGGCCTATATCGACGGCGAGCTCGACCTGCCCCGCCGGATCGAGGTCGAGGCCCATCTCGAGGCGAATCCCGCCCTCGCCGCCCAGGTGATGGCCGATCTGCGCCTGCGCGACGCGCTGCGCCTGGCCTTCGCCGAGGATGCCGGCATCCGCGTCGCCAGCTACGAGAACGCCCGGCTGCTCGGCCGCGCCGTGCGCTGGCGCCGGCTGGCCGGCCGCCTGCGCCGGGTGGCCGCGGTGGTGCTGCTGGTCGGCATCGGCTGGGGCGCCCAGTCGATCCTGGGCGTGACCCGGATCGACAGCGCCTCGGCCACCATCCCGGCCTATGCCGACGAGGCCGGCGACGCCTACCGCACCGTGCTGTACCGCCACCTGGTCGACCCGGCCGAGCCCAAGGGCGGGCTGAAGCCGGAGGATCTGGCCAAGGCGCCGATCACGCTGCCCGACCTGCCGCAGGGCTGGTCGATCCGCTCGATCGAGGTGGTGCCCTGGGATGGCGGCTCCGGCTTCGAGGCGACGATCGACACCGACCGGTTCGGGCTGGTGACGCTGTTCGCTGCCGCCACCGACGGCTTCGACGTGCAGACGCCGCAGGCCCAGCGCGCCAAGGACGTCACCGTCGCCTATTGGCAGGTCGGCCCCTCGGTCTACGCGCTCTGCGCCGAGGCGAAGGCGGAGGACCTGCTGGTCGCCGCCAACGGCCTGGCCGACACCCTGTACTGACTTGGTCCCCAAGGAGAGAACGACACCATGAACATGCAGCAATACGAATGGCAGGGGACGGCGGCGCGAGCCACAGCCGCCGAGCTCGATGCCGGCCTGCGCCAGCACATGCTGCGCGTCTACAACTACATGGGCCTGGGCCTAGTCCTGACCGGCCTGGTCGCCTATCTGGTCGCCAGCACCCCGGCGATCTACATCCCGATCTTCACCAGCCCGCTGAAATGGGCGGTGATGCTGGCGCCGCTGGCCTTCGTGTTCTTCTTCTCGTTCCGCATCCACGCCATCTCCTCCTCCACGGCGCAGATGGTGTTCTGGCTGTTCTGCGGCGCCATGGGCCTGTCGATGGCCTCGATCTTCCTGGTCTTCACCGGGACCAGCATCGCCCGCACCTTCATGATCACCGCGGTCATGTTCGGCGCGATGAGCCTGTACGGCTACACCACCAAGGCGGACCTGTCCCGCTTCGGCTCGTTCCTGATGATGGGCCTGGTCGGCATCATCATCGCCAGCATCGTCAACATCTTTCTCGGCTCGACCGCGCTGCAGTTCGTCGTCTCGGTCGCCGGCGTGCTGATCTTCACCGGCCTGACCGCCTGGGACACCCAGCGGATCAAGGAGGAATATGCCGAGCACTACGACAGCGAGAGCCTGAACAAGCTCGCGGTGATGGGCGCGCTGTCGCTGTACCTGAACTTCATCAACATGTTCCAGCTGCTGCTGCAGCTGACCGGCATGACGCGTGAGGAGTAGCAGCGTGTACGATAACGAGAAGCAGGCCATCGACGACCTGTTCGTGAAGCTGGCGCGGGCCGAGCGCGACGGCGGCCCGCGCGACGCGGGCGCCGAGGAGCTGATCCGGCGCCGCCTCGCCGAGCAGCCGGCCGCAGCCTACTACATGGCCCAGGTGATCCTGGTGCAGGAGCAGGCGCTGGCCGCCGCCCAGGCCCAGATCAACGAGCTGGAGCGGCGCGCCGCCCAGCCGGCGGCCGGCGGCTTCCTGGCCGGGCTGTTCGGCGGCGGCCAGCAGCGGCCGCAGCCGGGTGGCTCGCCCTGGGGCCGGCAGCAGGCCCAGCCCGGCTATGGTGGTCAGCCGGGATACGGCGCCCAGCAGGGCTACGGCCGGTCCGGCGGCGGTGGCGGGTTCATGGCGGGCGCCATGCAGACCGCCATGGGCGTGGCCGGCGGCGTGGTCCTCGGCAACCTGCTGATGGACGCGTTCACCCCCGACATGGCCCAGGCGGCCGAGGACGCCGCCGGCGACCCGGCGTCCGACGCCGGGGTCGATATGGGCGGCGAGGAGTTCTGAGGTTAGTATGGGGCCGGCGGCGTCATGCCTCCGGCCTCCCCTTTTTGACGTGAGCCGATCGGGACATATCGTGGAAAGTCTTGTTGCCCAGGTCACGCAATTCATCACCGACAACCAGGCCTGGGCGGGACCGATCCTGTTCCTGCTGGCCTTCGGTGAATCCATGGCCGTGGTCGGCCTGTTCGTCCCCTGCACCGCGCTGATGCTGGCGACCGGCGCCCTGGTCGGCGGCGGCCTGCTGCATCCCGTCCCGGTGATCCTGTGGTCGATCGCCGGCGCCGTGATGGGCGATGCCGTCTCCTACTGGCTGGGGCAGAAGCTGGGGCCGAACGCCCGCAACGTCTGGCCGTTCTCGCGCGACCGCGCGATGATCGCCCGCGGCCGGCTGTTCTTCCGCCGCTGGGGCACCGCCTCGATCTTCCTCGGCCGCTTCCTGGGGCCGCTGCGCGCCGTGGTGCCGCTGATCGCCGGGATCATGCGCATGCGCCCCGCCCGCTTCCAGATCGCCAATGTGCTGTCGGCCATCGTCTGGGTCCCGGCCATGCTGGCGCCGGGCTGGCTGGTGGCCCAAGGCGTCGGCGAGCTGGAGGGCATCGGCGAGACCGAATGGATCGTCATGACCGGCGGCCCGCTTCTGGCCGGCGCCCTGACCCTGGCGGTCTTCGCCAAGTTCGCGTCCCGCCGCGCCGTACCGGTCCGCGTCCGCCGCAACCGGACCGCCGGCGAGCAGGCCTGAGGAGGACGCCATGGGCCTGAGCGCTGCGAAACTCCTGATCATCGGCGCGGTCGTCGGCCTCCTGTTCCTGCCGATGCTGCTGCGCCAGGCACGATCGATCCCGGTGCTGCTGGAGCAGGCGCGCGCCGCCTTCGCGGGCGAGGACGCGGAGACGGCCGGCCATCGCCCGCAGGCGGCGGAGCCTGCCCGCCAGGCCCCGCGCCCGGCCAGCTTCGCCGAGCGGCTGGGCCACGTCATCGGCCGGCTGCTGCAGCGCCTGGGCCTGTTCCGCGCCGGCTGAGAGCCACCGCCGGGAACCATCTCCGGCCCGGCGCCGTTGATTTCCAGCCGACCCGCCCGGCATCTTGAGCCTTCCTGCCGGACGCACGGCTGGAGGTCGCCCATGCCCTCGACTGCGTTGCTGCCCCTGATCGGCGCGCTCCTGGTCATCGCCGGCTTGGTGTATTCGGCCTTCCAGGCCATCTGGATCAGCCGGTTCAACCGCGAGAAGCGGTCCTTCAGCCTGTGGGGCTTCGGGCTGAGGGCGAATTGGCCCGGCCTGGCGCTGATCGCCGCCGGCGCCATCCTGTTGCTGGCGCCCTCGGCGCTTCAGGGACCGCAATGACCCCAGCTGGATCCGGGCACCCGCTGTTCCCCGCGGGACAGCCGGAGTTCCGCCCGCCTGCGTAAATGCAGGGGCCCGGCCGCCCGGCCGCGCCATCCATCGGGGGAAATCCATGCCCATCATCCGTCGAACCCTGGCGGCCGGTGCCGCCCTGGCGTTCCTGTCCTCTGCTGCCCCCGCCGCCGACAAGGTCGCGGTGGCGGTCACCGCGGTCGTCGAGCACCCGCTGCTCGACGCCGTCCGCGACGGGGTGAAGGCGGCGCTGGAGGAGTCCGGCTACAAGGAGGGCGAGGCTCTCGTCTTCCAATACGAATCGGCGCAGGGCAGCCCGGCCACGGCAGCCCAGATCGCGCAGAAATATGTCGGTGAGGCGCCGGACGTGATCGTCGCGATCACCACGCCCTCGGCCCAGGCCGCGGCGGCGGCGACGCGGGACATCCCGGTGGTGTTCGGCGCCGTCACCGACCCGGTCGCCGCCGGGCTGGTCGCCAGCCGCGAGCATCCCGGCGGGAACGTCACCGGCACGTCCGACGCCTTGCCCCTGGCCGATCACCTGGACCTGGTCCGGCAGATCGTGCCGGCGGTGAAGACGATCGGCGTGGTCTTCAATCCGGCCGAGGCCAACAGCGTCTCGACCGTGGCGGCGCTGCGCGGGATGGCGCCGGAATGGGGCGTCGGCATCATTGATGCCGCGGCCACCAAGACGGCCGATGTCCGCGCCGCGGCACAGAGCCTGGTCGGCAAGGTCGACGCGATCTACGTCCCCACCGACAACACCGTCGCCACGGCGGTCGAGTCGGTGGTCGGGGTCGGACTCGAGAACCGGATCCCGGTCTTCGCCGCCGAGACCGAAAGCGTCGCCCGCGGCGCCGTCGCCGCGATCGGCTTCGACTATTTCCAGCTCGGCCGCGAGACCGGAGCCATGGTCGTGCGGGTGCTGCGGGGCGAGAAGCCCGGGGACATGCCTGTGGTGAATGCCCGCGGCAGCGACCTGGTGGTCAACCTGGCATCGGCCGCGGCCATGGGCGTCACCGTTCCGCCGGCGCTGCTGAGCCAAGCCCGGAAGGTGATCCGATGAGGCCCGTCCCTGCCCTCTACGCGTCCTGCGAAGCGTCGCTGCCGGCACGGCGGTGATAGAGGTCGAGCACCATCTCGCGGCCGGCCGGGCCCAGCAGTTCCAGCGCCGCCAACGGGTGGCGCTGCGGCTCCGGCAGCAGGTCGAGCCGGTTCAGCAGCAGCGCCACCGCGCAGGCGTCGCGCGGCGCCAGCAGGCGGATGTTGTCCGGATCCGACGTCGCCAGCCCGACCAGCCGGGCGAGATGGGCCACGTCGTCGTCGCTAGTGTTCGGCATCGTCGTCTCCCAGAAGCACGGGCGAAAATCCTATAAACGATGTCGCATACGGGCCGGAATGCCTCATTCCCGACAAAATCGCGTGTGCCGCGATGGAAATCAGGCTAGGAGGGCGCGCATCGGATCCACAAGAAGAAGATCGAACCATGGCCGCAGCACCGGAGGGCGGGCTCCACCAGGGCCTGCAGCAGCGCCACCTCAGCATGATCGCGATCGGCGGCGTCATCGGCGCCGGCCTGTTCGTCGGCTCCAGCTCCATCATCGGCACGGTCGGCCCGGGCGCCTTCCTGACCTATGCGGTCACCGGCGTGCTGATCATCATGGTGATGCGCATGCTGGGAGAGATGGCGGCGGCCAATCCCTCCACCGGCTCCTTCTCCGATTACGCCCGGCTGGCGCTGGGCGACTGGGCCGGCTTCACCGTGGCCTGGCTGTACTGGTACTTCTGGGTGATCGTGGTCGGGTTCGAGGCGGTGGCCGGCGCCGGCCTCTTGCAGAAATGGCTGCCGGACGTGCCGCTGTGGGCGGCGTCGCTGGGCCTGCTGCTGCTGATGACCGCGACCAACCTCTATTCCGTCCGCTCCTTCGGCGAGTTCGAGTACTGGTTCGCCGGCATCAAGGTGGCGACCATCGTGGTCTTCCTGATCCTCGGCACCGTCTATGTGCTGGGGCTGTGGCCCGGCCGGGACATGGACTTCTCGAACCTGACGCCGGCGGCCGGCTTCCTGCCGAACGGCGTCGGGGCGATCTTCTCCGGCATCGTCGTGGTGGTGTTCTCGATGGTGGGGGCGGAGATCGCCACCATCGCCGCGGCCGAGGCCAAGGACCCGGAGCGCGCGGTGGTGCGCGCCACCCGCTCCGTCGTGGTCCGCATCCTGATCTTCTACATCGGCTCGGTGTTCCTGCTGGCCGTGATCCTGCCCTGGGACAGCCTGGCGCCGAAGCAGTCGCCCTTCGTCGTCGCCTTCGAACGGATGGGCATCCCCTGGGCCGGCGACCTGATGAACGCGGTGGTGCTGACCGCCGTGCTGTCCTGCCTGAACTCCGGGCTCTACACCGCCTCGCGCATGCTGTTCGTGCTGGCCGGGCGGCGCGAGGCACCAGCCGCCCTCACCCGCACCACCAAGGGCGGCGTTCCGGCCCGGGCGATCCTGGCCTCGACCGTGATCGGCTACCTGTCGGTGATCGCCGCCTATGTCTCGCCGGACACGGTGTTCCTGTTCCTGCTGAACTCCTCCGGCGCCGTCATCCTGTTCGTCTATCTGATGATCGCCGTGTCGCAGCTGGTGCTGCGCCCGCGCACCCCGCCACAGCGGCTGCGGGTGAAGATGTGGCTCTTCCCGGCGCTCACGCTCCTCACCATCGCCGGCATGGTGGCGGTGCTGGTGGCGATGGGATTCCAGGCCGACACCCGGTCGCAGATCCTCCTCAGCCTGGCCTCGGCCGCCGTGGTGGTCGCGGCCTGGCTGGCGCGGCGCGCCGTGTTCGGGCGAAGCCCTCCGGTCCCGGCGGAGGCGCGCTGATCAACCTCCGCCTGCAGGAGCGGCCGCGGCGTCGGGATTGGAGGCGGGATAGCGCCGGCCGGAACAGCGCACTCCGGCCTCGCAGGCGCCATACTCTCCGGTGCATTGCGCCTTCGCCCTGGCCTTGGCGACGGCGGGGTCCGTGTTGACCACGACCTCGTAGACGGGCCGGCCGTCGGTGGGCCAGGCGATGCCGGCACAGCTGCTCTCGAAGACCTGCACGATCTTGCAGCCGGTGCATTTCGACAGGGCCACCCGCTCGGCCGACCGCCGGTCCGGCAGGCCGTAGCCGCCCCGGATGTCGTGGCCATCCGACGCCACCGCGCCCCAGTACTCGCGATCGACGATCTCGGCCGACATCTCCTCGATCTCGTCCACGGTCGCGGTCCTGGCCGGCTCGTTGTCCTCCGCCGTGAACGAGGCGCCGGAGCAGACCGGCGGCACCCACAGGCGGCAGATGGTGTACGCTCCGGCGCCCGCCTTCTCGCAGGCGTCGAGGGCATCCTTCGCCGCGCCGCGCCAGGACGTGCCGTAGCCGGTGATCGTCTGGCCGGTCTGGGTCACCGCGACGGCGCCGCACTGGTTGCCGAACCAGCCGAGCGATTTGCAGCGCTGCCCGGTCGCCCTGCCGCAGTTCTCGATCGCAGCCTGCTCGGCCTCCTGCTCGCTGCCGTAGAAGGTCGACCAGAACAGCTGCCGATGGCCGGGGTCCGTGGCAAAGGCTCCATAGCCGTCGGGCGGGGGCGCGGATTGGGAGGGCCCCTGATGGACGGGATCGGGGTAGCGGGAGCCCGGCAGACAGTTGATCCTGAGCTGCAGCGTGCCGTTGGCGGGGTCGGTGTACTGCTCCGGCACCGGCATCGACCCTTCCGGGCAGCCGTCCTCGGCCTGCGCCTCACCATGCGCCAGCGCCACGCCCAGCAGGGCGGCCACGACGGCGAGCCCCTTCAAGATTCCGCGACCCACTCTTCCCTCTCCCCCTTCATTCGCCCTTCCATCGCACGGCGCCACCACACGACGGTTAGGCACCGCCCGTGGCAAACCGGAGGCCGCGCCGCGGCAGGCTTCGGGCCTCGGCTCCGACAAAGAGAAAGGGCCCTCGAAGGGGCCCTTTCCGTTTCCGAATTGCGTCCGGATCAGTTCTTGGCCTTGTCGACCAGCTTGTTCTTGGCGATCCACGGCATCATCGCGCGCAGCTTCTCGCCGACCTTCTCGATGTCGTGCTCGGCCTGGCGGCGGCGGGTGGCCTTGAAGCTGGCCTGGCCGACCTTGTTCTCGAGCATCCAGTCGCGGGTGAAGCGGCCGGACTGGATGTCGTCCAGCACGCGCTTCATCTCCTTCTTGGTCTCCTCGGTGATGATCCGCGGGCCGGTGACGTAGTCGCCGTATTCCGCGGTGTTGGAGATCGAGTAGCGCATGTTGGCGATGCCGCCCTCATACATCAGGTCGACGATCAGCTTGACCTCGTGCAGGCACTCGAAATAAGCCATCTCCGGCGCGTAGCCGGCCTCGACCAGGGTCTCGTAGCCGGCCATGATCAGCGCCGTCAGGCCGCCGCACAGCACCACCTGCTCGCCGAACAGGTCGGTCTCGCACTCTTCCTTGAAGGTGGTCTCGATGATGCCGGCGCGGCCGCCGCCGATCGCCGAGGCATAGGACAGGCCGATGTCGAGCGCGGCGCCGGTGGCGTTCTGGTCGACCGCGATCAGGCACGGCACGCCGCCGCCCTTCTGGTACTCCGAGCGCACGGTGTGGCCCGGGCCTTTCGGCGCCACCATGAACACGTCCAGGTCCTTGCGCGGCACGATCAGGTTGAAGTGCACGTTCAGGCCGTGGGCGAAGGCGATGGCGGCGCCTTCCTTCATGTTGGGCCCGAGGTCGCGGGCGTAGATGTCGGCCTGCAGCTCGTCCGGCGTGCACATCATCAGCACGTCGCCCCAGGCGGCGGCCTCGGCCGGCGACATCACGGTGAAGCCGGCGGCCTCGGCCTTCTTCACGGTCGGGCTCTCGGGGCGCAGGGCGATGCGCACATCCTTGACGCCGCTGTCGCGCAGATTGGCGGCATGGGCATGGCCCTGGCTGCCATAGCCGACGATCACCACCTTCTTCGACTTGATCAGGTTCACATCCGCGTCGCGGTCGTAATAAACGCGCATAGCTCTGTCCTCTCACACAGGGCCGGGCGGCCCGGCCTTTCTCAACGATGACGGGAACCGCCGGCTGCTGGCAACCGGCAGCAATGGTTCAGACGGCGGTCAGGAGCCCTTCGGGCCCCCGGGCGATGGCGACGACGCCGGTCCGGCTGACATCGACGAGCCCGAGCGGCACCATCAGCTGGATGAAGGCGTCGATCTTCTGGGACGATCCGGTGACCTCGAAGACGAAGCTCTCGGTCGTCGAATCCACGGCCCGGGCCCGGAACACGTCGGCGATGCGCAGGCTCTCGATGCGCTTGTCGCCGCTGCCCCGGACCTTGACCAGGGCCAGCTCGCGCTCCACGGCCGGGCCGTCCAGCGTCAGGTCGTGCACGCTGTGAACCAGCACCAGCCGGTCCAGCTGGGCCTTGATCTGCTCGATGATCATCGGCGTGCCGGAGGTGACGACGGTGATGCGCGACAGGTCCCGCGCCGCGTCGACCTCGGCCACGGTCAGGCTCTCGATGTTGTAGCCGCGGCCGGAGAACAGGCCGATGACGCGGGCGAGAGCGCCCGGCTCGTTGTCCACCAGCACGGCGATGGTATGGGTTTCGATCTGGGTCTGCGGGGTCATGGTCGATCCGGGGAAGGTCACGAGACGAGAGTCGCGGCCACCCTCTGGTCGGATGGCCGCGGCGAAGGGCGTCGTCCGCGCCTTATACGAGCACCATCCCCTCCTCCGAGGTCGGCTTCGCGGCCTGGTCGCTCGGCCCCAGCAGGATCTCGTTGTGGGCGGCCCCGCCCGGGATCATCGGGAAGCAGTTCTCCATCTTGGAGACCTGCATGTCGACGACCACCGGTCCCTTGATCCGCAGCATCTCGCGGATCACGTCGTCGGCCTCGCCCATGCAGGTGGCGCGGAGGCCGGTCAGGCCGAAGGCCTCGGCCAGCTTGACGAAGTCCGGCAACGCCTCGGAGTAGCTCTCGGAATAGCGCTCCCCGTGCAGCAGCTCCTGCCACTGCCGCACCATGCCCATCCAGAAGTTGTTGACGATGAAGATCTTCACCGGCAGCCGGTACTGGGCGATGGTCGACAGCTCCTGGATGTTCATCAGCGGCGAGGCCTCGCCGCCGACATCGATCACCAGCGCCTCGGGATGCGCGATCTGCACCCCGACCGCGGCCGGCAGGCCGTAGCCCATGGTGCCGAGCCCGCCCGAGGTCATCCAGCGGTTCGGCTTCTGGAACGGGATCAGCTGCGCCGCCCACATCTGGTGCTGGCCGACCTCGGTGGTGATGTAGACGTCGTCGCGGTCGGCGGTCAGTTCGCCCAGGCGCTTGATCGCGTATTGCGGCTTGATGATCGCCTCATGCGACCGGTCCTGCGCGAACTGCAGGCAGTTGCGGGCCTGCCACTGCCTGATCTGGCCCCACCAGCCGGCGATCGCCTTCTCGCGCGGCTTGTACCCCCGGCGCTTCCAGACCTCGACCATCGCCCGGATCACCTTGCCGGCGTCGCCGACGATCGGCAGGTCGACATGGACGTTCTTGTTGATCGAGGATGGGTCGATGTCGACATGGATCTTGGTCGACCCCGGCGAGAAGGCACTGATCTTGCCGGTCACCCGGTCGTCGAAGCGCGAGCCCAGCGCGACCATCAGGTCGGCGCCGTGCATCGCCAGATTGGCCTCGTAGGTGCCGTGCATGCCGACCATGCCGAGGAACCGCGGGTCGGAGGCCGGCAGGGCGCCCAGGCCCAGCAGGGTCGAGGTGCAGGGGAAGCCGGTCAGCTCCACCAGCTCGCGCAGCGCCGCCGACGCGTCGGGGCCGGAGTTGATGATGCCGCCGCCGGTGTACAGGATCGGCCGCTCGGCCTTGGCCATCAGCTCGACCGCCTGCTCGATGAGATCGGCATCGGGCTCGGTCCGCGGCCGGTAGGTGCGGTGCTCGACATGCTCGGGCGGGGTGTAGACGCCCTCGGCGAACTGCACGTCCTTCGGCAGGTCGATCACCACCGGGCCGGGCCGGCCGCTGCGGGCGACGTAGAACGCCTCGTGCAGCGTGCGGGCGACGGCGTTGGCGTCCTTCACCAGGTAGTTGTGCTTGGTGCAGGGCCGGGTGATGCCGGTCGTGTCGGCTTCCTGGAACGCGTCGTTGCCGATCAGATGGGTCGGCACCTGCCCGGTCAGGCAGACGATCGGGATCGAATCCATCAGCGCGTCGGTCAGGCCGGTGACCGCGTTGGTCGCGCCCGGGCCGGAGGTTACGAGGACGACGCCGACCTTCCCGGTCGAGCGGGCATATCCTTCCGCTGCGTGCACCGCCGCCTGCTCGTGCCGGACCAGGATGTGGCGGATCGCGTTCTGCTTGAAGATCGCGTCGTAGATCGGAAGGACAGCACCGCCCGGATATCCGAAGATAACCTCTACGCCCTGGTCCCGAAGGGCACGCAGGACGATTTCGGCTCCGGTCAGCGTTTCTGTCGACATCGTAACCTCGGTATTGCGGCCCCCTCCGGGCCGCGACGTTCAACGTTGGGGATCAACGAGGGTCGGCAAGCTAGACGGCGGAATCCGAGAGGTCAACCGGAATTGCGAAGAAAAGACAAAGTTTCGGATGCAATTTTTTCCGAATATTGCGCGCGAGCGACATGGCTGCGTTGCACCCTTGCGCCCGCAACCGGGATCTGGTGCCGGAACCAGGTGGTCTGGCGCTTGGCCAGGTTGCGCGTCGCCTGCTGCGCCCGGGCGATCGCGGTCTCGAGATCGGTCTCGCCGCGCAGATGCGCCGCCAGCTCCGGCACCCCGACCGCCTTCATCGCCGGCAGCTCCGGGTCGAGATCCAGCGCCAGCAGCGCCCGCGCCTCCTCCAGCGCCCCGGCGGCAACCATGGCGCGGAAGCGGCCGTTGCAGGCGGCGTAGAGCGCGTCGCGTGGCGGCGCCAGCACGATCCAGTCGAACACCATGCCGGGCGGCGGGCCGGCCCCCGCCTCCTGCTGCCAGTCGGCGAGCGAGCGGTTGGTCGCCACCATCACCTCCCAGGCCCGGATCAGCCGCTGCGTGTCGCCGGGGGCGAGACGCCGGGCCATCTTCGGGTCCCAGCGCATCAGCTCGGCATGGAAGGCCTCCCCGCCCAGGCTCTCGTGCAGCTCGACCGTGGCGCGGCGGATCTCCTCCGGCACCGGCGGGGTCGGGCTCCACCCATCGGTCAAAGCGCGGCGGGAGAGGCCGGGGCCGCCGACCACGATCGGCCGCCTGCCGGCCTTCTGCGCCAGCCCGATCTCGGCCAGCGCCATGTCGCACCAGGCGGCGGCCGAGCAGCGCGTCGCCGCCGGCAGCACGCCGTAGAGCCGGTGCGGCGCCCGCGCCAGGTCGGCCGGGCCGGGCCGGGCGGTCAGGATCGCCAGCTCGGCATAGACCTGCATGCTGTCGGCATTGATCACCACGCCGTCCAGCGCCTCGGCCAGGTCCAGCGCCAGCGCCGATTTGCCGCTGGCCGTCGGTCCGCCGACGACGATCACGGCAGGTGTATCGGACGCGGTCATCGTCATCGCTCACCTCGCTCCCGCGCCCGCGGGGCAGGCCGCCTCGGCGCAATGCGCGGGAACATATCGTCCATCTTCCTATTAGTCTTGCACCGCGGACGGCTCCCGGGGGACGCGATGCAACTGTTCAAATGCCAGCATTGCCACCAGGTCCTGTATTTCGAGAACAGCACCTGCGAACGCTGCGGCCGATCCCTCGGCTATCTGCCGAATCTCGGAACCCTGAGCGCGGTGGAGCCGGACGGGCCGGCCTGGATCGCCCTGGCCGATCGGCGGTCGCGCTACCGCTTCTGCGCCAATTGGGAACAGCAGGCCTGCAACTGGATGGTGCCCGCCGACGGAGACGACGTCTTCTGCGTCGCCTGCCGGCACAACCGAACCATCCCGGACGTCTCGGACCCGGATAACCATCGCCGCTGGCTCAAGATCGAGGAGGCCAAGCGGCGGCTGTTCTATTCGCTGATCAAGCTGTCCCTGCCCATCCCTACGGCGGCCAGCGGCGACCCGGAGCCGCTGATGTTCGACTTCCTGGCCGATCCTCCTGCCGCCCACGCGCCGCGGGTCATGACCGGCCATGAAAACGGCCTGATCACGCTGTCGCTGCGCGAGGCGGACGATGCCGACCGCGAAGCCACCCGCGCCGCGATGGGCGAGCCCTACCGCACCCTGCTGGGCCATTTCCGGCACGAGGTCGGCCACTACTACTGGGACCGGCTGGTCCGCGATGGCGGCGAGCTGGACGGCTTCCGCGCCCTGTTCGGCGACGAGCGGGCGGATTACGGGGCTGCGCTGCAGGCCCATTACGACCAGGGCGCGCCGGCCGGGTGGCAGCAGGGCTTCGTCAGCGCCTACGCCACGGCGCATCCCTGGGAGGACTGGGCCGAGACCTGGGCACATTACCTGCATATCGTCGACACGCTGGAGATCGCCGGCGCCTTCGGCATCGAGGTCAGCCCGGGCATCACCGACGACCCGACTCTCGAGACCGACATCCGGTTCGACCCGCACCGGGTCCGCGACGTGCAGGTGCTGATCGACGCCTGGCTGCCGCTGACCTATGCCGTCAACTGCCTGAACCGCTCGATGGGCCAGCCGGATCTCTACCCCTTCGTCATCGCCCCGCGCGTGGTCGAGAAGATGGGCTACATCCACGGGCTGATCCATCGGTCCCAGCGAAACCCGTCAAAGCGCGCATAGACAGGGACGGCGGCGCTGCGGCATAGACGGTCCCCTGCCCTGGGAGATGCCCGCGCCATGGATCTCGTCCTCACCCTCACCACCGCCCCGGACCAGCCGGCCCTCGACGACGCCCTGACCCGCCATGTGCGCAACGCGCTGGCGATCGCCGGCGGGTCGCCGGGATCGGTCGACTGGCTGGCCCCCGGCATCGCCTGCGATATCGCATTCACCGCGGCCGATGCCAGGGCGGCGCAGGCGGCGGCGCGGCTGTCGCTGGCCGGGCAGCCGGTCGACGCCAATGTCGTGCCGGCCCAGGGGCGCCGCAAGCGCCTCCTGGTCGCCGACATGGACGCCACCATTGTCGAGGCCGAGACGCTGGACGAGCTGGCGGCCCTGGCCGGCGTCGCCGACCGGGTGGTGCCGATCACCGAACGGGCCATGCGCGGCGAGATCAACTTCCGCGAGGCGGTGGTCGAGCGCGTGGCCCTGCTGGAAGGGCAGCCGCGCTCGATCATCGACCGTGCCCTGGCCGATCTGCGCTACACGCCCGGCGGCCGCACCCTGGTGGCGACGATGCGGGCGAACGGCGCCTATTGCGCCCTGGTCTCCGGCGGCTTCGACGCCTTCACCCGGCCGGTGGCCGCGGCGGTCGGCTTCGACCGGTCGGAGGGCAACCACCTGATCGAGGCCGACGGCCGCCTGACCGGCCGGGTGCGCGAGCCGATCCTGGGCAAGGACGCCAAGCGCGGCTTCCTCGAGGAGATGGCGGCGGAGCGCGGCCTGAGCCTGGCCGACACCGTCACCGTCGGTGACGGCGCCAACGACATCCCGATGCTGCAGGCCGCCGGCCTGGGCGTCGGCTTCCGGGCCAAGCCGCTGGTGCGGGAGTCGGTGCCGGTGTCGATCACGCATGGCGACCTGACCGCCCTGCTCTACCTGCAGGGCTATCGCGCTTCGGAGTTCGTCCCGGCCTGACGATGTACCGCAAGATCGCCTCCGTCGGCGGGCTGACGCTCGCCAGCCGCGTGCTCGGCCTGGTCCGCGACCAGATCATCGCCGCGGTGCTGGGGGCCGGGCCGGTGGCCGATGCCTTCTTCCTGGCCAACCGGCTGCCGAACCACTTCCGCTCGCTGTTCGCCGAGGGCGCCTTCAACGTCGCCTTCCTGCCGACCTTCACCACCACGCTGCAGCGCGAAGGCAAGGCCAGGGCGCTGCAACTGGCCGAGCAGGTGCAGGCGATCCTCCTGGCCGTGCTGCTGGTCGTGCTGGTCGCGGCGCTCGCCGCCATGCCCTGGCTGATCGCGTTGATGGAGCCGGGCAGCGCCACGGCGGCGCAGACCGATCTGAAGGTCGAGCTGACCCGGATCACCTTCCCCTACCTGCTGTTCATGTCGCTGGTGTCGCTGCAGGGCGGCGTGCTGAACGGGCTCGGCCGGTTCGGCGCCGCCGCGGCCGCGCCGATCCTGCTGAACCTGTTCATGATCGGCGCGGTGCTGGGGCTGACGCCGTTCCTGCCCACGGCCGGTCATGCCCTGGCCTGGGGCGTGTTCCTGTCCGGCATCGCCCAGTTCCTGTACCTGGAATGGGACATGCGGCGGGCCGGCGTCTCGCTGAACCTCGTCCGGCCGCGGCTGTCGCCCGGCGTGCGCCGCTTCTTCCGGGCGCTGGGGCCGGCGACGCTGGGCGCCGGCATGGCCCAGATCAGCGTCTTCGCCGACACCATCATCGCCCAGGCGCTGCCGACAGGGGCCCAGTCCTACCTGAACTATGCCGACCGGCTGAACCAGCTGCCGCTCGGCGTCATCGGCATCGCCGTCGGCACCGTGCTGCTGCCGGAGGTGACGCGCCGCCTGGCCGCCGACGATCATGAGGGCGCGCTGGCCAGCCAGAACCGGGCGATCGAGCTGACCCTGGCCCTCACCCTGCCCTTCGCCATCGCCTTCCTGGTGGCGGCGGAGCCGATCCTGGCGGCGATGTTCGAGCGGGGACGGTTCACCGCCGTCGACAGCCACCAGTCGGCCCTGACCCTGACCGCCTATGCCTTCGGCCTGCCGGCGGTGGTGCTGGTGCGCTGCCTGCTGCCGGGCTTCTACGCCCGCGGCGACACGGCGACGCCGGTCAAGATCGCGGTCGCCACCGTGGCGCTGAATGTCGGGCTGAAGATCGCGCTGATGGACTCCCTGTCCCAGGTCGGCCTCGCCGTCGGCACCTCGGCCGGGGTGTGGCTGAACATCGTGCTGCTGGCCTGGGTGCTGCACCGGCGCGGCCATTTCCGCCTCGACGCCGCGGCCCTGCGGCGGCTGCCGCGCATGGTTCTGGCCGGGGCGGCGATGGCGGCGGCGCTGTGGGGCCTGCTGGTGCTGGCCGCGCCGGCCCTGGCCGGCCGCTCCGACCTGCTGGCGATCGCCACCGTGCTCGGCGTGCTGGCGGTGTCCGGCCTCCTCTACCTCGCCGCCCTGTTCGGCCTCGGCGCCCTGCGGCGCGGGGACCTGCGGCGGCTGCGCCGGCGGGGGTAAGAAAAAGGCGCCGCCCGAAGGCAGCGCCTGTTTCGTCACGATGGCGGACGACCGTCAGCCCGGCCCGACCGGCAGGGCCACGAAACGCAGGTCGCCGCCGCTTTCGACCAGCAGCAGCACCGACTTGCGACCGCCCTTGCGGGCCTCGTCGATCTTCTTGGCGACGTCGGCCGGGGCCGACACTTCGGCCTGGCCGACCTCGACGATCACATCGCCGGGCTTCAACCCCTTCTCCGCCGCAGGCGACCCGCCGGTCACGGCGGTGACCACCACGCCCTTCTGGTCGTCGGCCAGGGAATACTGCTTCTTCAGCGCGTCGGTCAGCGCCGACAGGGTCACGCCGAGCGCGTCGAGCGCCTGCGGCTTGCCGCTGTCGGACTGGCTGTCGGTGGTCGAGGCCAGGAGGCCGGATTCCTCCGCCGCCTCCAGCTCGCCCAGCGTCACCGGCAAGTCCTTGCGGGCCCCCTTGCGCCAGACCTGGACCGAGGTCTGCTTGTCGACCGGCGTATCGGCGACCACACGCGGCAGGCGCCGGCTTTCGGTGATCGGCTTGCCGTCGAACTGCAGGATGACATCGCCGGTCTCTATCCCGGCCTTGGCCGCGGGGCCGTTCTCGGTAACCCCGGCCACCAGCGCGCCCTCCGGCTTCGCCAGGCCCAGGCTCTCCGCGATCTCCGGCGTCACCGACTGGATCCGGACGCCGAGCCAGCCGCGCTTGGTGCGGCCGAACTCGATGATCTGGTCGACCACGCCGCGGGCCAGCGACGACGGGATGGCGAAGCCGATGCCGACCGACCCGCCCGACGGCGAGTAGATCGCGGTGTTGATGCCGATCACCTGCCCGTCCATGTTGAACATCGGGCCGCCGGAATTGCCGCGGTTGATGGCGGCGTCGGTCTGCAGGAAGTCGTCATAGGGCCCGGCGTTGATCTCGCGCGAGCGGGCCGAGATGATACCCGCGGTTACCGTACCGCCGAGGCCGAAGGGATTGCCGATCGCCAGCACCCAGTCGCCGACCCGCATGGTGTCGCTGTCGCCGAACTGGACGAAGGGCAGCTTCTTGTCGGTCTCGACCTTCAGCACCGCCAGGTCGGTCTTGTCGTCGCGGCCGATCAGCTTGGCCTCGAGGCTGGTGTTGTCGTGCAGGACGACCGTGATCTCCTCGGCGCCCTCGATCACATGGTAGTTGGTGACGATGTAGCCGTTCTCGCGGACGATGAAGCCGGAGCCCAGCGCGGTCGCGTTGTGCGGCCGCGGCCGGTCTCCCTGGCCGCGCCGGTTGAAGAAGTCGCGGAAGAACTCGTCGAACGGCGATCCCGGCGGGAACTGCGGCATCTCCGGCAGGTCCTGGCCGTCCTGGACCTTCTGGGTGGTCGAGATGTTGACCACCGCCGGCACCAGCTTCTCGGCCAGGTCGGCGAAGCTGTCGGGCGCCGGCGCGGCGCGAGCCGCCCCGGTCGTGAGGATGGCCGCCGCCATCAGCATGGCCGCCACGACCAGCACCGTCGCGGCCCAGCGCAGCAGGACGGTCTCTCCCGCGGCGCGGGCGACGGCGATCGGGCGGCGGGCTATCGGTCTGGTCACGAACGCTCTCCCTCGCTCAAAGCACGACGCCGGCCCCATTCGGGAGGCCGGCGCCTGTCATCATACACCCGATCGCGGCAGCAAGGTGGCCGGCATCAGCCGGGGTTCCCCGGTGTCGCAGGCGCCGGCTGGGCCGGCGTCTCGGGAGCCGCCGGCGCGGGGGCCGGGGCCGGGCTGTTGCCCGAGCCCGGCGGGGTCTGCTGGGTCACCGCCGGCACCAGGCCGCGACCGGTGGCATCGTTGAAGTACTTGAAGAAGTCGCCCTTCGGCGACAGCACCAGGGTGGTGCCGCTCGACCCCAGCGCGTTCTGATAGGCCTGCAGGCTGCGGTAGAAGGAGAAGAACTGCGGGTCGGCGCCATAGGCGTCGGCCTGCACCTTGATCGCGTCGGCATCGCCCTGGCCGCGCAGCTCCTGCGCCTTGCGCTCCGCCTCGGCCAGGAGGACGGTGCGGTCGCGGTCGGCGCTCGACTTGATCTGCGCCGAGTACTCGGCGCCCTGGGCGCGGTACTGCGCCGCCTCGCGCTCGCGCTCGGAGCGCATGCGGTCATAGACCGATTGCACCGTGCCTTCCGGCACGTCGGCGCGGACGATGCGGACGTCGACGATCTCGATGCCCAGCGGCTTGGCGTTGGATTCGACCTGGTCCCGGATCGACCGCATGATCGGCCCGCGCTGTTCCGACAGCACGTCGAGCTGGTTGTAGTTGCCGAGCACGTTGCGCAGCGCATTGTTGACGAAGCTGCTGATCCGGGTGCTGGCGGTCTGTTCGTTCCGCACCGACTGGAAGAACAGCAGCGGATCGGCGATGCGGTAGCGGGCATAGCTGTCGACGTCGAGCCGGCGCTGGTCCGACAGGATCACCTGCTCGACCGGCGGGTCCACGTCCAGCACGCGCTTCTCGTAGAACTGGACGTTCTGGATCACCGGCAGCTTCAGCTTCAGCCCGGGCTCGGACTCGATCTTCACCACCTCGCCGAACTGCAGGACCAGCGCCTGCTCGTTCTGGCCGACGGTGTAGAGGGAATCGGCCAGGACCAGGCCGGCGACGACGATGGCGGCGCCGAGGGCGGCAAGCTTGGCGTTCATCTCACTGCCCTCCCCGCGGCGCCTGAGCCGCCGGCGGGCGGCTGATCAGCTCGTTCAGCGGCAGGTAGGGCAGCACGCCCTGGCCACCGACGGCGTCGTCGATCATGATCTTGTTCGAACCCTTCAGCACGCTTTCCAGGGTCTCCAGGTAGAACCGCTCGGCGGTGATCTCGGGCGCCGCCCGGTAGGACTGCAGCACCGAGGTGAAGCGCGCGGCGTCACCCTGGGCCTTGGCCACCACCTGCTCGCGATACGCCTCGGCCTCCTGCACGATCCGCGCGGCATCGCCGCGGGCCCGCGGCACGATGTCGTTGCGGTAGGTCTCGGCGTCGTTGCGCAGCCGGTCCTGGTCCTGGCGGGCGCGCTGCACGTCGTCGAAGGCGTCGATCACCTGCTGCGGCGGCGCCACCTTCTGCAGCTGCACCTGGTCGATCACCACGCCGGCGCCGGGCCGGCCCGGGGTGCCGTAGCTGTCGAGCGTCGCCTGCAGCAGGCGCCGGGCGTCCTGCTCGATCCGGCCGCGCGCCTCGTTGAGTGCCGGCTGGATCTCGGTGCGGCCGATCACCTCGCGCATCGCGCTCTCCGCCGCCACCTTCACGGTGGCGTCGGCGTTCTTGATGTTGAACAGATAGGCGACCGGGTCGGAGATGCGCCACAGCACGACGAAATCGATGTCGATGATGTTCTCGTCGCCGGTCAGCATCTGGCTTTCGTCCGGCACGTCGCGGCCGGCCGCGCGGCCCTCGCCGCTGGTGAAGCCGATCTCGATACGGTTCTGCGTCGTCACCGACGGCTTGGTCACCGTCTCGATCGGCGCCGGCAGGTGGTAGCGCAGGCCGGGCTGCTCGGTCCGGGCATAGGCGCCGAATCGCTGCACCACGCCCAGCTCGTCCGGCTGCACCCGGTAGATGCCGGTCAGGAGCCAGCCGATGATGATGACGACGATGGCGATCAAGATGCCGCGGCCGCCGCCGAAGCCCTTGGGCATGACCTGGCGGAACCGGTCCTGGCCGCGGCGGATCATCTCCTCGATATCGGCCTGGCTCGGCCCGCCGCCACGACCCCAGGGATTCTGTCCGCCGCCTTGCGGTGATCCGCCCCAGGGGCCGCCGCCGCCACCACCGCCTTGATTACTCCACGGCATCCAGATCCCTTCCCCCGTCGACCGCCCTGTCATCCCGGGCGCCGGATGCTATATCTCGGCGCGACGGGCAGCAATTGTGGAGCCTGTCATATTGGACAAAGGGCAGGAAGTTCAACCATGGCGACAGGCCGGATCACGGTAACCGAGGCCGCAGTGCGCGAGGCGCTGGGCCGCGTGCGGGACGAGGAACGCGGCGGCGATCTCGTCGGCCTCGGCATGATCTCCGGCCTGACCCTGCGCGACGGCCACGTGCTGTTCTCGATCGAGGTCGATCCGCAGCGCGGCCCGGCCCTGGAACCGTTGCGCCAGGCCGCGGAGAAGGCCGTGGCGGCGATCCCGGGCGTGCTCTCGGTCACCGCGGTCCTGACCGCCCATCGCGGCTCCGGCCCGGCGGCCCCGGGCGGCGCAGCCCCCGGCGCCGCTCCCCGCCCCGCCGCGCCGGGTGGGGCACAAAGCCGCAAGCTGCCGGTCGCCGGCATCGGGTCGATCATCGCCGTGGCTTCGGGCAAGGGCGGCGTCGGCAAGTCGACCACCGCGGTCAACCTCGCCCTCGGCCTCGCGGCCCTCGGCCTCAAGGTGGGGCTGCTCGACGCCGACATCTACGGCCCGTCGATGCCGCGGATGACCGGGATCACCGGCAAGCCCAGCTCGCCCGACGGCAAGAGCCTGGACCCGAAGGAGAATTACGGGCTGAAGGTGATGTCGATCGGCTTCCTGATCGACGAGGAGACGCCGATGATCTGGCGCGGCCCGATGGTGCAGTCGGCGCTGTCGCAGATGCTGCGCGACGTCAACTGGGGCCAACTCGACGTGCTGGTGGTCGACATGCCGCCGGGTACCGGCGACGCCCAACTGACGATGGCGCAGCAGGTGCCGCTGGCCGGCGCGGTGATCGTGTCGACGCCGCAGGACATCGCCCTGCTCGATGCCCGCAAGGGGCTGAACATGTTCCGCAAGGTCGATGTCCCGGTGCTCGGGATCATCGAGAACATGAGCTATTTCTGCTGCCCGAACTGCGGCCACCGCACCGACATCTTCAGCCACGGCGGGGCGCGAACCGAGGCGGAGAAGCTGGGCTGCGACTTCCTGGGCGAGATCCCGCTCGACATCAGCATCCGCGAGACCTCGGATTCCGGGCGCCCGATCGTGGTCTCGGCGCCGGACAGCCCGCATGCCGAGGCCTATCGCGGGATCGCGGCGCGGGGATGGGCCAAGCTGCGCTCCGGCGCCGGCCCGGCCGCCCCCCGGATCGTGATCGAGTGACCAGCCACGGCGTCACCACCTCGCCACAAATCGATCCGATAACGAGCGCAATCGCGGTGCCGGGACGGACCCGGCGCCGACCCTCGGAGTGGGAGAGTGATGCGACGTTTCTGCCGGATCGCGGTCCTCGCCGCGGCCGCAGCCGGGCTTCCGGCCGCGGCGCCGGCCCAGGCCTTGCCGGATTCGGTCGAGATCCAGAACCGGCGCAGCGCCACGATCGAGGATCTGCGCGTCTCGCCCGATTTCGAGAGCTCCTGGGGCTACAACCGGCTGCGCGCAGCGCCGCTGGCGCCCGGCGCTTCCGCCCGGATCCCGACCGAGGACCTGCGCGGCGGCTGCTATTTCGACGTCAAGGTGCGCCAGAACGACGGCGGCGAGGCCGAGTACTGGAGCCTCAACCTGTGCAGCCGGCCCGTCATCGACCTGGATTGACCCGGCCGATCTGGAATTGACCGGATGGCCGGTCAGGGATTGCCGCCGGAACGGCGGCTCTGGTTCCAAAGCGGCATCGGATCGGCCGGGACCCATTCGGGGATGCGCGGCGCGGCACCGGCGGGCACGGCCTGGCCTTCCAGGAACTGGCGGATCGCCTCGATCCTGTCCGGCGGAGTCAGGATCTCGTTGCCGAGCTTCGGCAGCACGCCGTCGCGGAAATCCGCGATCGCCTGGCGCTGCTGGTCCGTCCTCGCCGATGCTTCGAGGTCCACCAGATATTGCCTCATCGCGGCGGCGCCGCCCTCGGGGAACAGGACGCCCTGGCCTTGCTCCCCATGTTTCAGGAAGGCGTCCAGCCAGCTCGGGACCGTCAGGTGCCGGTTGCCGCCATCGCCTCCGGCATAGGTGTAGAGAACGTCCTCGCGCTCCCTCACGGCGCGGGAGACTCCGCGCGGCGTCTCCTTCGACACGCCCGGCGGATCGATCTTGACCTGGCCGCGGAACTCGAGCGAAGCGGCGACCGGAAGGAAGGGCAAGCTGAACGTCGGCAGCTTCAGGGACAGGGTGAAGCGCGTCGCCTCGGCCACGAAGGAAGCCATCGGTCCGGTCAGGCGGCGGTACATGTTGACCTCGGACGGCACTCCGCGCACCAGCGGCGTCCTGTCCTGCTCCGTCGAGCGCGGCAGGGGGCGCGTCTCGGCATCCCCCTGGAGTCTGTCATACTCGGCTGCGCTGATGCGGTTTTGGTAAGCCTCGTTGGAGAGCGCCCGGTCGGGGTTGCCCACGCTGTCCGGCAGGAGGGGGATGCTCTCGGTCGGGTACAGGTCGTTGAAGATGAAGTCGGCATTCGCCGCATCGCGATGCCACTGATAGTCCCTGCCGGTCAGCAGATCGACATATTCCTCCGCGTATTTGCCGGTGACCGCCGACAGGCGCATGCCGCTGGAGCGTCCGGGCACGTAGGAGACGGCGGTGCTGGGATCGATCCGCTCATCGCCGACCAGGCCCCGGATGGTCGCGAGATCGGGCTCCGAATCCAGGAGAAGCCGGCTGGTTTCGTCGTCCACCACGATCCTGGTCCGCATCGACAGCCGCTCATAGGTGGCCTGCATCTGGTCCCAGGCCTGCCGCGACAGCACGGTGCCCTCGGGGATGGTGACCTTGATGTTGTCCTCCGGCCGCCGCTCCGCGCCCAGGAGCGGCAGGTGCTTCAGCCCGGGGATGAAGTTGGTCCAGAAGCGCGGCCGGATACCGACCTTCTGCTCCTCCATCAGCTTGGTGAAGGTGATGCCGCCCTCCGGCACGGCGACGAAGGCGTCGACGGGGGCGTCGCGCCCGGCGACGGTGCCGAGCAGATCCATCTCGCCCGGGTGGAGCGTCACCGTCTGCGCGTCGGGCAGCATCGCGCCCCAGCTCAGTTCCATCACGCTGCCGGGCAGCTCGTTACCGTCCGCGTCGCGCGGCGCCCCGACGTCGCGCACGCCCTGCAGCGTCGGCATGAAATCCGCCCTCACCTGGGTCGGATCGGTCGCGAACAGGGCCTGCTCGCCCTGCTTCAGCACGGTCGATCCCTTGATCTGGAAGACCGTCTGGTTGGAGGCGGGCAGCATCCCCGCCTCCTTGAGCGTGATGTTGCGGTATTCGTGCGGCCGCTGCGACACCGTCAGCTCACGGCCCAATGTCAGCCGGAACGGCTTGGTCGACCCCATCACCAGGCTGTCGATGACGGACTGCCCGAGCGCCCTGACGTTCATCTTGGTGCTGATGGCCGCACCGCCGGAGGCCAGGGTGGGCCGGCCGAACTGCGGCAGGTTCGACTGCGTGACCATGTCCGGGTTGCCGAGAATCCGGAACTGGGCGCCGAGGCGGAACTCCGGGATCTTGCTCTGCCATCCCCAGAGCTTGGGGACGTCCGCCTCCTGCCTCATCCCGCCATTGGCCTGCAGCATGTCGCGCCGGTCGGCGATCCGCTGCATCATCTGCGGGTGCATGGCGACGTTCTGGGCGGTGCCAGGCAGCGCCCCCATCACCGACGAGATCGCCTCGTCCCGGTTCATGTGGCGGCCTTCGGTGAGCTGCGCCACCAGCTCAGCGCCGCCGAGATTGCTGGCCACGTCGTTGCCGAACTGGGCGGTCACGCCCAGCCGCGACAGGCGGGTCACGTCGCCCGCGCCGGCCGAGACCGACGCCGTCTGGCTGGCCCCCTGCTGGGCCGCCTGCCCGGTTCCCTGCGTCGTGGCCTGCTGAACCGTTTGGGACGTGCCCTGCTGCGTCGCCTGTGTCGTCGCCTGCTGGACCGTCTGGGACGTGCCCTGCTGCGTCGCCTGCGTCGTCGCCTGCTGGACCGTCTGGGACGTGCCCTGCTGCGTCGCCTGCGTCGTCGCCTGCTGGACCGTCTGGGACGTGCCCTGCTGCGTCGCCTGCGTCGTCGCCTGCTGGGTCGCCTGTGTCGCTCCGGTCGAGGCCGAGCCGACCACCCGCTGGATCGGGATCGCGCCCGAGACGGCACCCGTCACCGGCGCCGTCGCCAGATAGATGCCCTGGGTCTTGGCTGAGGTCAGCATCTGCCGCCCGCCCTCGGCGGTGAACAGCTTGTTGTCGAAGGCCAGCCGCGTGGCGTCGGAGGCAAGTTGCCCGGTACCGTTCACCACCTGCCCGACCGTGCTGCCGGCCGAGGTGGCGACGACCCGCGCGCCCAGATTCGGCAACGCGGTGCTGGCGAGCCGGGTGCCGACGGCGGCGCTGACCTTCATGCCGGCGGTTGTCGCCCCGGCGGTGGAGATCGATGACACCGCGTCGATCGCCGTGTCCTTGAGCATCGCCTTGCTGTGATCCCAGCTGACGCCCCAGCCGTCGCCCTTGTCGCCGTCGAGGCCGGCCGCATCCATGCCGAAGCCGATGATCGAGCTGTGGCCGTCGGCATACATGTCCTTGCCCTGGGCCACGGCGCTGATGTCGCCGGCGGCGTCGATCAGCTCATAGGTGCCGAAGCCGGCCGCAAATCCGGCCACGACATTGCCGCCGGTGGCTGCCGTGGTGACGATGCCGACCGTCGTCGCCGCCACCACCCGGCCGACCTCGCCGATGGTGTTCCAGGTCTTGTCGCTGTCCTCCATCGCCTTGGCGTGGTCCTGGAACTCCTGGTCGAAATTCCCGAGGACGGCGGTCACCTTCTGCTGGTACTGGTCCTGCGGCAGCCCGGTGTCGTCCGCCTTGATCTCCTTCAGGTCGTCGAGCTTGCCCTGCAGGAAGTCGCGGAACTCCTCGCCCGAGCTCTTGCCCGGCGTGATCCAGCCCCAGCCCTTGCGGACGAAGCTCTGGTCGTCGAGCTTGGCGTTGACCTTGTCGAGATCGCCCTGGATCGCCGCGATGCTCTGGTCGAGCATCGTGGTCCGCGAAGTCTGTTGGACCTCACTGTCCACCTTGGCCAGCGCCTGCTGCGTCTCGATCGACAGCTGGTCGGTGCCGACCGCCCAGCTGTTCAGCGCTTGCAGCTTCTGCTGCTGGTCATCGGTCAGCTTCAGCTGGCCGTTGGCGTCGAGCTGCACGGTCTGGCGCAGCTCCCCGGCGATCGCCGATTCGACCGCGTCCCAGTTGCGCTGGCTGTCCGGTGCGTTCGTGCCGTGCTCCCGGTCATAGGCCAGCGCCGTGTCGATCACCGCCTCCGTCTGGGCGCTGACCGGCGATGCTCCCGGCTGGAAGTAGATGTCGCCGGGCTGGATGCGGCCGGGATCGGGGAACTGCCTGTTGTTGGCGACGCCGTCGGTCCCCACCAGCCGGATCAGATCGTCGCCGGGGCGCACCTGGCCCGCCGTCTCGTAGCCATGCGATTCGGGCGGGCGGCCCTCCGCCGTCGCCCGGGCGGCCAGGGCGCGGCGCACCGCCGCCTGGAACTCCGGATCGGTGTTGGGCCGGACCGGATTGGCGGGACGTGGAGTGCGCTCGATCGGCTTCAGCATGTCTTCCCGCCGCCTTCGTGGACCGGTCGGAAAGCCTAGAAAAATTGCATGACGCCGTTATTTCATTTGTATGACAAAGAAGGCTGAAGACACCCGAAATAGGATTTTCGTCGGAGAAGCCTAAACGATCGAGATCTTCACCGAACCGTCATCTTTCCGGAGGGACCCGTCGTCTATGGTGCCGCCCCCCGGGTGGAGAGGATGGAGGCCGGAATGGCGATCGAGGTCGACAAGGACGGGCGCATGGTCAAGGTCGAGGGCGGCGTCACGACCTATGTGCCCACCGGGCAGCAGCAGCAGTGGCAGGCCGCCGTCCAGCAAGCGATGCAGCGGAACGGCATCGATGCGAACGAAGCCTCGAACATGCGGTTCCTGATCGCCGAGGAGGGCGATTCGCAATGGTCGATGTCGGAGCAGATCGGCTCCCCATGGGCCGAGATGACGGCCCACAACAATTTCGCGGATGACGACCTCATCCAGATCGGCGAGGCCGTGGCGGTGCCCGCCCCGACACCGGAAGGCGCCGGCGCCCTGGGCCCCGAGGGCCGGGACGCCTTCGCCCAGAGCATCGAAACCCGCGCCAACAAGGCCGCGAACGCCGATTCCGGCACCGCCATGCAGCAATGGGACGGGATCGACGCCGATATCGGGACCTATCTCAACTCGGTGCCGCAGGAGGACTTCGTCCAGGCCACCTTCGACCTGGTCGGCTACGACTATGCCGCCGAGGGCTCGGCCCATGCGCGCAGCTTCGTGATCAACAACGCCCTCGACGCGCTGGGCAGCGATAAGAATGCACAGCAGCAGCTGGTCAACCAGTTGCTGGCCCAGACCTGGCCGACCGACGCCGACGACATCAAGGCCGATGTTACCCAGATCGCGCGCGAGCGCGGTCTGCGGACCGACGGGAACTGAGCGTCAGGCCGGCCGGTCCAGCACCGCCATCAGTTCGCGCCATTCGCGCGGGCTGAGGCCGCTGTCCGGCTGGGCGACCGCCTCGCCCGCCAGAAGGCGGCGCAGCACGGCGAGGCCGGGCGCCGAGATCGTGGCCGCGTTCATCCGGTAGTCGCGGAAGGCTCGGGCGGAGAGCGGTACCCAGCGCTCCATCGCGTCCAGCATCACGTCGGCATAGGCCCGGATCTCATACTGCGCATGAGGATCGGCCCGTAATCTCAGGAAATGCATGAGGTTATGCAGATCCGTCTTCCAGTACCACTGGGTGTAGGTGTTGAGCGTCAGGTTCATCCGCGCCAGCTCGCGCGCCAGCCCCTGGCGGGACGGGTCGACCGGCTCGGCCCCGTCGATCTCCTCGTTCAGCATCCAGGCATAGTCGCGCCAGCAGCGCTCGGCATCCTCGCGCAGCAGGTCGAGCACCCGCGACGCCTCCTCCCCTTCCAGCACCGCGTCGCGGCCCTGGCGGTTGCGGCTGGACTGCGCCGCCAGATGCTCCGGCGCCGGCAGGTAGAACTCCCGGTCCAGGATCGAATAGCGGGCGGAATACTCGTTCACATTGGCGGTGCGGTGGCGGATCCACTGCCGGGCCACGAAGATCGGCAGCTTCACGTGGTACTTGATCTCGCACATCTCGAAGGGCGTGGTGTGCCAGTGCCGCATCAGGTAGCGGATCAGCCCCTCGTCCTCCGACACCTTCTTGGTGCCGCGGCCGTAGGAGACGCGCGCCGCCTGCACCACCGCCGAATCGTCGCCCATGTAGTCGATCACGCGGACGAATCCGTGGTCGAGCACGGGCAGCGGCTCGAACAGGATCTCCTCCAGCGCCGGCACGGTGGCGCGGCGGGTGGCGAAGGTGGCCGAGCGGATCTGGTCCAGCTCGGCGCGCTGGTCGGCGGTGATCGTCATGGGTCAGGCTTCTGTCACGGAATTGCTAGATAGTGTAGCCGCCCCGGGCTGCGGGGCCAAGGGCTGGTGCGGCCATCGCAGACGGACAGTGAACCCCACATACGTGAGTTTAAGATAGTTCTTCGCAGAACGGCCGCATTTCCCAGCTATGTTCATGCTTTCCCATTTCCATTGCAGGATACTTCGTTATGCCGGCTCCGACCGATCCGCTTTACGCCCAGCAATGGCATCTCACCGGCCAGTGGGGCATCAATCTCGGTAACCTCTGGGACGAATATGCCGGCGCCGGCGTGGTCGTCGCCGTGCACGACCAGGGCATCGATTTCGCCCATCCCGACCTGAACGGCAACATCGATACCACGCACAGCTTCAACGCCTACACCGGCGGTCCGGGCGGCGCGCCGGCGACGGCCGACGACAATCACGGCACAGCCGTCGCCGGCATCATCGCGGCGGAACGGAACGGCACGGGCGTCGTCGGCATCGCCTATGGCGCGACGCTTCTATCCTATTACGACCCGCTGTACCTCAACACGCTGCAGAGCGCGGTGGTGAACGCGCGCAACCACGCGGCCGCCGAGGCCGACGTGCTCAACAACAGCTGGGGCTTCGGCAACGCCTTCTTCGACGATCCGAATTCTGCCTTCCTCGACAATTTCGCCAGTGCGGCCTGGGCCGCCGCCCGCACCGCCACCATCAACGCAGCCGCGAACGGGCGGGACGGGTTGGGCACGATCATCGTGCAGTCCGCCGGCAACGCATACGAATACGGCGACGACACCAACCTGCACAGCTTCCAGAACAACCGCTGGACCATCACCGTCGGCGCCACCAACCAGGACGGCACCATCTCCGACTACTCGACGCCCGGCGCCACAATCCTGGTTGGGGCGCCGGGCAGCCCTTCCGCCGGCACCATCGTCACCACCGACCGGGTCGGCGGCAACGGCTATGCCGCAGGCGATTACACCGGCAGCTTCAACGGCACCTCTGCCGCGGCACCGATGGTCTCCGGCATCGTCGCCCTGATGCTCGACGCCAATCCGAATCTCGGCTGGCGCGACGTGCAGGAGATCCTGGCCTACAGCGCCCGCACCGCCCCGGCCGCCTCGAACGACCAGACCAACGGCGCCACCAACTGGAACGGCGGCGGGCTGACGGTCAACCACGACATCGGCTTCGGCCTGGTCGACGCCCATGCCGCGGTGCGCCTGGCCGAAAGCTGGAGCGGCACCGCGCGCACCAGCGCCAACGAGATCAGCGTCTCCGCCTCGGCCTCGCCCAGCCTCGCCATCCCGGATGGCGATGAAGACGGCGTGACCGCCAGCCTGACCATCGCCACCGGCATCGAGATCGACCGCGTCGAGGTGACGCTGAACATCAGCCACACCTGGATCGGCGATCTGCAGATCGTCCTGACGTCGCCTGACGGCACCGACAGCATCCTTCTGAACCGTCCTGGGCTGAGCGAAAACGCCGTCGACGGATCCAGCCAGGACAACATCGCCTTCACCTTTGGCACCGTCCAGGACTGGGGCGAAAGCGGCCAGGGGACCTGGACGCTGACCATCCGCGACCTTGTCAGCGGCGACACCGGGATCCTGAATTCCTGGAACCTTCGCCTCACCGGCGACGCCGCCAGCCCGGACGACACCTATGTCTACACCGACGAGTTCGCCACCGTCGGCGCCGATGCGGCGCGCCGGACGCTAGCCGACGGCGGCGGGACAGACACGATCAACGGAGCGGCCCTGACCGGCGCCGCGCTGATCGACCTCCTCGGCGGGACCGCCACCATCGCCGGCCGCGTCATCGGCTTTGCAGCCGGCACGGTGATCGAGAACGCGATCAGCGGCGACGGCGACGACCGGCTCACCGGCGGCGCTGGCGGCAACGCCCTGACCGGGGGACATGGCAACGACCTGCTTCGCGGCGGCGCCGGGGCCGATGTGCTGCGCGGCGGCGCCGGAACCGACACCGCCAATTACGCCGACAGCACGGTCGGGGTCACGGTCAACCTGGCCACCGGCCTCGGCAGCACCGGTACGGCCTTTCAGGACAGGCTGGGCGGGATCGAGAACCTCGTCGGCAGCGCCCATGGCGACCATCTCGTCGGCAATTCGCTGGCCAACACGCTGCGGGGCGAGAACGGCAACGACGTGCTCACCGGGGGCGTGGGCCGTGACGAGCTGATCGGCGGGGCCGGAGCCGACCGCTTCGCCTATACTCATGTGCTGCAGAGCCCGGTCGGGGCCGGCGCCGATCTGATCACCGATTTCAGCCGCGCCCCGGGGGACAGGATCGACCTGTCCGCGATCGACGCCCACACCGGCATTGCCGGCAACCAGACCTTCGGCTTCATCGGCACGGCCCTGTACAGCCACCATGCCGGCGAGCTGCGCTATGTCACGCGTGACGGCGTCACCACCATCGGCGGCGACATCAATGGCGACGGCGTATCCGACTTCCAGATCAGGCTGACCGGAACGATCGGGCTGATCGCCGCCGACTTCGTGCTGTGATCGGCCTCCCCCCCTTCCATCCGCGGCCGCGAACCCCTATCTTAGGGGCGTCGGGCAACCGACTATGACGATAAACGCCTTTTGGAATAGACGCTGCGGACCCGGGGGCGGTACCCGGCGCCTCCACCAGATCTCCGGTGTTGGACGGAGTGCGGGGGCGAAACAGGATCGACGCGTGTAGTAAAGAAAAGGTTTTCGTCCGGCATGGTTCCGCCGTTATCGGGCCATAGCAATAGTTGCCAACGACAACTTTGCTGAGGTTCGCGCGGCTGCGTAAGCAGCTAAGCGTCCTCTCTCAATCCCTCGGCGGCTAGCCCCGTCGAGGTGGGGTCAGGGGCACCCAGCAACAGAACGCCCCGTTTATCTCCGAAATCTCGGCCCGAATGTCGGACATGAGCGGCCGGTTGCCGCGCGTCTCCCTTTTCAACCCGCCGGCCCCGGTCTAGTGTGGTTGGATGGACGACGAACTCCGATACGACCGAATGGTCGAATCCGCCCTCAGGGGCGTGGTCAGGGAAGCTTTGGCCCATGTGGCCGAGAAGGGGCTGCCGGGTGATCATCACTTCTACCTGACCTTCGTGACCAATCATCGAGGGGTCGCGATTCCGGACTATCTGCGGCAGAAATACCCGCAGGAGATGACGATCGTCCTGCAACACCAGTTCTTCGGGCTCGAGGTGTGCGAGGACCGGTTCTCGGTCTCGCTCAGCTTCTCCAGCAAGACCGAGCGCCTGGTGATCCCGCTGGCCGCGATCACCACCTTCGCCGACCCGTCGGTCAACTTCGCCCTGCAGTTCCAGTCCGCCAAGGAAGGCTCCGAGGACGAAGAGTCCGATGCCGCCGAGGCCCCGGATTCGGCTCCCGAAGCTGACGCCAAAGCCCCGGCCGAGGCCGCGCCGGCCGACGGCGCCAAGGTCGTGGCGCTGGACGCGTTCCGGAAGAAGTAGACGGATCACCCGTAGGTGGGTTCGCCTCGCGACCCCAACATCTCACTGCAACCCCCTCTGTTGGGTTCGCTCCCGCGACCCCACCCGGCGCGCAACAGCCTCCGCCGCCGCTCCCCGCCCCTCGCGCAGCCGGGCGGCCAGCCGGAACGGCGCCTCGGCCAGATCACCGAGCCGCTTCAACCCCGAGATCTGGCGGCCGAAGGCCAGCACCTCGCCGATCCGGCGCTCGAGGAAGGCGCGCGTGATCTCCTGCCCCTCCGACCGGTCGTCGAGCCAGACCAGCAGGGTCGAGGCGTAGACCCCGGCCAGGAGGCCGCGCTTGGAGTAGTAGTTGATGTCGGTCGAGCGGTCGCCGGCCGCCCGCCACATCGCGTCCACGGTGCGGTGCAGCTGGCGCAGGGTCCGGCGCGACACCGGGCGCAGCGCTCGCCGCGCCAGGTCGCGGCGGATCGCGTCGCGGTACGGCAGCAGGACATCGAGCCGCGCCAGCACCGCCTGGGCGATCTTCTCGCGCACCCGCAGGCTCTCGAAGGCCTCGCCTTCCTCCGCCAGCCGCTCCAGCATCGCCCGGTCGGCCCAGCCGTGCAGATGGTCCGCCAGCTCCGCGATCCCGCCCGGGAACAGGATGGCGGCCTCGTCGAGGCCGAACCCCGCGTCCTCGGCGCCCAGGCGCAGCGCCTGCCGGGTCCAGCCGTCGAAGGCGACATGCGGCAGTACCGCCAGCAGCAGGGCGTCGCGCTCCACCGTCCGGTCGCCGGTCGTCGTGTCGGTCATGATTGCTTCCCTCAGGCTCTGTCGGCGAGATGGCGGGCCTCGGCGTCGACCGCGAGATCGTTCAGGTCGCGCAGCCGGTCGAGATACAGCACGCCGTCGAGATGGTCGACCTCATGCTGCACCACACGGGCGTGCAGCCCCTCGGCCTCGCGCTCGATCGGCTTGCCGTCGAGGCCGAGGCCGCGATAGCCGATCCGGCGCCAGCGCGGCACCAGGCCGCGGAAGCCCGGGATCGACAGGCAGCCTTCCATGCCGAGCGCCTTGTCCTCGGCCAGCGGCACGATCTCCGGATTGATCAGCACGGTCGGCCCCTCCGGCGCCGGCGGCTCGCCCTCCTCCTGCCGTCCGGGGGGCACCTCGAACACGATCAGCCGCAGCGGACGGTAGACCTGCGGCGCGGCCAGGCCGATGCCCGGCGCGTCCCGCATGGTCTCGATCATGTCGGCGGCCAGCCGTGCGATCTCCGGATCGCCCGGATCCGCCACCGGGTCGGCGATTCGGCGCAGCACGGGATGGCCCATGCCGACGATCTTCAACAGAGTCACGATCCCGTCTCCCGGCTGATGGCCGAACCTGATTTGCCCTGACTTGGCAAGAAAAAAGTCGCGTGATACAAGACACGCCCCACTGAGACCTGCACCGGGATCACCCCGGCTGTGAAAGGAGCGATGGCAGAACGTGCAAGTCCATGTCCGTGACAACAACGTCGACCAGGCGCTGCGTGCGCTGAAGAAGAAGATGCAGCGCGAAGGCATCTTCCGGGAGATGAAGCTTCGTCGCAACTACGAGAAGCCGTCCGAGAAGCGCGCCCGCGAGCAGGCCGAGGCCGTTCGCCGCGCCCGCAAGATGCTGCGCAAGCGGCTCGAGCGCGAAGGCTTCTGACGACACCCTGACCGCGGCCCGCCGCGGACGACAGAACGGATGTGACGTACCGCCGGAGGCACCGCCTTGCGGCGGTTTTGTCGTTTGCCCCTCCAGGATCGCCGCAGGCCAGACCGAGGCTACCGCACCGGAACCAGCTTGAAGTCCACCGGCTTCCCGACCGGGACCGTCGTCGCGTCGGGATCGAGCTTGCCCGTCGCGACATCGCGCCGGAACACGACGACGCTGTCGCTGTCCTGGTTGCCGGCGATCAGCCATCGGCCGCTCGGGTCGATCAGGAACTCCCGCGGCGTCCGGCCGAGGCTCGGCTGCCGGCCGATCAGCGTCAGGCGCCCGTTGTCGGCGTCCACCGCGTAGATCACGATCTCGTTCGCGTCGCCGCGATTGCTGGCATAGAGGAAGCGGCCGTCGGGCGACAGATGGATTGCCGCGGCGCCCACCTTGCCCTTGAAGCCGGGTTCGGACATCGACACGGTCTCGATGGGCGTGAGGCGCCCGTCGCGATAGCGGTACACGCCGACCGACGCGTCCAGCTCGTTCGTCACATAGGCGAAGCGTCCGTCGATGCTGAACACCAGATGACGCGGGCCGGATCCGGGCGTTGTGGGCACGTCGCGCGGATCGGCAGGGGTGAAGATCCGGCGGTCGCCGTCCGGCGCGTAGCGGTACTCGAAAATCCGGTCCGCGCCGAGATCCTGCACGAACAGGGACCGGCCGTCGGGCGAGAACACGGCCGAGTGCACATGCGCGCTGTCCTGCCGTCCCCTCACCGGCCCCCTGCCCTGGTGACGGACGGTCTGCACGGCGGCGCCGACCCGGCCGTCGGCCGCGAGCGGAAACACCGAGAAGCTGCCGCCGGGGTCGGCCGCGACCGAGTAGTTCGCGGAGACGAGATATTTGCCGTCGGGCGAAAGGCTCAGGTAACAGGGGTCGTTTCCTTCCGCCGACACCCGGTTCAGGAAGGTCAGCGTGCCTGTCCCTGCGTCGAAGCCGAAAGCGCTGATGCTGCCGCGCCGGCTCGCAGGGCCGCTGTCGCCCGGCAGTTCGTTGACGGCGTAGACGAAGCGGCCGTCCCGGCTCGTCACGAGATAGGACGGGTTCTCCGCCTTCGCCGACGAGACCGACGTGACGCTGCCGGTGCTGCTGTCGAAGCGATAGATGTAGATGCCCTCGCTGCCTCCGCCCGTGTAGGTGCCGACGAGCAGGTTGTAGACGCCGCCGGCCGGCGCGCCCGGTTCCTGAGTGCATGCGTTCACGGCGACAACCGACAGAATGAAGGAGAATCGCTTGATCCAGCGGATCAGCTTAAGCGGAAACGGGCGCAGATCGCCTGCGGATCGTGAAATGCGGCCGCGTTCGGACATCATTCGAGCTGTTTCCTCTCCCGTGGAGTGACAGCAGCAAGATAGTCGCCGCCGGCGTTTCGATCTGCATCAGCGCACATGATGTCATTCTCCGCACGGCTGATGTAGGAATCATATAGGCGCCGCCCGCAGGGCGGCCGCCGACAACGTAACCCGGGGGAAACATGCTCATCGGCGTGCCGAAGGAAATCAAAACCCACGAGTACCGTGTCGGCCTGACCCCGAGCTCCGTCCGCGAGCTGGTCCATCACGGTCACAGCGTCATCGTCGAAACCAATGCCGGCGCCGGGATCGATTTCGGCGACGACCGGTACCGCGCTGCCGGGGCGGAGATCGTGTCCTCCGCCCAGGAGATCTTCGACCGCGCCGACATGGTGGTGAAGGTCAAGGAGCCGCAGCCGGACGAATGCCGCATGCTGCGCCGCGGCCAGGTGCTGTTCACCTACCTCCACCTGGCGCCGGACCCGCGCCAGACCGAGCTGCTGATGAAGTCCGGCGCGGTCGCCATCGCCTATGAGACCGTGACCGATTCCCGCGGCGGCCTGCCGCTGCTGGCGCCGATGAGCGAGGTGGCCGGCCGCATGTCGATCCAGTGCGGCGCCCATTGCCTGGAGAAGATCCAGGGCGGCCGCGGCATGCTGCTGGGCGGCGTGCCCGGCGTTCCCGCGGCCAAGGTCGTGGTGCTCGGCGGCGGCGTGGTCGGCACCAACGCCGCGCGCATGGCGATGGGCCTCGAGGCCAGCGTCACGGTGATCGACAAGTCGCTGCAGCGGCTGAAGGAGCTGGACCTGCAGTTCGGGGCCGAGCTGAACACGGTCTACTCCACCGTCGACGCGATCGAGGAACACGTCACCGGTGCCGACCTGGTGATCGGCGCGGTGCTGGTGCCGGGCGCCGCGGCGCCGAAGCTGGTGACCCGGGCCATGATCGCGAAGATGAAGCCCGGCTCTGTGGTGGTCGACGTCGCCATCGACCAAGGAGGCTGCTTCGAGACCTCGAAGCCGACCACCCACGACAACCCGACCTATGTGGTCGACGGCGTGGTGCATTACTGCGTCGCCAACATGCCGGGCGGCGTGGCGCGGACCTCGACCGTGGCGCTGAACAACGCCACCCTGCCCTTCGCCCTGGCGCTGGCCGACAAGGGCTATCGCCGCGCCTGTCTGGACGACCCGCATCTGCGCGAGGGGCTGAACGTCCATTCCGGCCAGGTCACCAACAAGCCGGTGGCCGAGGCCCTGGGCCTGAACTACGTGCCGACCGAGGTGGTGCTGCGCGCCGCTTGATACTGACGGGCAACACTAATCCGTCATGGCGAGCCCCGGAGGGGCGTGGCCATCCAGGGCCGCTCGCATCGGCCTCTGGATGGCCACGGCGCTACGCGCCTCGCCATGACGGGATAGGGTTGGAGAGTCAGTAAAAACCCGCCGGCCTTACCAGTTCACCAGCGACTCCCGCAGGATCCGTTCCAGGTCGGCCGGCCCGACCGGCTTCGGCGCGCCGACCAGGAGGCGCTGCTGCTTCAGCGCGCCCTCGACCAGGGCCGGGATGTCGGCCTCGCCATAGCCCAGCGCGGCGATACCGCTCGGCGCCCCGACCTGCCGCATCAGCGCGATCAGCGCCTGCGGCAGGCTCTCCGGCCCGGGATCGTCGACCGGCCGTCCGGTCAGCAGCTCCGCCGCCCGGATGTGCTTCTCCGGCGCCGAATCGTAGGTGAAGCGGAACGCCGCCGGCGAGGTGACGATCACCGAATAGCCGTGCGGCACGAAGGCGTGGCTGTACCCCTCGGCGTGGAAGACGTGCTTCAGGCCGGCGATCGGATAGGCGCAGGCGTGCGGGATGTGCACCCCGGCGGTGCCGAAGCCGATCCCGGCCATGGTCGCGCCCAGCATCATCGTGCCGCGTGCCTCCAGGTCGTCGCCGCCGGCCACCGCCCGGGCCAGGAAGCGGCCGCCGAACTCGATCGCCCGCAGCGACCAGAGGTCGGCCACCGGGTTGCTGCCCTGATAGGGCGGCCGGTCGTCCGGCGTGGCCGGGCGCGGCCGCGCGTCGAAGGGCCTGGAGATGTAGGATTCGACCGCGTGGCAGACCACGTCGAGCCCGGCCGAGGCGGTGACTCCGGCCGGGGTGGTGCGCGCCAGCTCCGGGTCCACCAACGCCAGGCTCGGGCGGATATGCCGGTGCGAGATCCCGGTCTTCACCTTGAGCTCGGGGATGTCGAGGATGGCGACGGTCGTCGCCTCCGACCCCGAGCCCGAGGTGGTCGGCACCGCCACCAGCGGGAACAGCGGCCCCGGCGGCTTGTGCCCGCCGCCGATCGGCGCGTTGACGTAGTCCATGATCGCGCCGCCATGGCGCTTGATCAGGTTGGCGACCTTGGCGGTGTCGATGGTCGACCCGCCGCCGAGCGCGACGAAGCCGTCGACCTCCGCCGCGAGCGCCACCTCGGCGGCGAGCTCCAGCGACTCCAGCGTCGGCTCGACCGCGATGCCCTCAAACCGGGTCACGCCGACGCCGCTGCGCTGGATGATGCCGATCACCCGGTCGACCAGCTCGAAGTCGTGCAGCGCCGGGTCGGCGACCAGCAGCACCCGGGTGACGCCGAGGCGTTTCAGCTCCCAGCCCAGATCCTCGACCGCGCCGGCACCGAACTTCAGGGGCGCCGCCTCGATGGTGAAGATGCTTTCCAGGGGCTCGCTCATGAAAACCTCACAGCCGCTGCAGCGCCTGGTAGATCAACTCGAAGAAGCCGCCGGCGTCGATCTCGCGCAGCACCCGGCAGTTCTTCGGCTTCGCGTCCGGTCGGTTCCATTTCGCGGCCATGTCCCACCAGTCGACCACCGTCATGCCCAGCGTGTGCTCGCCCGCCAGCTCGACCGCGACGTGGCAGTCGCGGCCGCCGAACAGCTCCGGCCGCAGCAGATAGGCGATGACGCAGGGGTCGTGCAGCGGGCCGCCGGCCGTGCCGTAGCGCTCCATGTCGAAGCGCTCGTAGAAATCCAGCATGCCGTGGACGCTCTTCGCCACCGGCGTGCCCAGCGCCGCCACTTTGTCCAGCCAGGCGCTGGAGATCAGCGCCTTGTGGGTGACGTCGAGCGGCACCATGGTCAGCTTGATGCCGCTGGTCAGCACCACATGCGCGGCGTGCGGGTCGACATAGATGTTGAACTCGGCCGCCGGGGTGGTGTTGCCGCCCTCGAAGAAGCCCCCGCCCATGAACACGATCTCGCGGATCCGCGGCGTGATCTTCGGCTCGCGCACCAGCGCGGCGGCGATGTTTGTCAGGGGGCCGAGCGGGCACAGCGTGTAGGTGCCCTCCGGTGCCGCCATGATCGTGTCGACGATCCAGTCGACCGCATGGCCGGGGATCGGCTTGGTGGTCGGATCCGGCAGGCCGGAGCCGTCGAGCCCGGTCTTGCCGTGCACCGCTTCGGCGGTGACCAGCGGGCGCACCAGGGGGCGGATCGATCCCTGGACCACCGGGATGTCGCTGCGCCCAGCCAGTTCGCACAGCTTCAGCGCATTGGCGGTGGTGAGGTGCAGCGGCACATTGCCGGCGACGGTGGTGAGGCCGGCGATCTCCAGCTCCGGCGAGCCCATCGCCAGCAGGATGGCGATGGCGTCGTCCTGGCCCGGATCGGTGTCGATGATGATGCGCCTGGTCCCCGCCATCGCGGCCTCCCCTTCGGAACTCTCTCGGGAGGCTGGCTAGCACCGCGGCGGCGCGGCGTATAGAGGCCGCTTACTCGGCGGCGAGGAGGACCGGCGCGTCGTCCTGCTCGCGGGTGGCCTCGTGCACCATCCGGCGGATCGAGGTGACGCATTTGCCGCACTGGGGCGCACAGCCGAGCCCGGCATAGACCTGCCCCGCGTTCTTCGCCCCTGACTCCACGGCACACCGGATCTGAGTGTCGTTCAGGGCGTTGCAGATGCAGATGTACATGCGTCGGCGGCTCCGGTGTGTCGCCGTCGGATGTAGATGAGATTGCGAATGAGTGTCAATAGGCGCTCTATCCTGCCCCCGCTCCCGCCCGTGCGGCGCGGAGGCGCACCGCCGTCAGGATGGCGAAGAACGGCCCGCCGATCGCCGCGCCGATCAGGATATAGGGGAACAGGCCGAACCAGGCCGCCGGCGCGAACAGGTAGAGGGCATCGTCGAAGTCGAAGCCGAGGATGCCGACATAGGCCTTGGTCTCGACCGCCCCCGCCGCCTCCAGCCGCGTCGACAGGACCGAGGCCAGCAGCACCCCGGCGCTGGCCAGGAGCCCCAGCAGCGGCCCGGCCTCGCCCAGCCAGCTGGTGCGCAGCCCGATGCCGATCGCCAGGAACATCAGCGCGTTGACCGCGAGGTCGCTGACCGTGTCGTAGAGATGGCCGAAGGGCGAGGAGCTGTTGCCGAGCCGCGCCAGCTCGCCATCCGCCCGGTCGAGCAGGCAGGAGACCAGCCAGATCACCCCGCCCCAGACGGTCCATTGCGCATCGCCGACGGCGAAGGCGGCGCAGCTGGCGAGGCCGGTCACCAGGCGTCCGGTGGTCAGGTGGTTCGGCGTGACCCTGGTGCCGACCAGGGGTTGTACCATCATCCGGGTCAGGCGATGGGTCCAGGAGGTGTGGGGCTGGGTGTAGATCGATTTCATGCCTGCTCGCGCGCAACATCCGGCGACCGCAACAGGCGCCGGCCTTCGATGAGGTACCAGATCAGCAGCGCCGGCGCATGCAGCAGCAGCTCGCGCAGGCGCTTGACCAGCGCCACCGACAAGGCGAGCTCCGGCGGCAGGCCGAACATCACGCCCAGCGCCAGGATGCTGCCGTCCTGGATGCCGAGCGCGCCCGGCACCAGGAAGGCGGCGGTGCGGACCGCCTGGCCGATGCTCTCCATCACCAGGGCCTCGGCGAAGCCGATCTCGGCGCCCAGCACATGCAGCGCCAGCCAGATCTCGCCGGCACCGAGCACCCAGGCGGTGAGGTGAAAGGCGGCCGCCCGGGCCATGGCGCCGCGGTCGCGATAGATCGTCAGCACCGTGTCGTGCAGCCCGGACAGCGAGCCCAGCGCCGGCCAGTCGAACTGCCGGGCGATCCGGCCCAGCAGGTTCTCGAACAGCCGGAACATGCCCCAGCGCTGCGCCAGCACGAAGCCGATGCCCATCAGCACCGCGATGCCGAGGCCGAGCGCGGCCCAGCCCAGCGCGTCGCCGCCGCCGATCAGCAGCAGCACCACCAGGCCGATGGCGAAGAACAGGATCTGGGTCAGGAATTCGAGGGTGAGGTCGACCAGCATCCCGGCGCCGGCCGGCAGCGTGCCGGCGCCGTGCAGCGCCAGCACCCGGGCGCCCAGGACGTTGCCGCCGACCTGGGCCACCGGCAGCACGGCGTTGGCCGATTCCCGCACCAGCCGCGCCCACAGGAAGATGCCCGGCCCGGCCGACCACAGCGGCCGCATCGCGGCGCGCCACGCCATCGCCGAGCACGCCATCGGCAGGAGATGGAAGGCGACCACCAGCAGGATGCCGCCGCTGGCGCCGAGCAGCAGCCGCAGGACGGCGTCGGCGTTCTGCGAGGCGACCAGCGCGATGATGCCGCACAGCCCGGCCAGCCCGACCAGCGCGGTGGCGAGCCTGATCGCATGCCGGTTCACGATGCGGCGCCGGTCCTGGCGGGCGGATAAGAGTGACGGCTTGACATGTCGGCTCCTCTCGGGCCGGCGGATTAAGGGGCGGGGCCGGGCCCCTGTCAATCGATCGCAGGCCCGCGGCGGGTACCGACAGACCGGCGTTCCCGAATCAGATTCGTGCAAACATCAGACGATTTGACATCCCGGGTTCCAAAATGCTGGCCTCGGGCGCCCGTGCTGGATATGGTGCGGACAAAGTTTGCGCAGTGGAGGAAACATGGCTGGCGTTACGCTCCGTGGCATTCGTAAGTCGTTCGGCGACCTCGAGATCATCAAGGGCGTCGATCTCGACATCCGCGACCGCGAATTCGTCGTCTTCGTCGGCCCGTCGGGCTGCGGCAAGTCGACCCTGCTGCGGTTGATCGCCGGCCTCGAGGACATCAGCTCCGGCGACCTCGCCATCGACGGCCAGCGGGTCAACGACCTGCCGCCGGCCGAGCGCGGCATCGCCATGGTGTTCCAGAGCTACGCGCTCTATCCCCACATGACGGTCTACGAGAACATGGCCTTCGGCCTGAAGCTCGCCAAGACCAACAAGGCCGAGATCGAGCGCAAGGTCGGCGACGCCGCCCGCATCCTGCAGCTCGAGCACCTGCTGAAGCGCAAGCCGAAGGAACTGTCGGGCGGCCAGCGCCAGCGTGTCGCCATCGGCCGCGCCATCGTGCGCAACCCCAAGGTATTCCTGTTCGACGAGCCGCTGTCGAACCTCGACGCGGCGCTGCGCGTGCAGATGCGGATCGAGATCGCCCGTCTGCACAACGACCTGAACGCCACCATGGTCTACGTCACCCACGACCAGGTCGAGGCGATGACGCTGGCCGACAAGATCGTGGTGCTGAGCGCCGGCCGGATCGAGCAGGTCGGCTCGCCGCTCGAGCTGTACCACCACCCGGACAACCTGTTCGTCGCGGGCTTCATCGGCAGCCCGAAGATGAACTTCATCGAGACCGAGGTCACCGCGGCCAACGGCTCCACCGCCACCGTCCGGCTGCCGGGCAACGGTTCGGTCACGGTGCCGGTGCAGCCGGGCCGGGCCAAGGTCGGCGACAAGGTCACGCTCGGCATCCGGCCGGAGCACATGAACGAGGCCGGCACCGGCGCCGCCACCATCCCCGGCCAGGTGCTGGTGGTCGAGCGGCTGGGCGGCGAGACCTATCTCTACGTCAAGACCGAGGTCGGCATGCTGACGGTGCAGGCCGACGGCGACAGCCGGGTCAAGACCAACGACCAGATCCAGATCGGCTTCGCCGCCGACACCTGCCACCTGTTCGACGCCCAGGGCCAGGCCCTGCAGCGGGCGGAGCGGCACCCGATGGCCGATATCGGCCGCGAGCCGGCGATGGCCCACTGATGCTGACGGCCAGGGTCCTCAAGATCCTGGCCACAGCCGGCGTCGCACTGTTCTTCACCCTGGTCGCGGTCGGCAACCTGACCGACTACGGCTCCAACTTCGCCTTCGTCCAGCACGTGCTGGCGATGGACACCACCTTCCGGTCGCCCGCCCTGATGTGGCGGGCGATCGACGTTTCCTGGGCCGCCCATCTGGCCTATGCCCTGATCATCGCCTGGGAGATCGTCACCGCGCTGGTCTGCTGGGCCGGCACCGTGCGCATGGCGGCGCGCTGGGACGCCCCTTCCGCCGTCTTCGCCCGGGCCAAGTCCGTGGCGCTGGCCGGGGTCGGAATGGGCTTCCTCCTCTACGCCTTCGGCTTCGTCGCCATCGGCGGCGAATGGTTCGCGATGTGGCAGTCGCGCGAGTGGAACGGCCAGCCCGCCGCCCACCTGTTCCTGACCGTCACCGGCATCGTCCTCCTGTTCCTGAATCAGCGGGACGAGGAGCTGCCGTACGATCTGTAGGACGCGATACAGGACCCTTTGACCGCCCGCCGCGATCGGGTACAGGTTCTTGACCCGTTCGCTGCACCGATGCCGTCCATGAGTCTGTCCCCTCCCCGATTTGGCGAGAGATCGCCCTCCCCGGCGCGGCATGAGCGATGATCATCCCCTGCCCGCGGCGGGGCCGGATCCTGTCGCGCTGAAGCTGGCGGGCGAGCGCCTCGCCGATGCGGTCGACCCGTCGATCGGCCTGAACGCGCTGCGTATCGAGGATCTGCCGATCATCGCCCGCTGGCTGGAGCGGCCGCATGTCATGCGCTGGTGGGGCGACCCGGAGGAGGAGCTGGCGCAGATCGCGGCGCATCTGGTCGAATCGAACATCGCGCCATTCCTGGCCTGCGAGGGCAGCCGGCCGATCGGCTACATGCATGTCTACCACGCCAATCCCGACAGCTACTGGGCGGCCCACCAGCTGCCGCGCCAGACCTTCGGCATCGACCTGTTCCTGGGCGAGACCGATGTGATCGGCCGCGGCATGGGCACGCGGCTGATCAAGCTGGTGCTGCGCCGCCTGCTGGCCCTGCCGGAGACGGCGCGGGTGCAGGTCGACCCGGCCCCGGCCAACGCTGCCGCGATCCGCGCCTATGAGAAGGCCGGCTTCCAGCGCCGCGGGCCGATCGACACGCCGGACGGCGCCGCCCTGTACATGACCATCGACCGCGAAAGCTGAGCCGGGATGCCGGATCTGGGCGACGTCGTCGGCGGCATCGCCGACGCCATGGCGCGGGAGCAGCGGCGCGGCGAGGTCGCGACCTACATCCCCGAGCTGGCCAAGGTCGATATCGGCCAGTTCGGCATCGCGGTCGCCACCCTCGACGGCGGCGTCCATGTCGCCGGCGACGCCGAGGTGCCGTTCTCGATCCAGAGCGTCTCCAAAGTCTTCACCCTGACGCTGGCGCTCGGCGCCATCGGCGACGCGCTGTGGCGGCGGGTCGGGCGAGAACCCTCGGGCAACGCCTTCAACTCGATCGTCCAGCTCGAGCACGAGCAGGGCGTGCCGCGGAACCCCTTCATCAACGCCGGCGCGCTGGTGGTGACCGACGTGGTCCTGGCCGGGCATCAGCCGCGCGAGGCGATCGGGTCGATCCTGCGCTTCGTCCGCTGGCTGGCCGATGACGAAGGCATCGCCATCGACGAGAAGGTGGCCCGGTCCGAGGCCGGCACCGCCTACCGCAACATGGCGCTGGCCGCCTATATGAAGTCCTTCGGCAACCTGCTGCATCCGGTGGAGCTGACGCTCGGCGTCTACGTCCACCAATGCGCCATCGCCATGACCTGCCGGCAGCTGGCCACCGCCGGGCGCTTCCTGGCCGATGGCGGCGGGCGGCTGTCGACCGGCCACCGCGTGGTCTCGCCCGAACGGGCGCGGCGGATCAACGCCCTGATGCTGACCTGCGGCCATTACGACGGGTCGGGCGACTTCGCCTTCCGCGTCGGCCTGCCGGGCAAGAGCGGCGTCGGCGGCGGCATCCTGGCGATCGTGCCGGGCCGCGCCTCGGTCGCCGTCTGGTCGCCCGGGCTGAACCAGCACGGCAACTCGCTGCTCGGCACCCTGGCGCTGGAGCGGCTGGCCAAGGCGATGGGCTGGTCGGTCTTCGGGCCCTGATGGCCGGCGCCTGCCTCAGCCCGCACCAGCGAATGCGCCCGTGCCGCGGGCAGCGCTGGCACGCTTCGCTCGGCTCGGGCATCGTGCCCACCTCCCGACGACGGAATGGACATACCGATGCTGATGCAGCGAAGCTATGCCGCCTTCCTGTTCGACATGGACGGCACCCTGATCGACAGCATCGCCTCGGCCGTCCGCGTCTGGACCCGCTGGGCCGAGCGGCACGGGCTCGATGCCGCGGCAGTGGTCGAGACGATGCACGGCGTGCGCGCGGTCGAGACCATCCGCCGCTGGGGCGTGCCGGATGTCGAGCGCGAGGCCGCGGAGCTGACCCAGGCCGAGATCGACGATGTCGGGGGCGTGATCGCGATCGCCGGGGTGGAGCGGTTCCTGCGCGCCCTGCCGCCCGACCGCTGGGCGATCGTCACCTCGGCGCCGCGGGCGCTGGCGGCCAAGCGCCTCGCCGCCGCCGGCCTGGTCCCGCCCGCCGTGCTGATCACCGCCGAAGATGTCGCCCGCGGCAAGCCGGCACCGGACGGCTTCCTGGCCGCGGCGAAGCGGCTGGGCGTCGCCGCCGAGGACTGCCTGGTCTGGGAGGACGCGCCGGCCGGCATCGCCGCGGCCGAGGCGTCGGGCGCATCCGTCGTGGTCGTCGGCGCCACCCATGCCCATCCGATGGCGACGCGGCATCCGGTGATCGCGGATTACGAGGACCTAGCCGTCACGGTCAACGGCGCGGGCCGGCTGGTGCTCGGCGTGCAGGTGAATCCGGATCACTCATAGGGCGGAGCGTCGCGCGGCCAAGCCGTCCCCGGCGGAGGGCAGGAAGGCGGCGTGCCCCGTATCCGCCAGGCCGCCCTCCGCCGGGACCGCCATTTCGGCCATGGCCTCCGCCACGACGGGGATGCTCCTTTCGCGCTGTGCCCGGAGATGGTCGGCAAGGCGGAGCGCCAGGGCGGTGATGGTGAGCGTCGGCATATCGTTGCCGCCCGTCGGAAACACCGAGCTGCCGGCGACATAGAGATTGCTCAGGCCGTGCACGCGGCAATCCGTGTCGACAACGCCGAGCCGCGGGCTGGGGTGCATCCGGGTCGTTCCCATATGGTGCCAGGCCCAGGCGATGGTGTTGCGCCACCTGTCCTCGGCGATCTCGTCGTCAGAGATCTCGACCGAACCGAGCCCGGCCCCTCCGATCTCGCGCTTCAGCAGCGAGAGCATACGCAGATGCGTGCGCCGCTCCAGCTCGCCGACCCGCCAGTGCAGGCGGGCCTGGTTGCAGCCGAAGCGATCCTTCCTCTCGGACAGGGTGACCCGGCTTTCGGGATCGGGGACCGGCTCGAGCACGCTGATCGGGATGAGATGCGTCGGTGGGGGCGCGATCATGCCGCCGCGGCGCAGCAGGGCGCGCGCCCCGCTCGGCGCGCCCGCCATGACGCTCAGCGCGGCCCGGCCGCCGATCGCCAGCGACCGGTGCTGCAGCGCATCGCGGATGCGCCGGGCCCCGTCCACCGCCGGATGCTCGTCCTCGGGGTAGCAGGCGAACAGATAGGTCCGGCACTGCAGCAGCCCTTCGGCCCGCTGGATCTGCTCCGACAACCCAAAATAGGCGCTGGCAGAGATGCCGTCGACGGCGAGCCGCGGGTTGTGAAAGCTGTAGCGCACGTCGTGGAAGAGGCGCCGCCCGTATGGATCACGCAGCGTGACCCGGCCGAGCGGGATCCGCGGGTGGTCCATGAAATGGCGCCCGACCAGATCGTGGCCGTTGCCGAGGCCGGCGGGCTGGGCGTCGTTCGACAGCAGCATCAGCCGCGCGTTCTCGATCCCGCCGGCCGCCAGGATCACCTCGCGGCCGCTGACGAAGATCGTCCTTCCGCCTTCGGTCCGGATGCGGACGCCCTCGGCCCGTGTTCCCGACCTGTCGACCGCCACGCCGACCGCATTGGCGTGCAGCAGCAGCCTGATCGACGACGACTGCTCCAGCTCCGGCCGGAACATGCGTCCGAGGCGCACCGGCGGGCTGAAATGGGCGATCTGCGTCTCGATCGCCCCCGAGGGCAAGGGCAGGTTTCGGACCCGCCCGGAGAGCCGGTCGAGCCAGAAGCCCGGATCGTCGGGCAGGTGCCCGACCTGCAGCAGGTCGCGAGCCCGCCTGTAGGCGTCCGAGAGGTCGGCCAGCGCAAACGGCCATCCGCTGCCGTCCACCCAGGGTCGGGAATCGAAGTCGATCGCCGAAAAGGGCCGGCACCAGCCGCCCCAGCAATTGGAACTGCCGCCGACATGGCGGCTGCGGGTGTTCACAAGGTCGTACGGGATCCCTGTCGACTCCCCCTCATAGAGGGATTGCGACTCCCAGTCCCGGGTCCAGCCTCCGCCCTCGATGACACAGGTCGACAGTCCCACCCGGGCGAACTCCCGGGCCAGGGTGATGCCTGCGACACCGGCGCCGACGATGCAGATTTCGGCATCGATCCTCAGGCCGTCAGGCAGGCCGCGCGCATCGATGATCATGCAGAACCTTCATTTGACTGCGACGGGCCGACCGGATCCTTGGGGCCGGAACGCCCCTCTTCTGGCTTCACGGCGCCAGGATTTCACGATGGCCGGAAGTAAAGGAATGCTGTCCGTGGGCGTATCGCCACAAGAGGTATGAATATGGTCCGCGAGGCGGAGCCGAGCCCGGAACTCTCCCTTTGTTCAAGGGAGCCCGCGACGATGCCGCACACCCGATCGCCACCCGGCTGATCCGTCGGTCGGTAGGATCATCATCTTGGTCGAGGGTGTTTGCGCCCTCCTCTCCGCATGAGCGCTTGGAGGAACGGATATCGATGCCACGGCCACTGTCATCGTGCGGCGCTGGACGGCGCTCCCGGCGCGGCGTCACCGCCCATGCCGTCTCGGCCGGGCCTTGATCTGCAGCTCGGCCTGCTTGTCGGCCGCCCGGGCGATCTCGCGGAAGGCCTGGTCGCGGCCCGGCCAGTACTGCTGCGGCCACGCCTGGCCGCGCACGCCGTACCAGGCCTCGGCCTGGCGGACGAAGGTCGGGTTCCACAGATGCGGCCGGCCGAGCGCCACCAGGTCGGCCCGTCGGGTGTGCAGGATGGTGTTGATCTGCCCCGGCTCGGTGATGGCGCCGACCGCCATGGTCGCCATCTTCGGCACGTTGCGGATCGCCTCGGCGAACTGCACCTGGAACATGCGGCCATAGACCGGCTTCTGGTCCGGCACGGTCTGGCCGGCGGAGACGTCGATCAGGTCGCAGCCGGCGTCGCGGAAGGCCTCGACGCTGGCGAAGACGTCGTCCTCGCCGATGCCGCCCTGCTTCCAGTCGGTGGCGGAGATGCGCACCGACATCGGCCGCTCCTCGGGCCAGACACCCCGCATCGCCCGGAACACCTCCAGCGGATGGCGCAGCCGGTTCTCGACCGGCCCGCCATACTCGTCCGTCCGCCGGTTGGTCAGCGGCGACAGAAAGGAGGCGAAGAGATAGCCGTGGGCGCAGTGCAGCTCGAGATGGTCGAAGCCGGCGCGGGCGGCGCGTTCGACCGCCTGCACGAAGTCGGCCTTGATCCGGTCCATCCCGGCGCGGTCGATCTCCCGCGGCACCGGGCTGACGCCCTCGATCCAGGGCACCGGCGAGGCCGAGATCACCGGCCAGTTGTCCGCCGGCTCGGCGATCGGGTGGTCGGGGTTCTCCCAGCCCAGCTGGGTCGACCCCTTGCGCCCGGAATGGCCGAGCTGCATGGCGATCTTCGTCTCGCTGTGGGCGTGCACGAAATCGACCAGCCGCTTCCACTGCGCCTCATGCGCGTCGGTCCACAGGCCGGCGCAGCCGAGGCTGATCCGCGCGTCCGGCGACGGGCAGGTCATCTCGACGAACATCAGTCCCATGCCGCCCAGGGCGTGCGAAGCGTAGTGGACGAAGTGCCAGTCGGTGAGGTTGCCGTCGCGGTCGGCGGAATACTGCGCCATCGGCGACATCACCACGCGGTTCGCCAGCTCCATGCCGCGCAGCCGGAAGCGGGTGAACATCGGCGTCGGGCGGCTCGAGCGATAGTCGTCGCCGGTCTCACGGAACAGCCGCTCGTAGAAGGCGTCGTCGGCGCGGCGCACGAACTCCGGGTCGCGAATCCTCAGATTGTCGTAGGTGATCGACTTGGCTCGGCACATCACCACCATGGCGAACTGCATCGGGTCCATGTCGAAGGACCGGTTCATGTGCTCGAACCAGGCCAGCGACACGTCGGCATTGTGCTGGGTGACCTGGCACGGGGTACGCCGGGCCTTGTCATAGGCGGCGAAGGCCGCCTCGACGCTGGTCTCGCCATGCGCCACCACCGCGTCCGACAGGGCGATGGCGCATTCCATCGCCAGCTTGGTGCCGGAGCCGATCGAGAAATGCGCCGAGGCCTTGGCGTCGCCCAGCAGCACGATGTTGCGGTGCCACCACCGCTCGCAGAAGATCCGCGGGAAGCGCCGCCACATCGACCGGTTCAGCAGCAGCGGGTGGCCGTCCAGCTCCTCGGCGAAGATCGCCGCCAGCTTGTCGCGCGAGCCCTCCTCGTCCGCCTCGGCGAAGCCGTGCCCCTGCCAGCAGGCCTCGTCCATCTCGAACACCCAGGTCGAGCGGTCCGCTTCATACTGATAAGTGTGGGCGCAGATCACGCCGTGCTCGGTCTGGCGGAAGAAGTAGTTGAACTCGCCCATCGGCCGGGTCGAGCCCATCCAGCAGAAGCGGTTGGCCTTGATCGAGACCTCGGGCCGGAATTCGTCGCGAAAATGCTCGCGGATCGCCGAGTTGATGCCGTCGGCGGCGACGATGACGTCGGAATCCGCGAAGTGCTGCCCGAGCGTCGCCGGGTCGATCCGGTCGGAGAAGGACAGCTCGACCCCGACCTCGCGGCAGCGGCCCTGCAGGATCTGCAGCAGCCCCATCCGCGAGGTGCCGCAGAAGCCGTTGCCGGCGCAGCGGACGGTCTCGCCCTTGTAGTGGATCGCGACGTCGTCCCAGTAGGCGAAGCGGTCGCGAATCCGCTCGTAGGACTCCGGGTCGCGCGACAGGAACTCGTCCAGCGTGTCGTCGGAGAAGACGACGCCGAAGCCGAAGGTGTCGTCGGCGCGGTTCTGCTCATGCACCGCGACATGCCAGTCCGGCCGCGCCTTCTTGGTCAGAAGCGCGAAGTACAGGCCGCCCGGACCGCCGCCGATGACCGTGATCCGCATCCCGTCTCTCCCGTCCCGGGCCGGACGCGCAATCCCGGCCCTGCCCCGCGAGAGTACGGCGAATTGCTTTAGGCCTAAAGCATTTTCAGGCCGGCGCGTTGAAGGGCTGCGAGACGGCCCGGAACGCCGGCAGCTGCTCCAGCCGGGCCGCGTCGGCGGCCAGCGCCGGGATCGCCCCTGCCGGGACCAGGCCGGGATGGGCCTCGGCCAGGAAGCGCAGCACCACAGCGACGGCGATGTCGGCATGGCCGAGGCGGCCGCCGAACCAGTGTTCGCCGGGCCGGCCGGCGCGGTCGGCTTCGAGGATGGCGAGGGCGTCGGCGATCTGGGCCCGGCAGCGGGAAACCCACACGTCGGAGACCTCGCGGTGCAGCCGCTGCTCGTAGAACAGGCTGACCGCCTTCTCCGCCGTTCCCATCGCCAGCGCCGCGACCTTCATGGCTCGGCGCCGGTCCGGCTCGATGCGCGGGTACAGCGCGCGTTCGGCCGGCACCAGGCTGTCGAGATAGTCGAGAATGCAGTGGCTCTCGATCAGCGTGTCGCCGTCGTCCAGCACCAGCGTCGGCACGCGGGTCAGCGGGTTGTAGGGCCGGATCTTCTCGGGATCGCCGAACACCGACCACGGCCGGTGCTCGAAGGGCAGGCCGTACAGCGTCAGGGCGATGCCGACACGGCGGACGAAGGGGGAATCGAACTGACCGATCAGGATCATGGGCGGCGCTCCGGACAGCAGGAAGCCGCCGCGTTCCGCGGACGAGGCCCCCTCAAGGCCTCCAGGATCTGCCAGGCTTGCGAGCGCTGTAAAGACACCCGCGCCGGAACCCAGGGTTGCCATCGCGGCCGACCTGGCCTTCACTTTCCTCGGCAACAAGGGGGAGGACCGCGCCGTGCCCACGCCCATCACCGGCCGATGCTTCTGCGGTGCCGTCCGCTTCCGCTTCGACCAGCCGCCCGTGACCGCGCGCGCCTGCTGGTGCCGGGACTGCCAGTACCTGTCCTCCGGCAACGCCTCGGTCGGCGTGATCTTCCCGACCGCGGGCTTCACCGTGACGGGCCAGACCAGCGAATATCTCAGCCGGGCGGACAGCGGCGCCATGATGCGCCGCCGCTTCTGCCCGGCCTGCGGCACGCCCCTGTTCAGCGAGGCGCTGGAGGAGCCGGGCTACATGGTGGTCCGGGCCGGCGCCCTGGACGATCCGGAGGTCGCCCGCCCGGCGAGCGTGATCTGGACCGCCTCGGCCCCGAGCTGGGGCCATGTCGACCCGGCCCTGCCGTCCAGCCCGCGCCAGCCGGGGCCGGTGTCGGGCTAGCGGCTGTTCATGCCGGCAGTTGCCCGAGCACCACGCCCGCCACCGCGCACCCCGCCAGCGTCGGGATCATCCCGACTCTGAGCCGCAACATCGCCACCATCGCCGCCACCGCGAGGACCGCCGCCCGCCAGTCGATGCTCCCCGGCACCGGCAGGTTGGGACCGACGCCGAGGAGGCCGAAGGTCCGCACCTCGCGGAACACGACATGCAGCGCGAACCACAGCGCCAGGTTCAGCACCACCCCGACCACCGCGGCGGTGATCGCCGACAGCGCGGCCGAGATCGCCCGGTTGCCGCGCAGCGCCTCGACATAGGGCGCGCCCAGGAAGATCCACAGGAAACAGGGCGCGAAGGTAACCCAGACCGTCAGCAGCGCCCCGAGCCCGCCGGCGAGCAGCGGGTCGAGACCGCCGGGCGCCCGGTGCGCGGCGAGGAAGCCGACGAATTGCAGCACCAGGATCAGCGGCCCGGGCGTGGTTTCGGCCAGACCCAGCCCATCGACCATCTCGCCGGGCGCCAGCCAGCCGAAGGTGTCGACGGCCGCCTGGGCGACATAGGCCAGCACCGCATAGGCGCCGCCAAAGGTGACCACGGCCATCAGGGAGAAGAAGCCGCCGATCTGCGTCCAGATCGCGGACGGCCTCGCGACCAGCCACAGCAGCAGGACCGGCCCGAGCCACACCGGCAGCCACAACGCCAGCACGCGGATGGCCCGCCGCCAGGACGGGTCGGCATGGGCCAGCTCGCCTTGCTCGAACATCCGGTCGACCACGCCCCCGGCGTCGAACGCCGCGCCCCCGCCGTGTCCGGCGGAGGCGAACAGCCCGGGCGCCCGGCGGCTGCCGATCCAGCCGCACAGCCCGGCGGCCAGGACGATCAGCGGGAACGGCACATGGAAGACGAAGAGGCCGACGAAGGCCGCGGCGGCGATCGCCACCATCGCCCGGTTCCGCAGCGCCCGCCGGCCGATCCGCAGCACCGCCTCGACCACCACGGCCAGCACCGCCGCCTTGACGCCGAGGAACACGGCATCAACCAGCGCGACCTGGCGCGTGAGGGCGTAGAGGATGCTGAGGCCCAGCATGACCAGCGCGCCGGGCAGGATGAACAGGATCCCGGCCACCAGCCCGCCGGCCGTCCGGTGCAGCAGCCAGCCGATATAGACGGCCAGCTGCTGCGCCTCCGGCCCCGGCAGCAGCATGCAGTAGTTGAGCGCGTGCAGGAATCGCTGCTCGCCGATCCAGCGGCGCTGCTCGACCAACTCCCTGTGCATCAGCGCGATCTGGCCGGCCGGGCCGCCGAAGCTCAGCAGCCCGATCCTGGCCCAGACCCTGGCCGCCTCGGCGAAGGTCGGGGCAGCCGGCGCCATGGGCGTGGCGCCGGCGTCCGTGACAATCGACATGACCGCCTCAAACCGGCTTCGGGCCGGAGGGCCAGTTGTGCGTCTCCTCGGTCGCATCCCGGCACCAGCGGTAGAAGGCGTCGTACAGCGCCAGCCCGGCCGCGAGCTGCTCGAGATCGTCGCGATGCATGCGCGACAGGCCGAGTGAGGCGGCCAGCAAGCCGGCCGCCTGCGGTGCAAGATCAGGCCGCGCGGTGTCGGCCCCGCGCACGATCGCGGCCAGCCGGTCGAGCGCGTCCGAGGCCAGCCCGAATTCCTCGATCATGGTGTCGAAGGTGCAGCGCTCGCCGCGATGGCTCCAGAACACGCCGTCGATGTCGAAAGGCGTGGCCTGGAAGCGGTCGGCGACCGCCGGCACCTCGGCGGCCGCGACGAACAGGAACACGGCGCTCGGATCGACGAAACGGCGGATCAGCCAGGGGCAGGCGATGCGGTCGACCTTGGGCCGGGCGCGTGTGACCCAGACGGTCCGCCCGGTCGCGTCCCGCGGCGGCAGGCGGCCGGCCTCGACCAGCAACCCGCCGGCGTCGCGCCAGGCCTCGAAGCCGCCTTCCAGGCTTTCGGCGCGGACGCCCTCGTGCAGCAGCCAGGCGGTGACGCCCTGGCTGAGCTTCTGGCCCTTCTGGCAGACCACGACGACCTTGTGGCCGGCCAGGTCCTTCGCCCAGGACGCGACCGACCGGAAGTCGCGCCGCTGCGCCGCCGGCGGCAGGCGCGGATCGGCCTCGACGTCCTCGGGCGTGCGGACATCGACGATCGTCGGCGCGTTGGGCAGGCCGACGAGACGGGACAGTTGCGGAACGGTGATCTCGGTGTTCGACGGCATGGCGTCCATCCTCGATGAGGACCGTGGACGCGAACTTTGGGCTGCCGCCTCACGGGGTAGTCGCGGATGACCCCTTGCGCCGACTATACGCGCACAGCCGCGGCACGGGCAAGGACAGGCGATGCGCGGATTGCCGGTCGGCGCGGCTTCAGGTCCTGCAGGGTCGCGACGTCATCGCGCCGCCGGCCCGAGGGCGGCCGCCAGGATGTCGGCCAGGCCACGGCCGGCGCTGCCGTCCCGGTCGAGGCGCGGATTGTAGATCGTGACCTCGAGGCCGACCGCCTTCCTGCTCGCCAGGGCGATGCGGAGCGCGGCCGCGAGCTCGTCCCAGGACAGGCCGCCCGGCACCCGAAAATCGACCGCCGGCATGATGGCGTCGTCGAGGCAGTCGGCGTCGAGATGGAGGAAGAATCCGTCCAGCTCCGGCCGCGTCAGGTGATCGACCGCCGCGCGGGCCGCATTCTCCACGCCCAGGCGGCGCACGGCGTGAAGGTCGTAGGCGCGCAGCTCCGGCGGCAGGGGCTGGCTGCCGAACTCGGCCTGGTCCTCGTGATCGCGGAAGGCGAAAGCCACGGCGTCCTCGGCCCGGACCAGCGGGGCTCGGCCTTCGATATTGGTCAACAGCGCCGGCCCGTATCCGGTGGCGAAGGCCAGGTCCATGGAGGCGCCCTCGCCGTTGGGCTCCGCCTCGGGCTGGAAGAAGTCGGCATTGCCGTCGATGAAGAGCAGCCCGTAGCGGCCCCGCCGCCGCAATGCGAGCATCGAGCCCAGGAGGATCGTGCAATCGCCGCCCAGCACCACCGGGAACTCGCCCGAATCCAGCACCGCCCCCACGGCGTCGGCGAGCCTGGGCGACCACGCCGCGATCGCCTCGGCGTTCAGGGTCCCGGTCCCGGGGTCGGGCGTCGGGTCCTTCGGCGGCACGGTCAGCCGCCCGGCGCGACGCGCCCGGATGCGCTCCGCCAGGCCCAGATCGAGGAGCCGGTCGGGCAGGCCTTCCACGCCGTCGGTCGCCAGGCCCAGGGTGGACGGCGCTTCGAGGATCGCATGGCGGCGGGTCGGCATCGGGACGCTCCAGCCGTTGTGGGCTGGAACAGCCGCGATGGCGGGATGGTTCCTCGGGCAGGACCGGGATTCCGCCGCATCGGGCGGCGCCAGCCCTTGGATCATGCCCCTGCGCATCTTGCGGGAATGACGAAGCCCGCCCGCGAAGGCGCCGGCATGAGATCCGGGATGGAGGATTGGAAAGCCTATCTCAGCGAGATAGTGGCGCGCCCGAGAAGATTCGAACTCCTAACCTTCTGATCCGTAGTCAGATGCTCTATCCAATTGAGCTACGGGCGCGTTCTGCGGGGCGTCTTGTCGCCGCCCCGTCGTCAGGCGGGCGGAACCTAGTCGATGCCCGCCCCCGATTGCAAGCCCCATTTTCATCGATCCGACACGAAACGAGGCATGCGGCCGCCGCATGGGCCGCAGCCCCTGCCCTGCAGCCGCTTTCCCGCCGCGCCCGGCCGCGCCATCTCCCTTCCAGGGACGGCAGAATCCGGGAGGCCATCATGGGGCTGGTGTGCGACGTGGTCGGGCGCGTTCTCGCCCTCCTGCTGCTGATCAGCATGCCCGCCTTCGCCCAGGCGCCCGTCGGCGACGCCGACAACACTATGATCGCGGCCGACACGACGATTGTCGGCAACGCCGACGGGGCGGCGATCATCGGCGTGATCCGGAAACAGCTCGACGCCTTCCAGGGCGACCGGGCGGCGGAGGCCTTCGGCTATGCCTCGCCGAACATCCAGCACATGTTCGGCACGCCGGACCGGTTCATGGCGATGGTCCGCGAGGGCTACCAGCCGGTCTACCGGCCGCGCTCGGTCGATTTCCGCGAGCTGGTCACGAGCCGGGGCCGGATCGTGCAGAAGGTGCTGTTCGTCGGCCCGGACGGGGTGCCGGTGATCGCCGAATACATCATGGAGCGGCAGCCCGACGGCAGCTGGCGAATCGACGGCTGCCGGCTGGACCGCAGCGGCGATCGATCGGCATGACACCTAGGTCAGAGGTGGCGTTGACAAGCCGGACGGGGGCGCCCCATCGTGCGGGCCCGACACCAGAGATTGCCGATTTCCCGCCATGACCGACACCGCGCTGAAGACCGCCATCGAACAGGCCTGGGCCGACCGCGACAGCCTGACCCCGGCCACCCAGGGCCCGGCCCGCGACGCCATCGAGGCGGCGCTGGAAGGCCTCGATTCCGGCGTCCTGCGCGTGGCCGAGAAGATCGACGGGCAGTGGCAGGCCCATCAGTGGCTGAAGATGGCGGTGCTGCTGTCCTTCCGCATCACCGACAGCAAGATCGTCGCGGGCGGGCCGGACGGCGCGGTCTGGTACGACAAGGTGGCGCCGAAGACGCTCGGCTGGGGCGAGAACCGCTTCCGCGAGGCCGGCTTCCGCAGCGTGCCGGGCGCGGTCGTCCGCCGTTCCGCCTACATCGCGCCAGGCGTGGTGCTGATGCCGAGCTTCGTCAATGTCGGCGCCCGGGTCGACAGCGGCACCATGGTCGACACCTGGGCCACCGTCGGCTCCTGCGCCCAGATCGGCAAGAACTGCCACCTGTCTGGCGGCGTCGGCATCGGCGGCGTGCTGGAGCCGCTGCAGGCCAACCCGGTGATCATCGAGGACGACTGCTTCATCGGCGCGCGGTCGGAGGTGGTCGAGGGCGTGATCGTGGAGCGCGGCTCCGTGCTGTCGATGGGCGTGTTCCTCAGCGCCACCACCAAGATCGTCGACCGCGAGACCGGCACCGTCACCTACGGCCGGGTTCCGGCCTATTCGGTGGTGGTGCCCGGGTCGCTGCCCGGCAAGCCGCTGGCCGACGGTTCGCCCGGGCCCTCGCTGGCCTGCGCCGTCATCGTCAAGCGGGTGGACGAGCGCACCCGCGCCAAGACCTCGATCAACGAGCTGCTGCGCGACTGACCCTCGACATGGCGACGACGGCCGTTCCAGACCCGATCGAGCTGACCCAGGCGCTGATCCGCTGCCCCAGCGTCACCCCGGCCGATGCCGGGGCGCTGGGGGTGCTGGAGGCGGCGCTGGCGCCGCTGGGCTTCCGTTGCGAGCGGATGCGGTTCGAGGCGCCGGGCACGGCGCCGATCGACAACCTCTATGCCCGCATCGGCAGCGGCCGGCCGCATCTCTGCTTCGCCGGCCACACCGACGTGGTGCCGCCGGGCGACGAGACGCGCTGGCGCTTCCCGCCCTTCGAGGGGCGGATCGCCGAGGGCCGGATCTGGGGCCGCGGCGCCTGCGACATGAAGAGCGCGGTCGCCGCCTTCGCCGCGGCCGCCGGCCGCTTCCTCGCCGAACGCGGGTCTGCGTTCGGCGGCTCTATCAGCCTGCTGATCACCGGCGACGAGGAGGCCGAGGCGGTCAACGGCACGGTGAAGGTGCTGCAGGCCCTGGCGGCGCGCGGCGAGGCGATCGACGCCTGCATCGTCGGCGAGCCGTCCAGCAGCGAGGCGGTGGGCGACACCATGAAGATCGGCCGGCGCGGCAGCCTGACCGGCCGGCTGACCGTGCGCGGGGTGCAGGGCCATGTCGCCTATCCGCACAAGGCCGACAACCCCCTGCCCCGGCTGGTGCGGATGCTGGCGGCACTGGGCCCCGGACCCGAGATCGACGAGGGCAGCGCCCATTTCGACCCGTCGACGCTGGCCATCACCACCATCGATGTCGGCAACCCGGCCGCCAACGTGATCCCGGCCGAGGGCCGCGCCACCTTCAACATCCGGTTCAACGACACCTGGACGGCGGACAGCCTGGGCGCCTGGCTGCGCCAGCGCTTCGATTCGGTCGGCGGCGACTATGCGCTGGAACTCCGCAGCGGCGCCGACAGTTTCCTGACCGCGCCGGGCGAGCTGACCGGGCGCGTCGCCGGGGCGGTGGAGCGGGTGACCGGCCGCCGCCCGGCCTTCAGCACCTCGGGCGGCACCTCCGACGCCCGCTTCGTCAAGGATCATGCGCCGGTGGTCGAACTCGGCCTGGTCAACGCCACCATCCACAAGACCGACGAGAACGTGCCGGTCGAGGACATCGACACGCTGACCCGGATCTACCAGGCGGTGCTCGAGGACAGCTTCCCGGAGAAGGGCTGACGGCCATGGCGGTGTCTTCGGCCGACATCATCCGCGGCGTCTGGGGCGCCTGGCGCCTGGCGCGGCGCGACACCGGCGGCATGGCCATGTTCGACATCTCGCCGGACGGGGCGGCCAAGAGCTTCTTCGCCGCGGTGCTGGCCTTCCCGCTCTACATGATCGTCCAGGCCCTGTTCCTGGGCGACAGATGGCCCCTGCTGCTGCAGCCGCTGCCGTTGATCGTGCAGACCTTCGGCTTTGCCGCCGCCTGGGCGCTGATGCCGGCGGCGCTGACCTGGATCCTGCCATGGCTCGACCGTGGCCGGCGCCTGCCCGAGGCCATCGTCGCCTACAACTGGGCTACCCTGCTGATCATGCTGGCCCAGTTCGTGCGCATCGTCCTCGACGCCGTCGGCCTGCTGCCCGGAACGGTGGGCATCGTCGTCGCCATCGCCGTCGCCGCCGCCTGCTACCTCTATGAGGGCTTCGTGCTGCGCACCGCGGTCGAGGTCGACGTGCCGATCGCGGCGGGGCTGGTGGTGTTCGACGCACTGGCCTCCGAGCTGCTGGCCGGCTGGGTCGACCTGGTCGCCAAGTCCTCCCTGTAGCGCACCCACAGGAAGCACAGCCCGTCCGGCGGCGCGGTGGCGCCGGCGGCGGCACGGTGGCGCGCTGCCAGCACCTCGGCGACCCAGCCGGGCGGGCGCTTGCCTTCCCCCACCAGCTTCAGCGTGCCGGTGATGTTGCGGATCTGGTGGTGCAGGAAGGACCGCGCCTCGGCCTCGATCTCGATCGCCTCGCCGCGGCGCACCACGTCCAGCCGGTCCATCGTCCGCATCGGCGACTTGGCCTGGCATTCGGCGGCGCGGAAGCTGGTGAAGTCGTGGTGCCCGACCAGGTGCTGCGCCGCCTCGTGCATCGCCGCGGCGTCCAGCGGCCGCGCCACCTGCCAGGCCTGCCCGGCCTCGAGCGCCAGCGGCGCCCGGCGGTTGACGATGCGGTAGCGATAGGCGCGCATCACGGCCCAGGTGCGGGCGTCGAAGCGGTCGTCCCCCTCCTCCGCCGCCAGGATCGCCACGGGCAGCGGCTTCAGGTGGAAATTGCCCGCGTCGCGCACCGTGCCGGGATCGGTCGGCCGGGCGATGTCGGCATGCGCCCCCTGCCCCGCCGCATGCACCCCGGCATCGGTGCGGCCGGCGGCGGTGATCCGCACCTCCTCGCCGCAGAATCGGAAGATCGCCTCCTCGACCGCCTGCTGCACCGACAGGCCATGGGCCTGCCGCTGCCAGCCGACGAAGGGCCGTCCGTCATACTCGATGGTGAGCTTGTACCGCGCCATGCGCCGCACCATAGCGGCCCCGGCGAGAAGCGCCAGCGTCGGTCATCGTAGCCTGCCTTTCCCAGCCCCCTTGCGTCCTGCGTCGCCTTGCGGCGAGTCGGATGTGGGCGCGAGCCGCGAAGAGCGTATCGGGTCATACGGTCGAGCGGCCCGCGCCCGCAGGCGGCCGCCGCAAGGCGACCCTCCGGGCCGTCGTCCCATGCCCGCAGGGTGCGTCGAACGGCTTGCCCGATGTGCCGCATCGCGCTGCGCCGTTCTCCTGCCCTGCGGGCATGGGACGACGGCGCAGGGCACAAGGGGGCTGGGAAAGGCAGGCTAGCACCATGCGCAGCGCCTGCTCGGCGGCGTCGGCGACCAGCCGCGGCGCCTCGGCCAGCGCCTCCGCCAGCGAGCAGGGGCGCTTCAGGATGCTGAAATAGGCGTCGATGCCGGCGGCGAGGTTGAGATGCGCATCCGGCCCGACCGTGCCGGCCAGCGCGATCACCGGCAGGCCGTAGCGCTTGGCCCGGCGGGCGATCTCGGACGGCACCTTGCCGAAGGGGGTCTGGCCATCGAGGCTGCCCTCCGCCGTCAGCACCAGGTCGGCCCGGCGCAGCAGCGCGTCGATGTCGATATAGCGCATGACGATGTCGTAGCGCGGGTGCAGCACGGCGCCCAGCAGGGCGTGCAGCCCGGCGCCGAGCCCGCCCGAGGCGCCGCTGCCCGGCATGTCCCGCAGCTCGACGCCGAGATCGCGGCGCACCGCTGCCGCGTAGGTCTCCAGCGCCTGTTCCAGCGCCTCGACCGCCGCAGGGGTCGCGCCCTTCTGCGGCCCGAACACCCGGCTGACGCCGCGCGGCCCCAGCAGCTGGTTGTGCCAGTTCAGCGCCACGTCGATCCGTACCCGGCCGAGCCGCGGGTCGCGCCCGGCGAGGTCGATCCGCCGCAGCCCGGCAAGGGCGCCGCCGCCGGCGCCGATCTCGGCCCCAGTTGCGTCCAGCAGCCGGATGCCGAGCGCCTGGGCCATGCCGGCGCCGCCGTCATTGATGCCGGAATCGCCGCAGCCGACCAGTATCCGCCGCGCCCCGGCGTCAAGCGCCGCGCGGATCAGCTCGCCGACGCCGCGGCTGGTGGTGCGCAGCGGGTCACGCGCCCCGGCCGGCACCAGGCGCAGCCCGGCGGCCGACGCCATCTCCAGCACCGCGATGCGGCCCCGGCCGCCGAGGAAGCCGAACTGCGCCTCGACCGGCTGCCCGACCGGCCCGGTGACCTTGACCCGGTGCAGGCGCCCGCCGGTCAGGGCCACCAGGGTCTCGGTGAAGCCCTCGCCGCCATCGACCATCGGCGCCGACAGGATCTCGGCCTGCGGCAGCGCGGCCAGCACGCCGCGGGCCATGCAGTCGATCACCTCGGCCACGCCCAGCCCCTCCTTGAAGCCGGACGGGGCCAGCAGGACGCGAATCGGCTTGTTCGATCGAGTGATCATCATGTCGTCCTCGAACAGCGGGTCAGAGGGGGAAGCGGCCGAAGCCCAGCGCCGGCCAGACGGCCAGGGCGAAGAGCAGCAGCAGCGCGAACAGCATCGGCAGCAGCGCCAGGGAGAGACGGAGAAGATCGGCCGGGCCGTAGCCCTGGTCCTCGCCGGCCAGGCCGAACATCGCCACCGGCTTGGCGCTGGCCATCAGCGTCTGGCAGAAGCCGGTGGCGGCGACGACGAGCAGCCCGGCGCCAGCGGGGTCGAGCCCCAGCCCGGCCGCCCCGGCCAGGACCGGCGGCAGCAGCACCGACACCCGAGCGGTGCGCGACTGCACCACGAGATGCAGCAAGAGGCCGATCGCCGCGAGCCCGGCGCAGGCGAGGATGGGGGCCGCGCCGCCGAGCCCGTCGAGCGCGCCGCCGACCAGCCGGCCGCTGACGCCGGACGCGGTCAGCCCGTCGGCGATGGCGATGGTCGCCGCCATGAACAGGATCAGCGGCCATTCCACCGCCTTCAGCCCGTCGCGCAGCCCGCCGCCGCCCAGGCCCGGCAGGGTCAGCAGCAGCGCCCCGGCCAGCGCGATCAGCGTGTCGTCGATGCCGTGCAGCGGCGCGGTGAACCAGCCGAGCACGACCAGGGCCGCGATCCCGAGCGCCGGCAGCGTCTGCCGCCCGGGCGTCGCCGGCATTGTGGCCGGCGCCGTCAGCGGGGTGCGGCGGTCCTCCGGCGTCAGGAACAGGAAGAGGATCGCCTCGATCGCCAACGCGGTGCTGGCCAGGGCGAAAGGCAGGCCCAGCAGCGCCCAGTCGAGGAAGCCGATCGGCCGGCCGGTCCAGCGCCCGATCATCTCGGCCGCCAGCAGATGCGCGCCGGCGCCGGTCAGCGAGGCGAAGGCGGACAGCAGGATCGCGGTCGGGAACAACAGGGCCAGGGCGCGGCGCAGGCGGGAATTGGCGGTGGCGCTGGCCAGCGCGGCGTGCACCGGGATCATCAGCGCGGCCCGGCCCGAGGTCGAGGGCACGACGAAGGCGGTCGCCAGCATCACGAGGCCGAGCCCGTGGAACAGCGCGCGCGGGCTGCGGGCGCGCGCCGCCACCAGCCGCGCCAGCCGGTCGGCCAACCCGGCGCGCTTCAGCGCATCCGCCAGGATGAAGGCGGCGATCAGCAGCCAGACCAGGTCGTTGCCCAGCGCCGCGAACACCGGATCCGGAGCCGGGAAGACCCACAGCGCCATGCCGAGCGCCGCCAGCAGCGCCACCAGCGTGTCGTCCAGCCGGGTCAGCCCCCAGCCGATGATGGCGAGGCCGAACAAGATCAGGGCGGAGCGGGCCGGCCGGTCGAACGAGGCCAGCCCGAGCTCCACCGTGACCGGCAGCAGCATCGCCAGCGACAGGGCGAGAAGGGTCCGCGGTGCGGGAAGGGTCAGGCGGCCCGGTGCGAGGGGCGGCGCGAGGGAGTGTCGGGCGAGCACCGTTGTCTCCGGATCATGTGACGTTTCCGTGACAACGATGGAGGTGGGATCTTATTCCGCGGCTATCTCAAGATCGTTCCGGCGGGGATCGGAAAACCGTTCAGCAGGTCGCGCGCCGGCATGGGCGCCTTGCCCGCGCGCTGCAGCCGGGTCAGGCGGATGGCGCCGCGGCCGCAGGCGACCGTCAGCTGCTCGTCCAGCACCGTGCCGGGCTCGCCCGAACCATGGGCGAGGATCGCCGCCAGCACCTTGATGCGCTCGCCGTCGTGCTCGAACCAGGCGCCGGGCCGCGGCGTCAGCGCCCGCACCTGGCGGTCGATCGCCGAGGCATCGGCCCAGTCGATGCGCTCGTCCTCCGGCCCGATTTTGGCGGCGTAGGTGACGCCGTCCTCCGGCTGCTTCGTCTCCACCGCCCGGCCCGCGGCCACGGCGTCGAGCGCCGGTCCGATCAGCCGGGCGCCGAGGGCCGCGAGCGCGTCGTGCAGCTCCGGCGTGGTCGTCTGCGGCCCGATCGGCACCCGCCCGGCCAGCAGCATCGGCCCGGTGTCGAGCCCTGCCTCCATCCGCATGATGGTGACCCCGGTCTCGTCGTCCCCGGCCAGGATGGCGCGGTGGATCGGGGCGGCGCCGCGCCAGCGCGGCAGCAGCGAGGCGTGGATGTTGAAGCAGCCGAGCCGCGGCGCGTCCAGGATCGGCCGCGGCAGGATCAGCCCGTAGGCCGCGACCACCGCGGCGTCGAGGCCGAGATCCCGGAACTCGGCCTGCGCCTCGGGCGTGCGCAGCGTGGCCGGGTGACGGACCGGCAGCTGCGCCGTCGCCGCGGCCCGGTGCACGGCGGAGGGCTGCAGCTTGTGGCCGCGCCCGGCCGGTCGCGGCGGCTGGGTGTAGACGGCCGCGATCTCGTGCCCGGCCTCGATCAGCGCGAGCAGCGCGGGCACCGCGAAATCCGGCGTGCCCATATAGGCGAGGCGAAGGGGCATGATCGGCTGCTCAGAACGGCAGCTTCATCCCCGGCGGCAGCTTCAGCCCGCCCATCAGCTTCTGGGTTTCGGCCTGCACCGCGGCCTCGACCTTGCCCTTGGCGTCGTTGAAGGCGGCGACGATCAGGTCCTCCAGCACCTCGACCTCGGAGGGGTCGACCAGCTTCGGGTCGATCTTGAGCGAGCGGAGCTCACCCTTGCCGTTCAGCACCACCGCGATCATTCCGGCGCCGGCCTGGCCCGGCACTTCGATCTCGCCCAGGCGCGACTGCATCTCGGCCATCTTGGCCTGCATCTCCTGCGCCTGCTTCATCATCTGTCCGAGATTCTTCATGCCTCTCGCGGCTCCTCTTCATCGGTGGCGTCCGGGGCGGGCTCGGCTGCCGGCCCCGCGACCTCATCCTGTTCCAGCGGGTTGCGCAGGTCGCGGATCACCGCCCCCGGGAAGGCGCTCATCACCGCCTTGACCAGCGGGTGCTCGGCCGCCGCCGCCAGGGCGTTCTCGCGGTCGGTCCGGGCCTGCTGGGTCAGCGTCGGCGCCCCCTCGGCGCCGGAGACGCTGACCACCCAGCGCTCGCCGGTCCAGTCGCGCAGCGCGGTGCCCAGGCGGTTGGCCAGGTCCGGCGGCGCCGAGTCATGCGGCCGGAACTCCAGCCGCCCCGGCTCGAAATGCACCAGGTGCACGGCGCTCATCAGTTGGCCGTGCAGCACCACGTCGCGGTGGAAGGCGATCTGCACCAGCTCGTCGAAGCTCTTCGGGTCGGCCCGCAGCACCGCCTTCGGTGCCGGCGCGGCCGCGACCGCCGCCGGAGCCGGGGCCGGAGCAGGCGCCAGCGCCACCGGCGCCGGCTCGGCCGGCACCACCGACAGGCCACCGCCGCCTGCCGCCATCCGGGCGCCGCCGCCGGGACCGGGCCCAGGGGCCGGGCCGGCGGTCACCGCCCCCTGGGCCTGCAGGTCGCCGAACTTGCGGACCAGCTCGCCCGGGCTGGGCAGGTCGCTCATATAGAGCAGGCGGATCAGCACCATCTCCAGCGCCGCCTGCGGGTTCGGCGCCGCCTGCACCTCCCCCGCCCCCTTCAGCAGGGTCTGCCAGGCCCGGGTCAGGCCCGGCAGCGAGATCCTCTCGGCCAGGGCGCCGCCGCGCTTGCGCTCGACCTCCGGCACCGCCGGGTCGTCCAGCACCGCCGGAACCATGCGGGCGCGGGTGACGAAATGGATGAAATCCAGCAGGTCGCCGAGGACGGATTGCGGGTCGGCTCCCGCCCGGCGCGCCGCCTCCAGCCCCTCCAGCATGCGCGGGCCCTCGCCGGCGAAGGCGGCCTCCAGGATGTCGATGACGCTGGAGCGGTCGGCCAGGCCCAGCATCTCGCGCACCTGGGCGGCGGCGATGAAGGGCCTGTCGCCGACCGGCGCGCCCTGGGCGATCGCCTGGTCCAGCAGCGACAGGCCGTCGCGGGCCGACCCGTCGGCGGCGCGGGCGATCATGCCCACCGCCTCCGGCTCCGCCGCCACGCCTTCCTTGTCCAGGATCCCGGTGAAGTACTCCTGCAGCTGGTCGGCGCCGATCCGGCGCAGGTCGAAGCGCTGGCAGCGCGACAGCACCGTCACCGGCACCTTGCGGATCTCGGTGGTGGCGAAGACGAATTTCACATGCGGCGGCGGCTCCTCCAGCGTCTTCAACAGCGCGTTGAAGGCATTTTTGGAGAGCATGTGCACTTCGTCGATGATGTAGACCTTGTACCGTGACGCCACCGGGCCGTAGCGCACGCCGTCGATGATCTCGCGGATGTCGTCGACGCCGGTGCGGCTGGCGGCGTCCATCTCCATCACGTCGACGTTGCGGTCCTGCAGGATGGTGCGGCAGGGCTCGCACACGCCGCAGGGATCGGCGGTCGGCCCGCCCTTGCCGTCCGGGCCGACGCAGTTCAGCGCCCGGGCCAGGATCCGCGCCGTGGTGGTCTTGCCGACGCCGCGCACCCCGGTCAGCACGAAGGCGTGCGCCAGCCGGCCGGAGGCGATGGCGTTGGTCAGCGTCCGCACCAGCGCGTCCTGGCCGATCATCTCGGCGAAGGTGGTCGGCCGGTACTTGCGGGCGAGCACGCGGTAGGCCGCGGCCTTCCCGGGCTGCGGCGGATCCTCGATCAGGGGCAGGGCTGCGTCATCGCTCATGGCGCGCGATCATAAGGAATGGAAGCCGTGGTCGAAAGGCCGAAGCACGACCTGCCGGACGAAGAGCGATCAAGCGATGAGGGAAGGTGGGAGACCGGCGGCGACCCGTATCGAAACTCGTTACGGCTGCTTCCTTCCGGACCTGACCGGGTTGGCGAGGGACACGCCCGCGCCGATCTCCCGCGCCCTATATCGGGGTTCCGGCCGCCGGTGGCAAGTGCGGAATGACAGTTGCGTGTCGCCGGCTCAGCGCACCCCGTCGGCCGCCAGCGCGGCGATGCGCCGGCAGCAGGCCAGGAGCGGCCCGGCATAGCGCTCCGGGTCGTCGATGGCCGCGCGGTATTTCGGGATGCTGACGCTGATGCAGCCGATCGCCCCGCCCGCCCCGGCGATCGCGCCACCATAGCACCAGATGTCGGCCTCGTTCTCCTCGGCGTCGATGGCATAGCCGCGGGCGCGGATGCGCTCGATCTCCTCGGCCAGCGCCGCGACCGTCGTCAGGGTCTGCGGCGTCATCGGCGCGAGCTCGAGCTTCGGCAGCAGCGCCGCGGCCTCGGCCGGCGGCAGCGCCGCCAGCCAGGCCTTGCCGACCGAGCTGGAATGCAGCGGCACGCGGGTGCCGATGCGCGAGGCCATGCGCACCGCCCGCGGGCTCTCCAGCTTGTCGACATAGATCATCTCGGGTCCGCTGCGGACGGCGAGATGCACGGTCTCGCCGGTCGCGTCGCGCAGCTTCGCCAGTTCCTCGGCCGCGATCAGGCGCAGCTCGAACCGGTCCCAGGCGCGGGCGGCCAGCGCCATCAGCCGCGGGCCGAGACCGAAGGCGCCGCCGCGCGGCACCTCGGCCAGCATGCCCTCGGCCTGGAGCGCCGCGACGATGCGGTGCACGGTCGGCCGCGGATGGCCGGTGACGCGGGCGATCTGCGCCACGGAGACCGGCTCGGCCGCATCGGCCACGGCCTGCAGCACCGCCATCGCCTTGCCGAAGGCCGCCGCCCCCTGCACCGCCGCCGAACCGCCCTGCCCCATCGTGCCCCCTCGCCCCGTTCAGGCGACGAGATAGCCGCCATCGACCGGCAGCGCCACGCCGGTGATGAAGCCGGCGGCCGGGCTGCACAGGAAGGCGACGGCCTGGGCCACGTCCTCCGGCCGGCCCCATCGGCCCATCGGGGTGCGGGCCAGGATGGCGCCGGACCGCGCCGGGTCGTCCTGCAGCGCCTGGGTCAGCGGCGTGGCGATCCAGCCCGGCGCCACTGCGTTCACCCGGATGCCGTCCTCGGCATAGGCGATGGCCAGCGACCTGGTCAGCTGCAGCACCCCGCCCTTGCTGGCGCTGTAGCCCGGCACCAGCCCGCCGCCGAAGAAGCTGAGCATCGAGGCGGTGTTGACGATGCAGCCCTTCGTCTGCTTCAGCAGCGGCCGGGCGGCGGCGCAGAGCCGCATCGTGCCGGTCAGGTTGATCGCCAGCACCTGCTCGAACACCGCCGGGTCGTGCTCCGCCCCGCGGCGGATCACCCCGGCGCAGTTGACCAGGATGTCGAGCCGGCCGAGCCCGCCGACCAGCGCCTCGACCGCCGCGGCGTCGGTGACGTCGAGCTCGGCCAGCGTCGCGCCCTGCGGCGCCTCGGCGCCCGCGGCCGGGGCCAGGCCGGCGGCGGTCACGGTCGCCCCCAGCCGCGCCAGCCCGGCCGCGATGGCGGCGCCGATGCCCTGGGTGCCGCCGGTGACCAGCGCGGTGCGGCCGGCGAAGAGGTCGGGCTGGAAGGTCATGCGGGTCTTCCCTCCGGGACGGCCGCCGCCCGGTCCTCGATCGGGTTCCGCACCAGCACGATGAGCGCCAGGGCGGCGACCGCGGCGACGGCGGCGCTGATCAGCAGGGCGTCGACGAAGGAACCGGTCCGGTCGAGCACGAAGCCGGTGATGATCGGCGCGAAGGAGCCGGCGAAGTAGCCGCCGAAGTTCTGGATGCTGCCGAGCGACGCCACCTGGCGCGACGGCGCCGCGGCGCTGACCAGCATCCAGGCGGTGGAGCTGGCGTAGTTGATGCAGAACATGGCCAGCGAGATGTAGACCACGGCCATGGTCAGGCTCGGCGTATAGGCCGCCGGCAGGGTGAAGACCGCACCGCCGATCAGTCCCGCCGCCATCGGCCATTTGCGGCTGGCGACCGCGCCGACCCCGCGGGCCAGCAGGAAGTCCGCCACCTTGCCGGAGCAGAGCATGCCGAGCGCGCCGACGAGATAGGGGATGGCCACCACCCAGCCGGTGCGGGCGATGCTGAGGCCCCGTTCATGCTCCAGATAGCCGGGCAGCCAGGTCAGGTACAGCCAGACCATGTAGATCACGCCCATGAAGCCGAACACCATGCCCCAGGTGGTGCGATTGGCGAACAGCCCGGCCCAGTCGGCAAAGCTCTGCCGCGGCCGGGCCTGGGCCGGGCGGCCGTCGTCGAGGAAGGAGCGCTCGGCCTCGGTCAGGGCCGTCTCGCCGCGGTTGCGGTAGATCAGGTACCACCCGATGGCGACGATCACCCCGAGCACGCCCATCAGGACGAACATCGGGCGCCAGCCGAAGGCCAGCATGATCGCGGTCAGGATCGGCGGCGCGATGGCGGGGCCGATGCAGGAGGAGGCGATGAAGACGCCGGTCGGCATGCCGCGTTCGCGCATCGGGAACCATTCGCTGATCACCTTGGCGCCGGCCGGAAACTGCGGCGCCTCGCCGACGCCCAGCACCGCCCGGGTGCCGATCAGCTGGCCCAGAGACTGGGCCAGCCCGCCGGCCAGCTGGGCCAGCGACCAGAAGAACATGCCGGCGCCGAGCATGATGCGGGCGCCGAAACGGTCGAGCATCGCCCCGACCGGCAGCTGCGAGAAGGCATAGGCCCAGGAGAAGGCGGAGAGCAGCAGCCCCATCTGCGTGCCGGACAGGCCGAGCTCGGCCGAGATGTCGTGGTTGGCGATCGAGAGGGTGCTGCGGTCGAGATAGTTGACGATGCCGGCCGCGGTCAGGAAGGCGACGGCGACCCACTGGATCCGGCGGATCCGCGGCGGCTTGCCGGATGACATGAGACGGTTTCCTCGGAACTCGGGATCTTATGGTTTTTCGGGCGGCGCGATCAGCGGATGAACTGATCGACGTAGTCGGCGCCCAGACCTGCTTCGGCGTAGTGCTTGCGGCACATATCCAGCTTGGTGAACACGTCCTCGTAGCCGGTGTGCTTGCCCCAGGGGTCGACGTAGTACATGACGCCGTTGACCTGGAAATAGGTGATCATCTCCTCGACGTCCTCGTCGACCACCAGGGTGTGGGTCTCGCCCGGCGGCTCAAAGACGTAGCTGCCCTCGGTGGCGATCCAGTCGTGCTCCAGGTAGCGCCAGCTGCCCTTCAGCACGAAGCCGTGCACCGGCCCGGGATGGCGGTGGCGGCTGAGCACCCCGGCCTTCCGCACCCGCAGCAGGTTCATCCAGTAGCCGCTGGAGATGTTGAGGCAGAGCGGCCGGAACCAGACGTTCTCGGCCTGCGGCACCCAGACCCGCTCGTCCTGCGGCACGGCATGGGGCACGACGATATCCCGCAGCGCTTCGGGCGGGTTCGGATACTGGTAGGGCATCCGCTTGGTGTCAGCGTCGGTTGGCATGACGCTTTCCTCCGTTTTGTCCACATTATGGACATACTATCCATTTTGTGGACAGACACTGGACCCGGGATCAGCCGCCTGTCAATGCCGGACAAATATGCGCGCCACGACCAGCGCCGTCATCTCGGAGGCAGACATGCGGCGACCGACCGGAGGGGCCCGTTTCCCGCCGGCCTGGAGCCGTACGGCCTCGGACGACCTCACGGCGTCACGGCGCTCGCCTTGACGAAGTCGATGAACGCCCGCAGCGCCGGAGCCATCTGGCGCTGCCGCGGATAGCAGAGATAGAGGCCCGGGAACGGAGCCGAGTGGTCCTGCAGCAGCGGCACCAGCTTCCCCTCGTCGATCAAAGGCTGTACGGCATGCTCGACCCAGAAGGCGATGCCGATCCCCTCGACGGCCGCGTCGATGGCCATCTGCTGTTCGCTGACGATCAGCGACCCGTCGACCTCCACCTCGACCCAAGTGCCGTTGCTGAAGAACTCCCAGTTGTACGGCAGGCTGCGTCCCGGCCAGCGCCAACGGATGCAGTTATGGCCATGCAGGTCCTTGGGCGTGGCCGGGCGGCCATGCCTGGAGATGTAGCTCGGCGCGGCCACCGCGATCTGCCGGATCTCGGCTCCGAGCTTCACGCCGACCATGTCCTTCTCCAGCACCTCGCCGAGCGTGAACCCGACATCGAAGCCGCCGGCGACAAGATCGACGATGGCGTCATCGACCAGGATGTCGAGCGTGATCTCCGGATAGGCGTCGTGGAACGCGGCGAGGATCCGCTCGACATAGGTTCGGAACGCCAGCCTCAGGCACCGCACGCGCACGAGGCCGGCCGGCCGGTCACGGAAATGGCCGACATCCCGCAGGGCGGCGTCGAGCTCATCGAGCGCAGGCCGGATGCGCAGCAGCAGCCGTTCACCGGCCTCGGTCAGCGCCACGCTGCGGGTCGTGCGCTGCAGCAGGCGGACGCCGAGGCGTTCCTCCAACGCGCGGATGATCTGGCTGAGCGATGACGGCGACAGCCCGAGCCTCTCGGCCGCCTTCGAGAAGCTGCCCTGCTCGGCAACCGCCACGAAGGCACGAAGATCGTTGGTCCCGCTGGCTTTCATAGGGCTCGTCGGCTGCCACTCGGATTTATGTCGGTCAACCTAAAGAACCTTTTCCGGATACGGCAGATTAATCGGGACGTCGTCTCCTCCCAGGTTTGTGGCACGGCGACGGACGGCCCTGCCTCCCTGGCCGGCAGATCAAGCAAGGAGACCCGATCATGAACACCTCCCCCGCGACCGATGTCGAAGGAAAGATCGCCATCGTGACCGGCGCCGCCAGCGGCATCGGACGCGCCATCGCGGAGCTTCTGCACGCCCGCGGCGCCAAGGTGGTGGCTGAAGACATCAATCCCGACGTCGAACGCCTCGCGGGGCCGGGCATCGTGCCGCTGGTGGCCGACGTCTCGAAGGAGGACAGCGCCCAAAAAGCCGTGGCGCTCGCTGTCGAGACGTTCGGCAGGCTCGACATCCTGGTCAACAACGCGGCGCGGATCATGAGCAAGCTCGTGGTCGACATGACGCGGGAGGACTGGGACGCGATCATGTCGGTGAACGTCACCGGTGCGTTCCTCCACTCGCGGGAGGCGATGAAGGCGATGATCCCGAACCGCAGCGGCGCGATCGTCAACATCGCCTCCTACGCAGCCTACTTCGCTTTCCCGCAGATCGCGGCCTACACCGCCTCGAAGGGCGCCCTGGTGCAGCTGACGCGCACCCTGGCCTTGGAGGCGATCGAGCACGGCATCCGTGTCAATGCGGTCGGCTCCGGCGACGTGGTCACCAACATCTGGGCCGGCAAGATGGACAACGGGTCGGAGTTCCTGGCCGATCACGGCCGCAAGGCCCCGATCGGCCGCGCGGCGCGAGCCGAGGAGATCGCCGAGGTCGTCGCCTTCCTGGCGTCGGACCGCGCCAGCTTCATGGTCGGCTCGGTGGTGATGGCCGATGGCGGGATGAGCGTGAAGATCGGCTGAAGGCCATTCGCCGGGGGCCGCGTCAGCTCATCCCTCTGCGGAGCGCCGGCGCGGCCCCTCCTTCCGATCAGCACCATTGGACCAAGCCGCTGCCTGAGCCACGCCATCCCCGGGACACGGTCCGATCATCCTCGGGCGGCCGCGGGACGGCGCTCTGAATATTGCGATGCAAATGGCGGTTCACATCCCGGTCACAGGTCTGAACATCGCCATGCGCAAATAGGAACATAAGCTGAGCGATAGAGATTAAAGACAGCAACGTCTGAATATTACTTTATGCCAACCCCGGAATTGCGAGGCCGGGCGGCCGATCGGGCCGATGAGAGTTTCGAGCATGACCGGAGGCCGGCAGCCAAAGGGGCTCGGGCGATCGTCGTCCGGATCGAGTTCTGTCGGGGCGGCCGCCCCGACATGTCGTGGATCACAATGAAATTCGACGGCCCGCGATCCCGTGGACCGGCGCAGCGCGTGCGGCGCGTCATTTCCCCGGGGAAATGCTTGCCGGCCAGAACCGGCCGGACGGGCCACCCTGTCCCCCTTGCACCGGGCTGCTGCGCCCTTGTCGACGCCCGAGTGCCCGTCACAGCAGGAGAACCGTCATGGGTTTCTATCAGAGCGAACCGTTCGACACCGCCAAGGCCAGCTTCGTCCAGCGCCCGGACGGCTTCGGCGTGTTCCTGGTCGAGGTCCAGGGCAATGCCCCGAACTACACGACCGGCATCACCCTGGTCCGGGACCCGCACTGGGTCGGCGGCCTGAAGATCGACGTCATGGGCTGGACCGGCCCCCTCGGCCAGGGCACCACGCCCTATGTGGTCAGAGGCAGCTTCCCCGGCCAGTACGTGCCGAAGATCATCGTCTCAGGTTCGAACGGCGACCGCGTCGTGCCGGTCGAGGCGATCCCGGCGGAGCAGAGCGACAGCTACGTGCAGCGGCTGGCCGGCTGACGGCCCGGCCGAACGCCCGATCCACCAGCAGACAAAAAGGGACACGTCCATGAGCAAGGCTACAGGTACCGAGAGCGTTGGGCTGTTTCACGCCAGTTACCGGATCGGCGAGAGCCGGCCCGGCGGGAAGCTGTTCACCCTGGACCTCGTCGTCGACACGCCGACGAAGCGGATCAACGGCCTCGGCCGCATCACCCAGGCGGTGAGCCCGCCGCTCGACATCCCCACGACGCTCCAGGGGAACTACAGCCAGCTGCCGACGCTGCCGCCGGCGCCGTCCCTGCTGCTGGTGGTGCTGACCGGGTATCCGCCGATCCATTGGCCGCCCCATGGCGGGATCGGGCCGGTGATCCCGCCCAATGTCGAGCTGCGGATGACGCTGACGCCGGACTGGAAGTCGGGCACGGCCTCGTATCGCTATCTCGACGACAAGGGCCAGTGGCATGAGGTCGAGGCCGCGCCGGTGACCCTGATCGCACCGGCGCTGGCCGCCTGACCGCGGCCGGGCGTCCCGAGACTGGAGGCAAGGCCCCGCCCGGAGCGGGGCCTTGTTGCCGCCGCGGCCCGTGAATGGATGCGGCGAGCAGAGCGGACCCGGCCGCCATCGCCGGAAGACGGCCGTCCTCAGGCGTGCCAAAGCCGTCCCCGGCGCGGTATGCTCGCCAGGAGCCTGAAGACGGTTGCGCCCGATGCTGCTCGAGCGAGAGGGTCCACTGGAAGCCTTGCTGGCGGCCGCCCGAAGCGCTGCGGCGGGCGTCGGCCGCACCGTGCTGCTCGAAGGTGAGGCCGGCATCGGGAAGACGTCCCTGCTGCAGGAGTTCGCGGACCGTGCGGGCGGAAGCTGCCGGGTGCTGTGGGGCTGGTGCGAGGCGCTGTTCACGCCGCGCCCGCTCGGCCCCCTGCAGGACATGGCGCGGTCGCTCGACCCGCGCGTGGCGGCCCTGCTCGACCAGGCGTCGGCGCCCGAGCGGCTGTTTCCGGCACTGCTGAGCGCCCTCCAGGCCGCGGAGGGCACGACGGTGCTCGTCTTCGAGGACGTGCATTGGGCCGACAACGCGACGCTCGATCTCATCAAATACCTGGGCCGCCGCATCTCCGTCCTGCACACGATGATGGTGCTCAGCGCCCGCAGCGACGAGGTCGACGCCGACCATCCCCTGACGCATGTGCGTGGCGACCTGCAGCCGGCCTCGGTCACCCGCATCAGGCTCGAGCCGCTGTCTCCCGGAGCGGTCGCCGCGCTGGCGGAGCAGGCGGGCCGCGCCGCCGCGGATCTCCACCGCATCACCGAAGGCAACCCGTTCTTCGTCTCCGAGCTGCTGGCGAGCCGGGAGTTCGAGCTGGGTCAGATCCCGGATTCCATCCGCGACGCGGTGTGGTCCCGCCTGTCGCGCCTGACGGCCGGCGAGCGCGAGGTGCTGGACCTGATGAGCATCATTCCGGGAAGTGCCGAACCGGGGCTGATCCGGGCGCTACTCGGCGGCGAGGCCGAGATTCTGGCGGACCAGTGCGTGGCCCGCGGATTGCTGCGGCGGGACGGCAAGGGCGCCCTGACGTTCCGCCACGACCTGGCCCGGCAGGCGACGCTCGATCGGCTGTCACCAAGCCTGCAGCGGTCGCTCCATGCCAAGATGGACGCGGCGATATCGAGGCTCCTGACGGCCCAGGCGAGCGCCCTGCTCTCCCGCCGGATGCACCACGCCGCCGGGGCCGGCGACGGTGCGCGGGTGCTCGAGCTCGCGCCGCAGGCCGCCGCGCAGGCCTCGCGCATGGGCGCGCATCGCGAAGCGGCCTCGCACCTGGCCACGGCCCTCACCTATGTCGCGCAGGCGCCGCAGGCGCTGGCGGCCCAGCTCTACGAGGACTGGGCCTACGAGGCCGGGCTGGTGCTGCTGGTCTATGACGAGATCATCGAAGCGCGGCACCGCGCCATTGCGATCTGGCGCGACCTCGGGCGGATCGACAAGGTCGCCCTCAACCTGCGCTGGCTGTCACGGCTGCACTGGCGCCGCGGCGAAGGCGAGCAGGCGGAGCATTTCGCCAACGAGGCGGTGCGCGAGGTCGAAGGCATGCCGCCGGGGCCGGAACTGGCCATGGCCTACAGCACGCGCTCGCAGCTCCACATGCTGCACTATCGCTTCGACGAGGCCGTCGACTGGGGCCTGCGCGCGATCGCGCTGGCCGACCGGCTGGGCGAGATCGAGACGCGCGTCCACGCCCTGAACAATGTCGGCACCGCGCTTCTCTTCGCCGGCCGGCCGGGCGGCCGCGAGCGACTGGAGGAAGGCCTCGCGCTGGCGCTCGAGCACGGGTTCCACGACCATGCGGCGCGGGCCTACACCAACTTCGCCGAATATGCGGTGGTGTCGAAGGACTTCGCCCTGGCCGAACGGCTGCTGGCCGAAGGCATCGCCTTCTGCAGCCGGCACGACCTCGATTCGGCGGCCCAGTATCTGCTCGGCCGGCAGGCGCAGTTCCGCCTGGAGCAGGGCCGCTTCCGCGAGGCGGAGACCATCGCCCAGGGGGTCATGAGCCTGGAACGCCTGCCGGTGGTGATGCATCTGCCGGCCCTGACGGCGCTCGGCAGGGTGCGCGTGCGGCTGGGCCAGCCCGACGGCCCTGCCTTGCTGCAGCAGGCGCTCGAGGAAGGATCGCCGACCGGCGAGCCCCAGCGGATCATACCGGTCCGGCTGGCGCTGACCGAAGCCGCCTGGCTCGCCGAGGATCCCGACGCCGGCCGCGCACAGCTGAAGGCTCTCGCGGCGATGGGCCTCGACGCCTTCAGCCCCTGGGACGTCGGCGAGCTGGCGGTCTGGTGGCGACGATGCGGGATGGCGGAGGCGCCGCCGGCGCCCGGGGTGCGGATCCTCGAGGCGCGGTCGCTCGAGCTCCGCGGCGATCCGGCCGCGGCCGCGGCGGAATGGACACGGCTGGGCCTCCCCTACGAGGCGGCGCTCTCCCTGATGCAGGTCCGGGGCACCGATGCGGGGACGGCCTTGGCCGGCGCGGTGACCATGCTCGAGGCGATCGAGGCGCGGTCCGCGGCCGCGCTGGCACGAAAGCTCGCCCAGCGCCTGGGTGTCGCGGTCCAGCTGCCGAAGGCGCGTCGCGGACCCTATACGGCCGCCCGCCATCATCCGCTGGGCCTGACACAGAACGAGCAGCAGGTGCTGGCCCTGATCGCCGAGGGCAAGAGCAACAAGGAAATCGCCCGAAGCCTGTCGCGGTCGCCGCGCACGATCGAGCACCAGGTGTCGGCGGTGCTCGGCAAGTTCAGTGCCGCCAACCGGATGGAAGTCCTCCTGCGCCTGCGCGGCGAGCCGTGGCTGTTGTCGGCCGCCGGCGCGCGCCCATCCCTCGAAACTTAGGAAGACGGTCGCCAAACCGGGGAGGCCGTCCGGCCAAACTTGGAACGGCGACTCTCGCGCTACAGCACGAAGTCGGCAGCCTGCGGGCTGCCGACGTTGCTGAGCACGATGTTGAAGTCGGAGACCTTGTCGCCATTGACGTCGCCGGCGATCACGGCGTCGCTGCCGGAGAGGACGTATCGCAACTGTCCGGCCACGCCGGTATAGGCGGCGGTGCCGATGAAGCTGAAGCTGCCGTTCCCGGCGATCCCGCTGCCATTGGCGTCGATCTGCGACAGGTCGATCCTGTCTGCCTGGGCATGGCTGAAATCGGTGATCCGGTCGGCATTGGCCATCCCCGTCGCGCTGTCGCCGGCGGCGGCGAAGACGAAGCGGTCGGCGCCGCTGCCGCCGGTCAGCAGGTCTTTCCCGCCTGCTCCCCGGAGCGCGTCGTTGCCCGCCCCGCCGCTGAGCGTGTTGGCGGCACTGCTGCCTGCGATGGCGTCGGCATGGGCCGAGCCGGTGACGGCCTCGATCGAGACCAGCCGGTCGCCGAAGGCGGTGCCGCTGCTGCCGGTGCCGGTGGCGAGGTTCACGGTCACGCCCGTGCTGCTGTCGGCATAGCTGGCGGTATCGAAGCCGGCCCCGCCGTTGAAGACATCCGCCCCCGCCCCGCCGGAGAAGACGTTGGCAGCGGCGCTGCCGGTCAAGGCGTCGGCATGGGCGGAGCCGGTGATCGCCTCGATCGAGACCAGCCGGTCGCCGAAGGCGGTGCCGCTGCTGCCGGTGCCGGCGGCGAGGTTCACCGTCACGCCCACGCTGCTGTCGGCGTAGCTGGCGGTGTCGAAGCCGGCGCCGCCGTCGAGCCAGTCGGCCCCGGCGCCGCCGCGGAGCGCGTCATTGCCGGCGTCACCCGTCACGATGTCGTCGCCGCCGTTCCCGACCAGCCGGTCGTTGCCGCCGAGGCCCCGGATGCGCTCGCCGCCGGCGCCGCCCTGCAGGAGGTCGGCGGCGGCGGAGCCCGTCAGCGTCGCCACGGTGACGCCGGAGTACACGCGGCCACCGATCCCGTCGTCGTCGCCGTCGAGACCCTCGCTCTCATAGGCCACGAAGAACCCGCCGGTCTCCAGCGCCGTGACCGACGGCCACTCCTGGTTGCCGACGAAGGACTGGTTGACCAGGAAGTTGCCGCCGACCTTGCGCCCGTCCTCGAAGAAGTACTGGCCGAACACCTCGTTGAAGTGCCGGTCCGGAAGCGGCAATTCGTCCGGGCCCCACTGGTCCCAGACCACGGCAAAGCCGCCGCCCGCCAGGCCGACCACGCTCGAATGGTCCGGGATCTCGCCGTCGAAGGTGTTGATCTGGAACGTCGCCGCCTCGGGCCGTCCGTCGGCCGAGAAGATCCGGCCGTAGAGCCGGAAGGCGGTGTCGCCATCCGGCCGGCCCTCGAGAACCGTCTCCACCCAGGTGGCGACGAAGCGGCCGCCGGTGAGCGCCGCGACCGAGATGTCCGTGTTGGTGAGCGCGAAGCCCTCATTGGGGCCGTTCGCCTCGGGGGACAGGCCGAACTCCGCCGTGACCGGCCGCCCGTCGGGGCCGAGGATGCGCGCGCGCAGATCCGAGGGGGTGCCGTACGGACTCTGGCCGGCATACTCGCTTTCCCAGACCGTGACGATGTTGCCGTTGGAGAGCTGCACCGCGCGCACATCGTGCTGGTCGCCGAAGGTCCGCTGGTTGAGCTGGAAGACGGCGTCGATCGGCGCGCCGGCCGCCGAGAAGCTCCTGGCGAAGGAGTTGTCACCATGAAACGCCGGTTCGCCGTCGGCCATGCCTTCCCGCGACCAGATGACGGTGTAGCCGCCATCCGGGCGGGAGACGATCTCGGGAGCGAAGTAATAGTCGTCGGTGGGCTGGTTGACCTTCTGGATCGCGCTGACGCGGTTGCCGCTGTCGTCATAGACGGCGGTGTAGATGTCGGCCCGTTCCAGGACCGAATCGGGACTCCCTTCCCACACCGCCGCGAAGCCGCCGCCCTCGAGCGCCTCGATCCGGGCGTAGTTGGCGACGAGGGCGAGGTCCGACAGGATCTTCTCGCCCCCGACCGGCGTGCCGTCGGGGCGGAAGACCTGGGCCGCGGCGTATTGGACGTCCAGGCCGTCCTCCAGGTACAGCGAATCCCAGATGACGACGATGTTGCCGTTCGCGAGCGTCGTGATGTCCGGGTTGTCCTGCCACGCGCCGTTCCAGGTGTTGACGACGAATTCGGGTGTGACGGGTCCCGGCATGAGCTCAGCCCTCCTCGATCCGCCGCCACCCCGGGCGGCCCCCTTCCGGCGGATCCGTCGGGCCGCGACGCGCTGCGGCACCTCGGACCGCCATGTTGCTTGTCCGCAATCTACGGGCGCTCGGTGGCGCTTTCATGACAGGACCGATCGGACGATCCGGCCGCCGCCTGTCAGCCGGGAGTCAGCGAGACCCAGTAGCCGGGCCGGTACTCGACCGGCAGGAAGCGCTCGTGGAAGGCGCGGAAGGTGGCGTCCGGGTCGAGGTCGGCGAACAGGTCGGGATGGATCCATTTGGCCAGCGCCTGGATCGCCACGAATTGATAGGGGCTGTCGTAGAACTGATGCCAGATGGCATGCACCCGGCCGCTCTGCGTCGCCGGGATGGTGGTGAAGGCCGGCCGCTTCATCAGCGCCTCCAGCCGGGCGCGGCTGGCGTCGCGGTCGGCGCCGGGGCCGACGCCGACCCAGGCGCCGGCGGTCTCGTAGAGGGTCCAGTTGCTGCCGGTGACGACCACCACGTCCGGCTTCGACGCCACGATCTGCTCCGGGTTCAGCGTGCCGAAGGTGCCGGGGATCAGCTCCTTGGCGATGTTGTCGCCGCCGGCCACCTCGACCATCCGGCCGAAATTTTCGTCGCCGAAGGACATGCAGCATTCGTCGCTATAGCCGCCGGCGCGGTCGATCATCACCTTCGGCCGCGGCCCGGTGTAGGATGCGAGCCGACTCGTCACCTTCTCGATCTCGGCGCGGCGGAAGGCGATCAGTTCCTCCGCCCGCGCCTCCCGCCCGATCACCCGGCCGAGGATGCGGATGCTCTTCTCGGCATTCTCGAAGGGTCTCTCGCGGAAGTCGATGAACACCACCGGGATGCCGACGGCGGCCAGCTTGTCGATCAGCCCGCCCTCGTCGGTCGCCAGCTTCGATTCGAGGTTCATCACCACCACGTCGGGATGCAGCGACAGCGCCTGCTCGACGTCGAAGGTGCCCTCCTTCGCGCCGCCGAAGCGCGGCAGGTCGGCGATGAAGGGGTATTTCGCGCGGTAGATCTCATAGCCGTCGCGGTCGGCCTTCTCGAGATCGTCACGCCAGCCGACGACGCGCTGGAACGGCGCCTCGGTGTCGAGCGCCGCCAGCAGATAGATCTGCCGCCCCTCGCCCAGGATGATCCGCTTGGCCTCGGCCGGGATCTGCACGGTACGGCCGGCAACGTCTTCGATCGTCTGCGTGTCAGCCGCCGACGCTGCGCCGGCGGCGAACAGAAGGACGGCGGCAAGGCCGAGGAAGCGCCGGGAGATCATGGGGGCTGTTCCGGAGTGGTGAGTCGCGTCGGGCGCACCCAATGGAACAAGTGAAAGTGATTATCAATAGCCATTCTTCGGGCCTGCAACCCTTTTCCACTGTCATTGCGAGCGCAGCGAAGCAATCCAGGGGCCGGTGCGCACCGGCCCCTGGATTGCTTCGTCGGCTTCGCCTCCTCGCAATGATATTGAGGGAAGCTGGCGTTGGCCTTTACAGCACTGGCCAGGGCCGCTGCGGGCCGCGGCGATCCTCATAAGCCTTGGCCAGGCGCAGCACGCCGAGGTCGTCGAAGCGCCGGCCGACGATCTGCAGCCCGATCGGCGCCCCGGCCCGCGTATAGCCGCAGTTGATCGACACCGCCGGCTGCTCCGACATGTTCCAGGGCACGGTGTAGCCGATATGCTCGAACGGCTTCTCCGGGTCGTCGACCGGCGAGGCCCACTCCGCCGGGAAGCGGGCGACCGGCGCGGTCGGCGACAGCACGAAATCCAGCGAGGCGAACAGCGCGGCGGCCGCCTTGCGGATCGCCATGGTCTGGTTGAAGCCGCGGATCACGGCGAGGCCGGAACGCCGCGCCCCCGATTCCGCCCAGGCGCGGATATAGGGCAGGATCTTCGCCCGGCTTTCCTCCGGCAGCTTCTCGACATCGTCCCAGGACCGGGCCCGCCAGAAATCATCGAGGCCGTCCAGCATCTCGCGGGTCAGGATCGCCGGCACCGGCTCGACCACCGCGCCCGCCGCCTCCAGCAGCCGGGCGGCGGCGGTCACCGCCTCTCCCACCTCCGGGTCCAGCCCCAGGCCGGCGCCGATCTCCATCATCAGGCCGATGCGCAGCCCCTTCGGGTCGATCGCCAGGTCGGACCAGTCGATGTCGGCCGGCGGCAGGCTCATGCCGTCGCGCCCGTCCGGCCGCGCCAGCACCGACATGGCCAGCGCCGCGTCGGCCACCGTCCGCGTCATCGGCCCGGCGACGCGGCCGACATAGGGCGGGTCGATCGGGATCCGCCCCAGGCTGGGCTTCAGTCCGACGATGCCGCACCAGCCGGCCGGCAGCCGGATCGACCCGCCGATGTCGGTGCCGACATGGATCGGCCCGTAGCCGGCCGCGGCTGCCGCTCCGGCCCCGGCGCTGGAGCCGCCCGGATTGGTCGACAGGTCCCAGGGGTTGCGGGCCAGCTTGTGGAAGCTGGAGAGGCCGGAGGACAGCATGCCGTAATCCGGCATGGTGGTCTTGGCCAGGATCACGGCGCCGGATTCGCGCAGCCGGGCGGCGGGCGGCGCGTCATCGGCGGCCGGGCCCAGCGGCGTCGCGGCGGTGCCGACCGGCACCGGCACGCCCCTGGTCGCGATGTTCTCCTTGATCGTCACCGGCACGCCGTCGACCGGGCCGAGCGGCCGCCCCTCGGCCCAGCGCGCGGCCGACTCCCTGGCGGCGGCGCGGGCACCGGCCGGGTCCAGCGCCCACAGCGCCTGCAGCTTCGGCTCCCAGGCCTCGATCCGCTGCAGCACCGCCTCGGTCACCTCGACCGGCGACAGGCTGCGGTCGCGGTAGCGGGCGACGAGATCGACGGCGGAGAGATCGGCAAGCGAGGTCATGCGTCACCGCTGGGCAAGAAGACGGATGTCCTGCCAGATAAGCGCAAATCCGGCGCCTCAGCCAGCCGAATGGCCGGACATTATCCTGCCCTCATGGAAGGGTTGCGGCGGAACCGCTACCCTGCCTCCTCCTGGAACGCCTCCTCGCGCTTGCGGCGGATCGCCGGGCTGACCATCACCAGCAGCACGCCGACGGTCAGCAGCAGCAGCACGGCGCTGATCGGCCGGGTGAGGAACACCGTGGCGTCGCCGCGCGCCAGCAGCATGGCGCGGCGCAGGTTCTCCTCCATCATCGGCCCCAGGATGAAGCCGAGCAGCAGCGGCGCCGGCTCGCAGTCCAGCTTCACCAGGATGTAGCCGACCAGGCCGAAGACCACCGTCAGGTAGACGTCGAAGACGTTGTTGTTGAGGCTGTAGACCCCGATGCAGCAGAAGGCCAGGATCGCCGGGAACAGCAGGTGGTACGGCACCTTCAGCAGCCGCACCCAGATGCCGATCAGCGGCAGGTTCAGCACGATCAGGAAGAAGTTGCCGATCCACATCGAGGCGATCAGGCCCCAGAACAGGTCCGGCTGCTCGGTCATCACCATCGGGCCCGGCTGGATGCCCTTGATGATCATGGCGCCGACCATCAGCGCCATCACCGGCGTCGGCGGGATGCCGAGCGTCAGCATCGGGATGAAGGAGGTCTGGGCGCCGGCGTTGTTGGCCGATTCCGGCCCGGCCACGCCCTCGATCGCGCCCTTCCCGAACTCCTGCGGCCGGCGCGACAGCTTCTTCTCCAGCGAATAGGCGGCGAAGGAGGACAGGATCGAGCCGCCGCCCGGCAGGATGCCGAGGATCGAGCCCAGCGTGGTGCCGCGCAGGATCGCCGGGGCCATGCGCCGCGCCTCCTGCCGCGTCGGCAGCAACCCAGAGACCTTGCGCACCATGACGTCGCGCAGGTGCTCGGCCTCCAGGTTGCGGATGATCTCGGCGATGCCGAACAGCCCCATCGAGATGGCGACGAAGTTGATGCCCTGCGACAGCTCGGGGATGCCGAAGGTGTAGCGCGGCGTGCCGGTCTCGACATCCTGCCCGACCAGGCCGAGCAGGAGGCCGAGCGCGATCATGCCCAGCGCCTTCAGGACCGAGCCGTGCGCCAGGGCGACCGAGGCGACGAGGCCCAGGACCATCAGCGAGAAGTACTCCGCCGGTCCGAACTTCAGCGCGACGGCGGCCAGGGGCGGCGCGAACAGCGCGATCAGCAAGGTGGCGACGGTGCCGGCGAAGAAGGAGCCGATGCCGGCGGCGGCCAAGGCGGCGCCCGCCCGGCCCTGCTTGGCCATCTGGTAGCCGTCGATCGCGGTCACCACCGACGCCGATTCGCCCGGCAGGTTGATCAGGATCGCGGTGGTCGAGCCGCCGTATTGCGAGCCGTAATAGATGCCGGCCAGCATGATCAGGGCGGCGATCGGCGGCAGCACGAAGGTGGCCGGCAGCAGCATGGCGATGGTCGCGGTCGGGCCCAGGCCCGGCAGCACCCCGACCAGCGTGCCGAGCAGCACCCCGACGAAGCAGTAGGCGAGATTGGTCGGCGTGAAGGCGACGCTGAAGCCGAGGATCAGGTCGTGCAGGAGATCCATGGTCGCCTCAGCTCCCGAACCAGCGGCCGAAGACGGGGATCGGCAGGCCGAGCCCCCAGATGAAGACGGCGATGCAGAAAAGGGTCATGGCGACCGCGGCGGCGGCCGCCACCGGCGCCCGGAACCGGACGCTCGCGGCGGCGCCGACGAGGACCACCACCGGCACCGAGACGGCGAGGCCGCCGCCGCGCAGCAGCAGGCCGAACAGCAGCATCGCCCCCAGCACGATCGCCCCGCCGCGCCAGGCCCACTGGCCGACGCCCTCGCCCTCCAGCACGAAGGATCGCAGCAGGGTGATCAGCCCGATCAGGGCCAGGATCCCGGCCAGCACGATCGGGAAATAGCCCGGCCCCATCTTGATGGCGCGGCCCATGGAATAGCCCTGGGCGATCCAGCCGAAGCCGATCGCCAGGGCCAGGAAGATCAGCCCGGACCAGAAGTCCTTGGGATGACGGATGGAGAGGCGCATCGCGGCTCCTGGATCCGGTGGCGGGGCGGGAGACGCGAACTCAATCGGCGTAGACGCCGGCGGCCGTGATCACCGGCTGCCACTTGGCGATCTCGGCCTTGAGATGGGCGTCGAGCGCCGCCGGGGTGGCCTGGTCGAGCGGCACCGGCTCGGTGCCCAGATCGGCGAAGCGGGCGACCACGTTCGGGTCCTGCAGCGCCTGCTTCAGCGCGGCCTCGAGCTTGTCGATCACCGGCTGGGGCGTGCCCTTCGGCGCGTAGAGCCCGTGCCAGATGCCGATCCTGAAATTGGGCAGCCCGGCCTCGGTGGTGGTCGGCACGTCCGGCAGCGACGGCACCCGCTTGTCGGTGGTGACGGCGTAGACCTTGATCTTGCCGCCCTTGATCTGGCTGGTCGTGTTGGTGGTCTGGTCGCACATGAAGTCGAACACGCCGCCCAGCAGGTCGTTCATCGCCGGGCCGGTGCCCTTGTAGGCGACGGTGGTCAGCGGCGTGCCGATCGCATCCATGAACAGCATGCCGCAGAGATGCGAGGCGGATCCGACGCCGGCATTGGCGATCGTCACGTCGTCCTTGTGCGACTTGGCGTACTCCACCAGCTCCTGCATCGACTTCGCCTCGAAATCGCCGCGGGCGACGAAGGTCATCGGCACGTCGGTGACCAGGCCGATGCCGGCGAAGGCCTCGCCCGGCTTGTAGTCGAGGTTGCGGTACAGCGTGGCGCTGGTCGCCTGCCCGATATGGTGCAGCAGCAGGGTGTAGCCGTCGGCTTCGGCCTTGGCGACGCGCGAGGCGCCGATGGTGCCGCCGGCGCCGCCGACATTCTCGACGATCACCTGCTGGCCGAGGGTCTTGCTCATCGGCTCGGCGATCAGCCGCGCCACCGTGTCGGTCGGCCCGCCGGCCGCGAAGGGCACGACCATGGTGATGACGCGGTTCGGATAATCCTGGGCGGCGGTCGGCAGGGCAAAGGCAAGAGCCGTGGCGGCAAGCAGGCCGAGGCCGATCCGGCGGCAAAGCTTCATAGACGTGACCCCCTTCGTGTCATGAACCCGGCCGATTCTCTCGGCCTTCAATTTTATGCAATGTAGCCCGTCCTTCCCGGATGGCACAGTTGCTTTTCCGGCCTCTGGCGCGGCAGCCGGGCCCATGCCAGTGTCCTGACATGCTGCGCCCGAACTTCTACGTCCATCCGTCGCTCGACCGCGCCGGCCGCTACCGCCGCGACACCGAGTGGATAGCCCGCGTCACGGTCAGCGAGCACACCCGGATCCTGCCGGTATGGCAGGGCCGCAACCTGATCGCCGGGCCGCCGGAGGCGCCGCAGGCCGCCTATCTTCCGGCGACCGAGGCCTGGTGGCGCGAGGCCGCGGCCGAGGTCGTGATGCTGGGCGTCAACGGCGACGTCACCTATCTCGCGGTCGATGTCAGCGGCGTCGCGGATCCGGCCGCGGACCCGATTCTGGCCGGGATGGGCAGCTTCCTCGACCTGCGCGCCGTGGGGCCGCTGCTGCCGCATGACGAGGGCGCCCTCCTGGCCTATGCCCGCGGCATGGTCTGGTGGCACTCGCGCCACCGCTTCTGCGGCGTCTGCGGCCACCCGACGGCCAGCAGCGACGCCGGCCACCGCCGCGACTGCACCAACCCCGACTGCCGCACCCAGCATTTCCCGCGCACCGACCCGGCGGTGATCATGCTGATCCATGACGGCGACCGGGTGCTGCTGGGCCGCCAGAAGGCCTGGCCGCCCGGCATGCATTCGGTGCTGGCCGGGTTCCTGGAGCCGGGCGAGAGCCTGGAGGACGCGGTCAAGCGCGAGGTGCTGGAGGAGGCCGGCATCCGGGTCGACGACGTCCGCTATCACTCCAGCCAGCCCTGGCCCTTCCCGCAGTCGCTGATGGTCGGCTTCACCGGCCGCGCCGTGACCGCCGAGCTGCAGGTCGACGAGGACGAGCTGGAATCGGCCGCCTGGTTCGAGCGCGATTGGCTGCGCCGCCATGTCGACGACGAATCGTTCCGCCGGCCCCGCCGCGACAGCATCGCCCGGCGCCTGCTGGAGGACTGGCTGGCGGAGGAGTAGCCGACCAGCCGTTCCGGCGTCACTCGTCGGCAGCGATCTGGCTCGGGTCGCGGCGGAAGGGGTGGGCCGGGTAGACGCCGAGCAGGTGGAAGTTGCGGGTGAAGAACTGCAGCTCCTCCAGCGCGAAGCGCAGCGGCTGGTCGTCCGGATGGCCTTCGACGTCGGCGTAGAACTGGGTCTGGCTGAACCGGCCGCCCAGCATGTAGCTCTCGAGCTTGGTGATGTTCACGCCGTTGGTGGCGAAGCCGCCCAGCGCCTTGTAGAGGGCGGCCGGCACCGACCGCACCTCGAACACGAAGCTGGTCATCACCGGGCCGTTGTTCGGCTTCGGCCGCACCGGGTCGCGCGACAGCACGACGAAGCGGGTGGTGTTGTGCTCAGCATCCTCGATGTCGCCGGCCAGGATCTCCAGTTTGTAGATCTCCGCCGCCAGCCGGCTGGAGATGGCGGCAATGGCGGGGTCGCCCCGCTCGGCCACCATGCGCGCGGCGCCGGCGGTGTCGGCATGGTTGACCGGCTTCAGCCCGCGGGCCCGCAGCCACTGCCGGCACTGGCCCAGCGCCTGGACATGGCTGTGCACCTCATGGATATCCGCCAGCTTCGCGCCGGGCACCGCCACCAGCTGGTGGTTCACCCGCAGGAAGTGCTCGCCGATGATGTGCAGGCCCGATTCCGGCAGCAGGTGGTGCATGTCGGCGACGCGGCCGGCGATCGAGTTCTCGATCGGGATCATGCCGAGATCGGCGCGGCCGTCATGCACGGCCGCCAGCGCCTCCTCGAAGGACGGGCACGGCACCGTCTCCGCATCCGGGAAGGCCTGGCGCGACGCCATGTCGGAATTGGCCCCGGGCCAGCCCTGGAACGAGATCCTCTTGGCGCGGGTCATCGCGCGGTTCCTTCCGCCAGCAGGCGCCGGGCGCGCTCCAGTTCCTCCTGGGTGTCGACGCCGAGCGGCACGGTGTCGACGATGGCGACGTCGATCCGCATCCCGGCGGTCAGCGCCCGCAGTTGCTCCAGCTTCTCGCGCCGCTCCAGCGCCGCGGGCGGCAGCGTCACGTAGCGCTCCAGCGCCGCCCGGCGATAGGCGTAGAGGCCGATATGGTGCAGCAGCGGCCCCTCGCCCGACGGCGCCGTGGTCCGGGTGAAGTAGAAGGCGCGGCCGGTCCGCGCCCCCTCCTCCCGCTCGACGATCGCCTTGACGATGGCGGGATTGGTCTTCTCCTCCTCGCGCACGATCACCGCGGCCAGCGTGCCGATATCGACCGCAGGGTCGTCCAGCAGCGCCACCGCGGCCCGCGGCAGGGCGGGATCCAGCGTCGGCAGGTCGCCCTGAACGTTGACCACGATGTCATGGCGGCCGTCGGGGTCGATGCTGCGCAGCGCCTGGGCGATGCGGTCGGAGCCCGAGGGCAGGTCCGGGTCGGTCAGCACCGCGGTGCCGCCCGCCGCCTCGATCGCCTCGGCGATCGGCGTGTCGCCGCAGGCGACCACCACGGGGCCGAGGCCGGCCGCGACCGAGCGGCGCCAGACATGGACGATCATCGGCTCGCCATGGATGTCGGCCAGCGGCTTGTTCGGCAGGCGGGTCGCGGCCAGGCGCGCGGGGATGACGACGATGGGGTTGGAGGCGGCGGATGGGCTCATGATGCCGCGTCATCCACCCTTGCCGCGACGGCGTCAAGACCGGGCCGAATCCCGGATCGCCGGATGATCGCCGGGACGGGCCACGCGGCCGTCCTCCGCGGCGGCGGCAAAGGGTGTCGCAGCCGGACATCGCCCCTTGCCAGACCGATTGGAACGCCTCTACAAGACCCGCGGGCCCGCACGGCCGAATCGAGTCGTGCGTCCGGGGAGGTTGCCGTCGCGCTTCGAGGTGAGATCCGGCATGGAATTCAATAAAATATTCGCTGCTGTCCTGCTGGCCGGCATCATCGGAATGGCGACCGGCATCGTTGCCGACGTCCTGGTCTCGCCGGAACCGCTGAAGGAAAACGCATTCAAGGTCGACACCAGCGCCGTCGCCACCGCGCCGGCCGCCGGCGCCGAGCAGGCCGGGCCGTCGATCCCGCCGATCGCGCCGCTGCTGGCCAGCGCCGACCCGGCCAAGGGGCAGCAGCTGTCCAAGGCCTGCACCGCCTGCCACACCTTCGAGAAGGGCGGCGCCAACAAGGTCGGCCCGAACCAGTGGAACCTGGTCGACGCGCCGATGGGCCACAAGGAAGACTTCAACTACTCGGCCGCGATCAAGAAGAAGCACGAGGAAGGCGCGAAATGGACCTATGAGGAGCTGAACGAGTTCCTCGCCGGCCCGAAGGCGCACATCCCGGGCACGACCATGACCTATGCCGGGATGAAGAGCGAGAAGGACCGTGCCGACCTGATCGCCTGGCTGCGCACCAACGCCGACACGCCCGCACCGCTGCCGAGCCCGGATGCCGCCCCCGCAGGCGGTGCCGCCCCGGCGGGCGGCGAGGCGCCGGCCGGCGGGTCGGAACAGGCGCCGAAGAGCGGCGGCTGATCGCCGCAGCCCTGCCTTTCCGGAGCGGGACCGCCAAAAGCGGTCCCGTTTCCATTTATGTTTGGCTTTATTCCGCGCCGTGGGATTCCCTAGACTCCGCCCATCGACCGGCGCCATGGCGGCGCCGGATGTCCGGCCCGGGAGCCTCATGCGCATCGTCACCGCCCTCCTGCTCGTCCTCGCCCTCGCGGCCCCGGCCGTCGTTCGCGCGGAGGAGCCGGCGGCGAGCCATGCCCTGGCCCTGTTCGGCCAGCCGAAATACCCGGCCGGCTTCGCCCATTTCGACTATGCCGACCCGGACGCGCCGAAGGGCGGCAGCCTAGTGCTGAGCACGGTCGGCACCTTCGACACGCTGAACGTCATCCCCGACACGACATGGCCACGGTCGATCGGTCTGCTCAATGATTCGCTGATGGTGGAGAGCCAGGACGAATCCGGGGTCTATTACGGCCTGCTGGCGGAGAGCGTGACGGTTCCGGACGACGCCGCCTGGGCGATCTTCACCTTGCGGCCGGAAGCGCGCTGGCACGACGGCGTGCCGGTGACGGCCGAGGACGTGGTGTGGAGCTGGGAAACGGTGCGCGACAAGGCCGAGCCGTTCCTGAAGTCCTTCTTCCGCGACGTCACCGGCGCGGAAGCGCTGGACGACCGCCGGGTGCGCTTCACCTTCGCCAGCCGCAACACCCGCAAGCCGATCGGCCAGGTGGCGAACTCGCTGCCGGTCCTGCCGAAGCACTGGTGGACCTCGAACGGCCGCGATGTCGGCCAGGGCACGGTCGAGCCGCCGCTCGGCAGCGGCCCCTACCGCATCGCCTCGGTCGATCCCGGCCGGACCCTGACGTGGGAGCGGGTGCCGGACTATTGGGGCCGCGACCTGCCGGTGAACCGCGGCCAGTGGAATTTCGATCGCATCCGCTACGACTATTACCGCGACCGCGACGCCGAGTTCGAGGCGTTCAAGGGCGGCAACTCCGACTTCCGGCAGGAGTTCACCTCGCTGTTCTGGGCCACCGGCTACGACATCCCGGCGGCGCGCGACGGGCGCCTCATCCGCGCCGAAATCGCCAGCGAGGATCCTCGCGGCATGCAGGGATACTTCTTCAATCTGCGCCGGGCCCCCTTCTCCGATCCCAAGGTGCGCGAGGCGCTGGGCTGGCTGTACGATTTCGAGTGGGTGAACAAGACCCTGTTCTCCGGCCTGTACGACCGGCTGACCAGCTACTTCAACGCCGAGGGCTTCCGTTCCTCCGGCGTGCCGGAGGGCGAGGAGAAGGCGCTGCTGGAGCCGTTCCGCGGCCAGGTGCCGGATGCGCTGTTCGACACCCCCTTCGCCCTGCCGAAGACGGATGGCAGCGGCAACATGCGCGACAACATTCGCACCGCGCTGCGCCTGTTGAAGGAGGCGGGGTGGGAGCAGCGCGACGGGGTGATGACCAACATCGCCACCGGCGAGCCGATGCGGTTCGAGATCCTCGACGACACACCGCAGTTCGAGCGGGTGACCCAGCCCTTCATCGAACGGCTGCGGCAGGTGGGCATCCAGGCGAGCCTGCGCATCGTCGACGCGGCGCAGTTCCAGCAACGCTACAAGAGCTTCGATTTCGACGTCACGATCTTCGCCTACACCTTCTATCCCCCGCCGGGCAGCGAACTGCGCACCTATTTCGGCTCCGAGGCGGCGGGCATCGACGGCTCCGGCAACCTGATGGGGATCCGCAACCCGGTGGTGGACGCGCTGATCGACAAGGTCGTGGCCGCCCGCGACCTGTCGTCGCTGCAGGTTGCGACCCGCGCGCTCGATCGCGTGTTGTTGTGGAACCGCTACCTGATCCCGCAATGGGGCAAGGCCGACGCCTGGGTGGCCTACTGGAACCGCTTCGGCCAGCCGAAGACGCAGCCGTCGCACCGCTTCGGCGACCCCAATGGGATCGCGTTCCCCTCGACCTGGTGGATCGATCCGGCGAAAGATGCGGCGCTGAACCGGGCAAGTCGATGAAGAGCATGCTGACGCGACGTGAATTCGGCCGGATGGCCCTGGCGACGGGCTTCGCCGCCCCGCTTCTGGGCGGCGTTCCTGCCCTGGCGCGGCCCAAGCTGGCGGCAGGTGCGGGCAACCTGACGACGCTGAAGAGCTTCGCAGAGTTCGGCGACCCGGTCTATCCGGCGGATTTCACGCAGTTCAAATACGTCGATCCGGCGGCGCCGAAGGGCGGGACCATCCGCCTCGCCGCGATCGGGACCTTCGAGCGCCTGGACACCATCCGCGTCGGCGGCGACTGGGCCGCGGGCATCGGCAATACCATGAGCAGCCTGATGACCGGCTCGGGCGACGAGCTGTCCAGCTACTATCCGATGATCGCCGAAAGCGTCTCCGTCCCGGACGACCTGTCCCATGCCGTGTTCACCCTGGATCCCCGGGCGACATGGCAGGACGGCACCCCCATCCTGGCCGAGGATTTCGTCTTCGCCTTCGACTTCATCAAGGCGAATGCGCGCCCGCTGCTGAAGCAGTTCTGGGTCGATATCGAGAAGGCGACGCTGGTGTCGGAACGCCAGGTCCGCTTCGACTTCGCCACCCGGGACAATTGGCGGACCCTCGGCAAAGTCTGCGGTTTCGGCCCGATGCCGAAGCGGTGGTGGGAGGCGTCCGGCCGCGACATCGCCAAATCCTATGTCGAGCCGGTGCTGTCCGAGGGGCCGTATCGGATCACCAAGGTCGAGCCGGGTCGCGGCATCACCTATGAGCGCGTCGACGACTGGTGGGCGAAGGACCTGCCGGTCAATGTGGGCCAGAACAACGCCGATCGGATCTCTTACACCTATTATCGCGACCAGGACGTGATGTTCGAGGCGTTCATGGCCGGCGAATTCGACTTCTGGGCCGAGAACCAGGCCAAGCGCTGGGCCACGGAGTACGATCGGGACGTCGTCAAGTCGGGTCGGGTCCAGAAGCTGCTGCTGCCCGACAACACCCCCAGCGGCTTCGTCGGCTTCGTCTTCAACACGCGGCGCCCGATCTTCCAGGATATGCGGGTCCGGCAGGCGATCGCGCTGCTCTACGACTTCGAGTGGACGAACCGGAACGTCTTCTACAGCCAGTATGTCCGGGCGAAGAGCTATTTCCCGAATTCGGATTACGGTACCACGGATTTCCCGCTGCCGGAGGGTGAGGAGAAGGCGATCCTGGAGCGCTTCGGCGACCGGATCCCGGCAGAGATCTTCACCACCCCCTTCACGGTGTCCGAGACCGACGGGTCGGGCCAGATCCGGCCGCAGTTGCGCGAGGCCTGGCGCCTGCTCAAGGAGGCTGGCTGGGAGGTGCGGAACGGCACCCTGACCAATAGCGCGACCGGCCAGCCCTTCCGGTTCGAGTATCTGGATAATGACGACGGCCTGCAGCGGATGGTCCAGCCCTTCGTGGCCAATCTGGCGCGGGCGGGGATCAAGGCCGAGATCCGCATCGTCGACACGCCGCAATACCAGCGGCGCGTGCAGGATTTCGACTACGACATGATCTATATCGCGGCGAACTTCTTCCCGCCGCCCGGCCCGGAGATGGAGGGCTATTTCATGTCGACCACGGTCGACCAGCAGGACAGCGGCAACTGGGCCGGGATCAAGGACCCGGTCGTCGATGCGCTGGTCAAGGAGATCATCGCCGAGCATGAGGATCTCGACAGGATCAAGGCCACCACCCGGGCGCTCGACCGGGTGCTGCTGCGCGGCCACTACATCATCCCGTCCTACTATCTGAACAAGACTCGCCTCGCCTTCTGGGACAAGTTCGCTCGGCCAGAGACGCCGCCCTATTACGGCACAGGCTTCCCCGACGCGTGGTGGATCGATCCAGCGAAGGATGCGGCGTTGAAGCGCGGACAGGGATGAGGAGCCAGCGATGAGGGATCCGAGAGTCACCCGCCGGCAGTTCACGCTGGGCTCGATGCTCGCCGCGGCGGCCCAGGCCATGCCCTGGCCCCGCGCCTTCGCCCAGGCCGCCCCCGCCGTCCGGGCCGGATACAAGCCGCCGAGCCACTTCCTGTCGCTGCTGGGCCGCCCCGCCCAGTATCCCGCGAACTTCGCGCATTGGGATTATGTAAACCCGGATGCGCCCAGGGGCGGCCAGTTGATCCTCGGCACGCGCGGCACCTTCGACACGCTCAACGACTATTCGGCGCTCGGCACGGGGACCAGGGTCGTGATGGGCGCGCTGTACGAATCCCTGATCACCTCCAATCTCGACGAGCTCGCGGTCGAGTACGCCAATCTCGCCGAAAGCATCGAGGAGTCGGAGGACAAGCTCTCGCTGATCTGCCGGCTGCGGGACGGCCCGCATTTCCACGACGGCAAGCCGATCACCACGGACGACATCCTGTTCACTCACGAGACCTTCCGCGAAAAGGCGGCTCCCTATTTCAAGGCGACCTATTACGAGTATCTCGACCGGATCGACGTGCTGGACGACCGCACCGTCCGCTTCACCGCCAAGGATCTGTCGAATCCCGAACTGCTGATGGGCGTCGCCTCCCTGCCCATCCTGCCCAAGCACTGGTGGTCGACCCGCGACTTCAGCGCGCCGATCCTGGAGCCGATGCTGGGCAGCGGCCGGCGGCGCCTCAAGGCCGTCGACCCCGGCCGCTCCTTCACGCTGGAGCGCGTCGAGGACTACTGGGGAAAGGATCTGCCGCAGAATATCGGGACCGGGAACTTCGACCAGATCACCTATCAGTATTATCGCGACTTCAACGTCCTCTATGAGGCGCTGAAGGCGGGCGAGTTCGATTTCATGAGCATCACCTCGCCGCAGGAATGGACGACCGGCTTCAACAGCCTGCCGGCCTTGAAGACCGGTGCCTTCAAGAAGGAGGAGTTTCCGTCCCAGGCGCCGGAATCCTACGGGATGCTGATCTTCAACCTGCGCCGGCCGCTGTTCTCGGATGTGCGTGTCCGCCGCGCGCTCAACTACCTCTACGATTTCGAGACGACGCAGAAGACCAGCTATTACGGGCTCTATCAGCGGGCGCAGGGGCATTTCCCCAATACGGAGTTCATGTTCGAGGGCCTGCCCCAGGGCCGTGAGCTGGAGATCCTGGAGAAGTACCGGGGCCGAATCCCCGACGAGATCTTCACCACCGAATTTCGCCAGCCGACCACCGACGGCAACGGCAATATCCGGTCGAACATGCGGGCCGCCCTCGACCTGCTGAAGCAGGCGGGATGGGAGCTGCGCGACAACCGGCTGACCAACACCGCCACCGGCGACGTCGCCTCGATCGAGATGATCTTCTTCGATTCCGAGATGGAGAAGACGATCCTGCCGTTTACCCAGAACCTGCGGCGCGTCGGCATCCAGGCGACGCCCAGACTGCTGGACGTCCCGCAATTCCAGACCCGGATGCACGAGTTCGAGTTCGACATCCTGCCCGGCTTCATGCCGCCCGCCTATCCGCCCGGCGCGGAGCAGAAGTCCCGCTGGCATTCGCTCTATGCCGACCAAAAGGGCGGACTCAACATCCAGGGGACCCGCGACCCCGTCGTCGACGAGATGGTCGATTACCTGGTCGCCACGAACGAGTGGGATGAACGGGGGGCGGCCAGCAGGGCGTTCAACCGCTACATCACCTGGCAGTTCTATTCGATCATGCTGTATTACGATCCGGTCGACCGGATCGGGTACTGGGACATCTTCGGCAGGCCGGACAAGCGGCCCAAGATGAATCTCGGCTTCGCCACCTGGTGGTACAGCGAGCACAACCCGCAAGCCCTGAGGGGACGGCGCCGGTGATCATCAACCCTTGTTGTCATTCACCTCGACCCGCGTCGCCAGGGCGGGAGGCTGAGGCGTGCTAGCCTATATCATCCGGCGCCTGCTGCTGATCATCCCGACCCTGTTCGGGATCATGGTCATCAACTTCGTCATCGTGCAGTTCGCCCCCGGCGGTCCGGTCGAGCAGATGATCGCCCAGATCCAGGGCACCGCCACCGACGCGACCAGCCGGATCAGCGGCGGGGGCGGCGATTTCGGCCGCCCGGCGGACAATTCCCAGCTCGGCGGCAGCGCCGTCACCAGCAAGTATCGCGGCGCCCAGGGTCTGGACCCGCGCTTCATCGCCGAGATCGAGAAGCAGTTCGGCTTCGACAAGCCGCCGGTCGAGCGCTTCTGGCTGATGATCCGCGACTATCTGAGCTTCGATTTCGGGCGCAGCTACTTCAAGAGCGCACGGGTGGTCGACCTCGTGAAATCCAAGCTGCCGGTGTCGATCTCGCTGGGGCTGTGGACCACGCTGCTGGTCTATCTGATCTCGATCCCGCTCGGCATCCGCAAGGCGGTGCGCGACGGGTCGCGCTTCGACATCTGGACCTCCGGCGCCGTCGTCGTCGGCTATGCGATCCCCAGCTTCCTCTTCGCCATGCTGCTGATCGTGACCTTCGCCGGCGGCCGCTACTTCGCCTGGTTCCCGCTGCGCGGCCTGACGTCCGACGGCTGGGCCCTGATGCCCTGGTACCAGCAGATCCTGGACTATCTCTGGCACATGGTGCTGCCGATCACCGCCATGGTGATCAGCGGCTTCGCCACCCTGACCATGCTGACCAAGAACTCGTTCCTCGACGAGATCGGCAAGATGTACGTGCTGACCGCGCGGGCCAAGGGCCTGACCGAGCGGCGCGTGCTGTACGGCCATATCTTCCGCAATGCCATGCTGATCGTCATCGCCGGCTTCCCCAGCGCCTTCATCGGCGTGCTGTTCACCGGGTCGCTGTTCATCGAGGTGATCTTCTCGCTCGACGGGCTCGGCCTGCTCGGCTACGAGGCGGCGATCCAGCGCGACTATCCAGTGGTGTTCGCCACGCTCTACGTCTTCACCCTGCTCGGCCTGGTGATGAAGCTGGTGCAGGACGTGACCTACACCCTGATCGACCCGCGGATCGACTTCGAGGCCCGCAATGTCTGAGGCGGCTTTGCCCTCGGGCCGGGACTTCGCCCATCCACGCTTCCTCGGAGTCCGCATCCGGCCGATCACCGCGCGCCGCATCGCCAATTTCCGCGCCAACCGGCGCGGGCTGATCGCCCTCTGGCTGTTCCTGGCGGTGTTCCTGGTCACCCTGTTCGCCGAGTTCATCGCCAACGACCGGCCGCTGCTGGTCAAGTATGACGGCCACTACTACGTGCCGGTGCTGGCGACCTATCCGGAGACGGCGTTCGGCGGCGAGTTCGAGACCGAGGCGGATTACCGCGACCCCTTCGTGCGCGAGCTGATCAGCGCCAAGGGCTGGGCGGTCTGGCCGCTGATCCCCTTCTCCTACCGCACCATCAACTACGACCTCGACCAGCCCGCCCCCTCCCCGCCCTCGGCGGTGAACTGGCTCGGCACCGACGACCAGGGCCGCGACGTGCTGGCCCGGCTGATCTACGGCCTGCGCATCTCGATCCTGTTCGGCCTGACCCTGACCGCGATCGCGTCCGTCATCGGCGTCTTCGCCGGTGCCATCCAGGGCTACTTCGCCGGCTGGACCGACCTGATCTTCCAGCGGGTGATCGAGATCTGGTCCGGCATGCCGCAGCTGTACCTCCTGATCATCATGTCGTCCTTCTTCGTGCCGGGCTTCTGGACGCTCCTGTTCATCATGCTGCTGTTCGAGTGGATGAGCCTGGTCGGCGTGGTGCGGGCGGAGTTCCTGCGCGCCCGCAACCTGGACTATGTCCGCGCCGCCCGGGCGCTGGGCCAACCGGACCGGGTGATCATGTGGAAGCACGTGCTGCCCAACGCCGTGGTCGCCACCATCACCTTCCTGCCCTTCAACCTGACCGGCAGCATCGGCCTGCTGACCGGCCTCGACTTCCTCGGCCTCGGCCTGCCGCCAGGCTCGGCCTCGCTCGGCGAGCTGGTCAGCCAGGGCAAGGCCAACCTGCAGGCGCCGTGGCTCGGCTTCACCGCCTTCTTCTCGCTGGCCATCCTGCTCAGCCTCCTCGTCTTCATGGGCGAGGCGCTGCGCGATGCCTTCGACCCGCGCAAGACCGTGGCGGCCGGCCCCACCCCCGTCACCGACCCCAAGGCCCAGACGCCATGAACGCCCCCTTCAGGCTTTCAATCCCGTCATTGCGAGCGCAGCGAAGCAATCCAGGGCCGCACGCATTGGCCCCTGGATTGCTTCGTCGGCTGCGCCTCCTCGCAATGACGGTTTGGGACGGCCCTGCCGAAGAGGTTTCGCGATGAACGACACACCAGCCTCCGGCGAAAGGCTGCTCGAGATCCGCGACCTGGCGGTGGAGTTCCGGGTGCCCGGCGGCGCGGTGCCGGCGGTGAAGGGCGTGTCGCTGCATCTCGACCGCGGCGAGACCCTGGCGCTGGTCGGCGAGAGCGGATCCGGCAAGTCGGTCACCGCCCTGTCGGTGCTGCAGCTGCTGCCCTATCCCAGCGCCCGGCACCCGAGCGGCAGCATCCGCTATCGCGGGCAGGAGTTGCTGGGCGCGCCGGAGAAGGTGCTGCGCGAGGTCCGCGGCAACAAGATCGCCATGGTGTTCCAGGAGCCGATGACCTCCCTGAACCCGCTGCACACGATCGAGAAGCAGGTCGGCGAGGTGCTGTCGGTGCACAAGGGCATGGGTCGCGCCCAGTCCCGCGCCCGGGTGCTGGAGCTGCTGCGCCTGGTCGGCCTGCCGAACCCGGAGCAGCGGCTGAACGCCTATCCGCACGAGCTGTCCGGCGGCCAGCGCCAGCGGGTGATGATCGCCATGGCCCTGGCGAACGAGCCCGATATCCTGATCGCGGACGAGCCGACCACCGCGCTGGACGTTACCATCCAGGCCCAGATCCTGGAGCTGATGCAGAGCCTGCAGCGCCGCTTCGGCATGGCGCTCTTGCTGATCACCCACGACCTCGGCGTCGTCCGCAAGATGGCGGACCGGGTCTGCGTCATGAACAAGGGCGAGATCGTCGAGGCGGGCGGGACCGAGGCGGTGTTCACCGCGCCGCAGCACCCCTACACCCAGCGCCTGCTGGCCTCCGAGCCCAAGGGCACCCCGGCCCCCGCCCCGGCCGACGCCCGCACCGTGGTGGCGGCCCGCGAGATCAAGGTCTGGTTCCCGATCAAGGCCGGCGTGCTGCGCCGCACGGTCGACCATGTGAAGGCGGTGGACGGCATCGACGTCGCCGTGCGCGAGGGCCACACGGTCGGCGTGGTCGGCGAGAGCGGGTCGGGCAAGACCACGCTCGGCCTCGCCCTGCTGCGCCTGATCTCCAGCCAGGGGTCGATCCGCTACGGCGACAGGGAGCTGCAGGGCCTGCAGTTCCGCGACATGCGCCCGCTGCGGCGGGAGATGCAGGTGGTGTTCCAGGATCCCTACGGCTCGCTCAGCCCGCGCATGTCGGTGGCCGAGATCATCGAGGAAGGGCTGCAGGTGCACCGCATCGGCGGCTCCGCGGCGGAGCGCGAGCGGATGATCGTGGCGGCGCTGGAGGAGGTCGGCCTCGACCCCGCCAGCCGGCACCGCTATCCGCACGAATTCTCCGGCGGCCAGCGGCAGCGCATCGCCATCGCCCGGGCGATGGTGCTGAAGCCGAAATTCGTGGTGCTGGACGAGCCGACCTCGGCGCTGGACATGTCGGTCCAGGCCCAGATCGTCGACCTGCTGCGCGGGCTGCAGGAGAAGCACCGCCTGGCCTATCTGTTCATCAGCCACGACCTGAAGGTGGTGCGCGCCCTGTCGGACGAGGTGATCGTGATGAAGGCCGGCAAGGTGGTCGAGCACGGCTCGGCGACGCAGATCTTCGACGCGCCGCAGCACCCCTACACCCAGGCCCTGCTGAAGGCCGCGCTGGAGATCAAGACGGCGGACACGGCCGAGGTGGCGGTCTGATCCGTTCCGAATGGATGGATCGGCGCCGCCCCCTCACCCGAAATCGCTGACGCGATTTCGACCTCTCCCCAAGGAGAGGTGATAGGGCCGTGGCTCGTATTCCCCTCTCCTTGGGGAGAGGGAGGGGCCCGCCGCTCGCGGCGGGAGGGGGAGTCCCGATGGCGCCGTTAGGACCGATCACTCCGCCGCCGTGGCGCCCTGCGGCTGCGACGCCGGCTTGGTGTGCGCCCGGGCTGCGGCGGCGCGGGCGCCCTGGGTCACCGAGAACATCTCCAGCGTGTCCAGCTCCTCCTCGCTCACCGGTGTCAGCGCCAGGTCGCGATAGGCCTTGCGGTTCGGGTCGGCCTTGATCCGCCGGCGGACCTGGTTGAAGCGCCACCACAGCCGCGCCATGGTCCAGTGCTTGGCCACGGTCTCGCCGGCATAACGCAAATAGAAGGGCAAGGCGGGCTCGATCGGCAGGCCCGGACGGCGCTGGGTCCGCACCTTGCGGCGCAGATAGCCGCCCTCCAGCGGGTGCAGCCCCTCGACAGTGATGCAGGTGGTGAACCACAGCAGCAGGAACAGGATCTTGCCGACGCTGATCCCGGTCGCCGCCGCCCGGCGCATCACCGTCTCCATATGCTCGGGCGAGTAGTAGGTCTGCCAGGCCAGCCTGTAGGCCCGCTGCCACTCCTCGCGCGACATCAGCGCATGGCCGGTGGTGACGTGGTTCAGGTCGTAGCGGTTCAGGTCGGGGTCCATCGGGATGCCGGCCTGGAACAGGTTCTTGTGGTCCTCCGACCCCGGCAGCGGCGTCAGGAAGAAGAACTCCAGCAGGTCAACCGGCAGCTCGCGCTGGATGATGCCGATGTCGCGGACGATGCTCTCCGGCGTGTCGGTCGGGAAGCCCAGGATGTAGCCGGCATAGGTCATGGCGCCGACCGATTTCCAGGCCAGCAGCATCTTCCGGTACTCGGTGATCTTGTTCTGCCGCTTCTTGGCGCCGACCAGGCTGTCCGGGTTGATGTTCTCCAGCCCGATGAACACCCGGGTCACCCCCGCCCGGCCCGCCTTCTCGATGAAGTGCGGGATGCGGTGGCACATGGTGTCGACCTGGATGATCATGCGGAAGGACAGCTTCTCCCGCTCGCGCAGCTCGATCAGCCGGTCGAAGATCGGCTCCCAGTCCTTGTTGCGCGCGAAGTTGTCGTCGGTGATGAAGAAGCGGCTGATGCCGCTTTTCACGTTCTCGCGGATGATCCGCTCGACATCGTCGGGCGACCGGCGGCGCGACTTGCGGCCCTGGACGTTGATGATGGTGCAGAACGAGCACTGGAACGGGCAGCCGCGGCCGGCGTCGAAGCTGGTGTGCTGGCCGGCGGTGCGGCGCACCCGCGCGATCGGCAGCACCGGCATCGGCACGCCTTCGATGTTCGGCAGGTCGTCCATGAAGTTGTAGAGCGGCTTCAGCCGGTTGTTGAAGGCGTCGACCAGCACCTCGTCGAGCCGCCCTTCGGCCTCGCCGGCGAACATCGAGATGCCCAGCGCCTGCGCCTCCGCCACCTCGGGCTGCAGGCCGGGCAGCATGGCGATGGTGCCGGAGACGTGGAAGCCGCCGATGCCGACCTGGATCCCCGCCGCCCGCAGCGGCCGGGCAATGTCGACCGCCCGCGGGAACTGGTTGGACTGCACCCCGACCAGCGCCACCATCCCGGACCCGGCGCGCCGGATCCGGCGGATGATCGCGTCGGGCCGCACCCTTGTGTTGGTCTCGTCGATCGCGCTGATGGCGATGTCGACATCCGCGCCGAGGATCCGGCGCTCGGCGCAGTCGCGGGCCAGGCCGTACAGCACCGCCAGCGTGTTCGACGGGATCGCCGACCGCAGCCATTGGATGACATAGCCGTCGTCGTCGTAATGCGACGGCTTGATCAAGACGAGTTCGAACACCCGCCGCGCGCTCGTCCCCACCGCCATCATGGGCGTCCCCTGCTGGGTCGTGCTGATTCTGAATAGCACGAATGCGGGGGGCTGGGCGACGATTGCCGCGGCCGGCGGCGAAGTTCATACAGGAGTCATCAAGGCCGGTCCGGGGATGGAAACATGGCGAGCGTCGATCTGAACTGCGACATGGGCGAAGGCTTCGGCGCCTGGGAGATGGGCGACGACGCGGCGATGCTGGAGATCGTCACCTCCGCCAATGTCGCCTGCGGCTTCCATGCCGGCGACCCGATCGTGATGCGGCGCACCCTGACCCTGGCGCGCGACCGCGGCATCGGCGTCGGCGCCCATCCCGGCTATCTCGACCTGTGGGGCTTCGGCCGCCGGGTGATCAAGGGCGACACGCCGGAGGAGCTGGAGGCCCAGGTGGTCTACCAGATCGGCGCGCTGCAGGGCATCGCCAAGTCCGTCGGCCACCGCGTCACCCACGTCAAGGCGCATGGCGCGCTGAGCAATGTGGCGATGGTCGAGGACGCGGTGGCGCTGGCGATCGGCCGCGCCATCAAGTCGGTCGACCCGACCCTGGCCTATATGGTCCTGCCCGGCACGGCGCTGGAGCGCGCGGCGGTGGAGCTGGGCCTGCCGGTGGTGCGCGAGGTCTTCGCCGACCGCACCTATGAGGACGACGCCACCCTGACCTCGCGCAAGATCGCCGGATCGGTGATCCACGATCCCGAGGTCGCGGCCGAGCGGGTGCTGCGCATGGTCGAGGAGCAGGCGGTCACCAGCCGCAGCGGCAAACGCATCCCGGTGCCGGTCGACACGGTCTGCGTCCATGGCGACACGCCGGGCGCGGTCGGCATCGCCCGCCGCATCCGCGAACGGCTCGAACAGGCCGGCATCCGCCTGGTGGCGCTGAAGGACCGGCCGGCCTGATCCGGCGGAATCGTTGGGAATTGGCCGCAAAAGCATGGCAGACGAGCGCTGCGGAACGCGCTCTTGTAACCGAAGCTTAACACGTCCATCTCCGGGACCACGCCGCCCCTGCCGTCCGGAGACGGAAACCATGACTCTCGACCGCCGCCGCCTTCTTGCCGGCATCAGCCTGGCCGTGGCCGGCCTGTCCGTGATGGCCGCCGCCGATCCCGACGGGGTGTTGCGCGGCGGCGGCAACGAGGAGGCGCCGGTCAAGCCAGGCGTCGTCTACGCGCTGGGCGACAAGCGGGACGGCGGCTTCAACGAAGGCGCGATGCACGCGCTGGAGTTCTTCCGCAACGAGACCGGCGAGGCCTATCTCGAGGCCGAACTGCAATCGGTCGACGGCTTCGCCGGGGCGGTGGACGGCATGGTGCGGCAGGGCGCCAACCTGATCATCGCCGTCGGCTTCTACTATGCCGATGCGGTGAAGGCGTGCGCCGCGGCCCATCAGGACATCCGCTTCGTCCTGGTCGACGGCGTCGCCGACGGGCCGAACATCCGGTCGATCGTGTTCCGCGAGCAGGAGGGCGCCTATCTGGTCGGCGTGCTGGCCGCCCTGGCCTCGAAGACCGGCACGATCGGCTTCGTCGGCGCCGCCGACATCCCGCTGATGCAGAAATTCGCCGCCGGCTACGCCGCCGGGGCCCGGGCGACGCGGCCGGAGACCGCCACCCTGGTCGACTATATCGGCACCGACGCCGCCGCCTTCCGCGACCGGGACCGGGCGGCCGCGGTCGCGCGCGGCCTGATCGGGCGCGGCGCCGACGTCCTCTTCGCCGTCGCCGGCGAGGCCAATCTCGGCGTGTTCCAGGCGGCGCGGGAGGGGGAGAAGCTCGCGATCGGCGTCGACAGCAACCAGAACGGCGCGGTGCCCGGCACCATCCTGACCTCGATGCTGAAGCGGGTCGACATCGCCGTGCTGCGGTCGCTGGACGACATGCGGGCCGGCACCTGGAAGGCCGGCCTGGTGACGCTGGGCGTGCGCGAGCACGCGGTCGGCTGGGCGATCGACCAGAACAACCGGCCGCTGGTCACCCCGGAGATGGAGGAAGCGGTCGAGACCGCCCGCCGCGCCATCGCCGACGGCAGCATCACGGTGGCCGACCCGACGGGGCATTGAGTCCCGAACCATAGAATTGATCTAAATTCTATTGTCATTGCCGGGGCTTGACCCGGCAATCCAGAGGGTCTCGACAGTCTCCGGATGCCCGGGTCAAGCCCGGGCATGACAACGGGAAATTGAGCCATCTTCAGAAAATCGCCTTATGGCTGTCTTTTCTACCGAGACGACCGCTTCCGCTATCGGAGTCATGCGAATGCAACCGAAGCCCCTTAGAGGTGTTTCGGGAGCGGCAAGGGATTCGGCCCTTGCCGATGAAGAAGGGGGGACTTCGTCATGGCCGATCCGTTGCTCAACGAGTTCGTCGCCAACCATGTCGGCACCGACAGCTCGGAATATATCGAGATCAAGGGCGACGCCCTGGCCGACTACAGCGGCTGGACCCTGGTGCAGATCGAGGGCGATGCCGGCGGCACCGGCCGCATCATCTCCGCCACCGAGATCGGCAGCACCGACGCGGACGGATACTGGAGCAGCGGCTTCCAGTCGAACCTGCTGCAGAACGGCAGCGGCACCCTGCTGCTGGTGGAGAACTACAGCGGCACGATCGGCCAGGATCTCGACACCAATGACGACGGCGTGCTCGACGCCTCGCCCTGGGGCCGGATCGGCGACGGCGTCGCGATCGACGACGGCGGCAGCGGCGACCGCTTCTACAGCAGCACGGTGCTGACGCCGAGCTTCGACGGCGCCGGCCTCACCGTCGGCGGCGCCTCGCGCCTGCCCGACGGCGCCGACACCGACAGCCCATCGGACTGGACCCGCAACGATTTCGACCTGGCCGGCCTGCCGGGCCAGGCCGGCACCCCCGCCCCCGGCGAGGCGCTGAACACCCCGGACGCCGAGAACGCGCCGGTGCCCGTCGACGAGCCGGACTTCCACGCGATCTACGAGATCCAGGGCGCCGGCCACCGCTCCGAATTCGAGGGCGACCGGGTGGCGACGCAGGGCGTGGTCACCGCCATCGCCGCCGACGGCTTCTACATCCAGGACGCGCAGGGCGACGGCAACACCGACACCTCGGACGCGGTCTTCGTGTACACCGGCAGCGGCAACGTGCCGGCCGAGGTCCAGCTCGGCGTCAGCCTCGACGTCACCGGCACGGTCACCGAATACAAGCCGGGCGGCGCCTCGACCCACAACCTGACGGTCACCCAGATCACCGGCGCCGACATCGAGGTCTCGGCCGTGCAGCAGACCGTGCCGGTCGCGGTCAGCGTCGGCGCCGGCGGCTACGCCCCGCCGACCGAGACGATCGACGATGACGGCCGCACCGTCTACGACCCCGGCCATGACGGCGTCGACTACTGGGAGAGCCTGGAAGGCATGCTGGTCGACATCCCGGCCCCGGTGGTGATCGGCGCGACCAACAATTTCGGCGAGGCCTATGTCCTGGCCGACAACGGCGACCACGCCACCGGCACCCGCAGCGGCGCCGGCGGCCTGTTGATCTCCGAGACCGACCAGCAGCCGGAGCGGATCCAGATCGACGACGACCTGCTGGGCAGCTTCATGCCGGACTTCAATACCGGCGCCAAGCTGGGCGATATCACCGGCGTCGTCAGCTACAATTTCGGCTGGTACGAGGTCCAGGCGACCCGGGCGGTCACGGTCGAATCCCCCGGCACGCTGACGCCGGAGACGACGGCGCTGGCCGGCGACCGCGACCACCTGACCGTCGGCTCGATCAACCTCGAGAATCTCGACCCCAAGGTCGAGGACGTGAACCTGGTCGAAGACCAGGACCCGGACAATGTCGACGACGACATCGGCAGCGGCAAGTTCGACCGGCTGGCCGAGCAGATCGTCGGCAACATGGGCTCGCCGGACATCGTCGCCCTGCAGGAGGTGCAGGACAGCGACGGCGCCGAGATCACCGGCGTCACCTCGGCCGCCGAAACGGCGCGGGTGCTGATCGAGGCCATCGTCGCGAATGGCGGCCCGCGCTACGAATATGTCGACGTGGCGCCGGCGGACGGCACCTCGGGCGGCCAGCCCGGCGGCAACATCCGGGTCGGCTACCTGTACAACCCGGACCGGGTCGACCTGGTCGAAGGCTCGGTCAAGGCGCTGACCGACCCCGACCTGTCGGACGGCGACGCCTTCGCCGCCAGCCGCCTGCCGCTGGCCGCCGACTTCGTCTTCAACGGCGAGACGGTGACGCTGGTGAACAACCACTTCACCTCGAAGAGCGGCAGCTCGCCGACCTACGGCGAGGACTTCCCGCCGCTGAACCGCGGCGAGGACCAGCGCGAGGCCCAGGCGGCGATCGTCAACGCCTATGTCGACGGCCGGCTGGCCTCCGATCCCGACGCCAAGGTGATGGTGGTCGGCGACCTCAACGAGTTCTCATGGAACGACCCGCTGAAGGTGCTGCGCGGCGACACCGACGGCAGCCACGTGCTGAAGGACCTGGCCGACGAGCTGCTGTCGCCGCAGGAGCGCTGGAGCTACGTGTTCGAGGGCGCGAGCCAGGAGCTCGACCACATGCTGGCGACCGACGGCGTGTACAGGTCGGGGCTGGAGTTCGACATCGTCCACACCAATGCCGGCTTCGCCGACCAGGTCAGCGATCACGATCCATCGGTGGCGCGACTGCACATCCCGGCCGAAGGCACGCCGGAGAACCCGAACATCATCGTCGCCGACACGCCGACCTTCTTCTTCAACTTCGCTATCGTGAAGGGCACCGGGGAGTTCGACGAGGTCCGCGCCTCGGTCAACGTCAAGGCGAACGACGCGGTCGAGCGCATCGTGCTGCAGGGCGACCGCGACCTGATCGTCTGGGCCGGCGACACCGACACCCAGATCATCGGCAACAGCGGAGACAACACGCTCTATGGCGGCTCCGGCAGCGACCGCATCGCCGGCAGCGGCGGGAACGGCCGGCTGATCGGGGGCCGGGGCGCCGACGGCTTCGCCTTCGGCCATGGCGACGGCCGCGACGTGATCGCCGATTTCGACGTCCGCCAGGACAAGCTGCTGATCGCCGACGGCGCCGACGTCACGGTCCGGGCCGGGCTGCTGAGCACGGTGGTCGAGCTCGACGACGGCACCCGCGTCACCCTGCTCGGCGTCCGCCCGGACCAGATCGAGCATGCGGACTGGATGGTGTGAGGCGGTAGGCTCGTTCGGTTGCCGATCAGGGGAATCATAACCCCCTGATCGGTGATTCAAACAACCGAAACCGAGCAGAGCTATCGACGTTCTCAGGTCTGGACGGAGTTGATTTCAGCGGGGACAGGATCGGGAAACTCTGACCTAAGTACGCGCTCAACGAGCTTTGAAAATAGCGCCGTATCAAGAAAATAGTTCGGGTACGCGCGCTTCAAAGCATTGATATCCGCCACGGACACGAGGACCACTTGCTGCCTGGAATCGTCCGCAATCTGACTCTCTAGATCCGTATAAACCCGGTTGGCTTCGGCAGACTCTTTGGCTTTATACCGTCGGACCGTCACTCTCCCAGCCTCCGGATCGAGCTGAACAATAAAATATTTGGCATCTTTTGAAGAGCCAAGGGTATCCAATGTAGTATTGTAAGCTCGAAGCATCTCGCGTGCTCGGAGTTTGGCCGCCAGTCGTTTCAATTCGGCAACCAGTTCCGACTTTTTTGTAGGAGTATCAGGCACACATGGAGTTCCCTCTATGGCTGCGATTGCCGAGCTCATAAGAGCAAAAAAGCGTAACCAATCTTCATCTCCCTGATTGGATTTTAATGCCTGACGTGTGAATATACCGACAGCTTCAACGGCCGTAGCCCAAGAATGCTGAAGCTGAGTTCGGATTTGAATTTCTACACGAAGCCCATCGTAAACTTTTGTCTGTTGAGTACCGACATATTCGTAAACCAAATGAAATGATCGATAACCATCCACTTTTGGCGATACTATGTAGTCCTTCTCATTTCGGAATTTATGGTCAAATTTCCCACTCTTGTAGGCATCTACCAATTTATAGACATTCTGCAGTCGAACGAACACGGCTCGGCAGCCTGCGATATCCTGCATTTGCGTCATTCGCATGGTGAGCTTAGAAGCTAGCTTCCGATGTATGGAATCTAGTCGCTTGGCTCGTTGAGCGATGACGACGTCAGATTCGATCTTGCGAGCACGATGACGAAGCGTGATCTGAAAGGTATTCAACGGATAAGCATGAGCAGCGCGCCAATTATTGATCACCTTCAGAGCATCGAAACCCTCGTCGGTGACAACCGGGAACTCCATTTTACCGAGCGCCTTGCCAGCGGCATTCACTATCTCGGGTTTGTACTCCGGCACTGCCCAGGCCACTTCCTATCCCCTTGTCAATGGACCACTCGCTACCCCATTGAGCTGCGGGTGGATGCGGCAGGTATATCACGCGAACTGCGTTAGGGAGGGGTTCGCTGCAGAGGCGGATAACGGAAATGGCTCCGTAGCCGTGGATTGGCGAACCTGATCTACAGCCGCTCCCCCTCCCCCAACCCCTCCAGCCGCCGCAACAGAAATCTCCGCTCCGACTCCTGCTGCGTCAGGTCGAGCGCCCGCTCATAAGCCGCGCGGGCCTCTGCCCTCCGCCCCAGCCGCCGCAGCAAATCCGCCCGGGCGGCGTGGGCCAGACGGTAGCCGCCGAGATGGCCATGCGCCAGGATCGCGTCGATCAGCGCCAGCCCCGCCGCCGGGCCGTCGCGCATCGCCACCGCCACCGCCCGGTTCAGCGCCACCACCGGCGACGGGTCGGCCTGCTGCAGCAGGTCGTAGAGCGCGACGATCTCGGCCCAGTCGGTCGCCGCAGCGTCGGGCGCCTCGGAATGCACCGCCGCGATCGCCGCCTGCAGGGCATAGGCCCCCACCTCCGGCCCCGCCAGCGCCCGCCGCACCAGCGCCGTGCCCTCGGCGATCAGGCCGCGGTCCCACAGGCGGCGGTCCTGGTCGGCCAGCAGCACCAGGTCGCCGGTCGGGGAGCTGCGGGCGGCGCGGCGGGAATCCTGCAGCAGCATCAGGGCCAGGAGGCCGATCGCCTCCGGCTCCGGCAGCAGCTCGACCAGGAGGCGGCCCAGGCGGATCGCCTCGCCCGACAGGTCGGGCCGGGTCAGGTCGGCGCCGGAGGACGCCAGGTAGCCCTCGTTGAAGACGAGATAGATCACCTGCAGCACGCTGTCCAACCGGTCCGGCAGCTCGGTCTTCGGCGGCACCTGGTAGGGGATGCCGGCGTCGCGGATCTTCGCCTTGGCCCGGACGATGCGCTGCGCCACCGTGGTCGGCGCGGCCAGGAAGGCGTGGGCGATCTCCTCCGTCGTCAGGCCGCACATCTCGCGCAGGGTCAGCGCCAGCCGGGCCTCGGGCGCCAGGGCCGGATGGCAGCAGGTGAAAACCAGCCGCAGCCGGTCGTCCTCGATCTCCTCGGCCTCGTGCTCATGCGGGTCCTCGGCCTCCTCCAGATGCTTGGCCAGCTCGGCCCGCGCCGCGTCGAGGCGGGTGCCGCGGCGCAGCCCGTCGATCGCCTTGAACCGGCCGGAGGAGACCAGCCAGGCCCGGGGATTGGCCGGCACGCCGTCGCGCGGCCACTGCTCCGCCGCCGCGCGGAAGGCGTCGTGCAGCGCCTCCTCGGCCAAGGTGAAGTCGCCGAGCAGGCGGATCAGCGTGGCCAGCACCCGGCGCGACTCCGTCCGGTAGACCGCCTCGATCCTCCGCTGCATCGCCCGGGCCGGATCGGTCATCTGCCGCCGCAATGCTCCCACACCGGCCGCACCTCGATGCTGCCCATCCGCGCCATCGGGATGTTGGCGGCAAGCTGCAGCGCCTCGTTCAGGTCCCGCGCCTCGATCATGATGAAGCCGGACAGGAACTCCTTGGTCTCGGCGAAGGGCCCGTCGCTGGTGATGACCCGGCCGCCGCGGATCCTGAGCGTGGTGGCGGCGCTGGTCGGCTGCAGCGCCTGGGCGGCGACGAACTGGCCGCGGCGGCGCATCTCCTCGTCATTGGCCATGGATTCGCGGATCAGCGCGTCGAGCTCGCCGGGCGCCATGGCGTCCAGGGTCCGCTGCTCCATATAGACCAGGCAGAGATACTTCATGGCGGGTCCTCCCGGCTCTCGAGTGTGGATGCAGGCTGGTCGTTCCGGGAAGCGCGAAATCGACATCGGCCGACGCGGCCCGGCCGGCAGGGTTGCGGCCGCGGCGGTTTACGCCGGGCCGCCGCAGGCCTAGATAAGCGCCATGCCCGAAGCCCTGACCATCGGTTCCGTCACCGTGCCCGGACGGGTCTGGATCGCCCCGATGACCGGGGTGTCCGACCTGCCGTTCCGCCGCGCCGCGTCGCGGCTGGGGGCGGCCTATGTCTCGACCGAGATGGTGGCCTGCGCCGAATTCGCCCGCGGCCGGCCCGACGTGGTGCGCCGCGCCGCGGTCGGCGACGGGCTGCCGCTGATGGTGGTGCAGCTGATCGGCCACGACCCCGCCGCCGTGGCCGAAGGCGCCCGGTTGGCTGCGGCCGCCGGGGCGCAGATCATCGACCTGAATTTCGGCTGCCCGGCGCGCGAGGTCACCGGGGTTCAGTCCGGCTCCGCCATGATGCGCGACCCGGATCGGGCCGAGCGGCTGGTGGCGGCCGCGTCCGACGCCGTCGACGTCCCGGTCACGGTCAAGATCCGGCTGGGCTGGGACGACGCGAGCCGCAACGCGCCGGACTTCGCCCGCCGCTGCGTCGCCGCCGGCGCCCGGGCGGTGACGGTGCACGGCCGCACCCGCTGCCAGTTCTACAAGGGCACGGCCGACTGGGGCGCGGTGCGCGCGGTGAAGCAGGCGGTCGACGTGCCGGTGATCGTCAACGGCGACATCGTCGACGGCGCCACCGCGCGGGAGGCGCTGGCACTGTCCGGCGCCGACGGCGTCATGGTCGGCCGCGGCGTCACCGGCAAGCCCTGGATCGCCGCCGCGATCGAGGCCGCGCTGGACCGGCCCGAGGCCGAAAGCGCCGCCGAACCCGGCCCCGAGGACCGGCTGGCCGTCGCCCTGCAGCATTTCCGCGAGACGCTTTCCTTCTACGGCGATCCTCACGGGCTGCGCGTGTTCCGCAAGCATCTGGCCGCCTATATCGACGCCGCGCCCTGGCCGGCCGCCGCCGACGACCGGCGCGAGGCCCGCCGCGTGCTGTGCCAGACCGAGTCCCCGGCCGAGGTCGAGGCCGGCCTGGCCGCGCTGTGGACCGGCCGGGCGCAGCGTCTGGCGGCCTGACACCCTCACTCGGTGGCGTGGGCTTCGGCGCCCCGCCGGGGCGGCCCCAGCACCGTCGCGGCCAGCACCGCGGCGGCGACCGCGATGCCGGCGCTGACCAGGGCCGCCAGGCCGAAGGCGTGGGTGAAGGCGCCGCGCGCCGCATCGGCCAGGGCCCGGCCGGTCTCGTCCGGCAGCTCCCGCGCCGCCGCCAGCGCGCCACCCAGCGTCGCCCGGGCCGCTTCCGCCGCCTCCGGCGGCACCCCGGCCGGGACGCCGTCGGCCATCACGCCGCGATACAAAGCGGTGGCGATGCAGCCCAGCACGGCGATGCCCAGCGCCCCGCCGAACTCGGCCCCGGTCTCGGAGATCGCGGCGGCCGACCCTGCCCGCTCCGGCGGCGCGGCGCCGACGATCAGGTCGGTGGTCAGGGTGAACACCGGCGACAGCCCGGTGGCGAAGACCACCGCGGCGCCGGCCAGCAGCGCCGGGCTCGAGACATGGTCGACCAGCGTCAGCGCCAGGAATCCCGCCGCCGCGACCATCAGCCCGCCGGCCATCAGCACCACCGGCCGGGTCCGGCGCAGCGCCATCGGGGTCAGCATCGACCCGGCGACGAAGGCCAGCGACGAGGGCAGCGTCCACAGCCCGGCCTCCAGCGGCGACAGCCCCAGCACCAGCTGCAGGTACTGCGCCACGAACAGGAAGGTGCCGAAGACCGCGAACAGGCCCAGCACATTCACCGCCAGCGCCGCGCCGAAGGCCGGCGACCGGAACAGGCGCAGGTCGATCAGCGGGTCGTCCAGCCGGGCCTGCCGGCGGATGAACACGGTGCCGACGGCCAGGCCGGCCAGGATCCACAGCAGCGGCGGCCAGCCGGGCCCGTGCTCGGCCAGCATCTTGACGCCATAGATCGCGGCCAGCACCGCCACCAGCGACAGCACGGCGCTGGCCAGGTCCAGCCGGCCGGCCTGCGGGTCGCGGTATTCCGGCAGCAGGATCGGGGCGACGATCAGCAGCAGCACCATCACCGGCACCGCCAGCAGGAACACCGAGCCCCACCAGAAATGCTGCAGCATCACGCCGCCCAGCAGCGGCCCGATCGCGCCGCCGACGGAGTAGCTGGTGATCCAGACGCTGATGGCGAAGGTGCGCTGCTGCGGGTCGTGGAACATGTTCCGGATCAGCGACAGGGTCGACGGCGCCACGGTGGCCCCGGCGACGCCCAGCAGCGCCCGGGCGGCGATCAGCGTCTCGGCCGTGTTGGCGAAGGCGGCCAGCAGCGAGGCCAGGCCGAACACCGCGGCGCCGATCATCAGCAGCCTGCGCCGGCCGATGCGGTCGCCCAGCGTGCCCATGGTGATCAGCGATCCCGCCACCAGGAAGCCGTAGATGTCGACGATCCACAGCAGCTGCGCCGCGCTGGGCCGGAGGTCGGCGGTCAGCGTCGGCACCGCCAGGTTCAGCACCGTCAGGTCCATCGAATACAGCAGGCAGGGCAGCGCGATCACGGCCAGGCCGATCCATTCGCGGCGCGTCGCCCGCGGGCCGGGGGCGAGCGTCTCGGGCGTGTCCTCCGGCATGGTTGGATAAACCTTTTGGTTAACCAATTGATGCCTGGATACGAGCCGCCGCCGGGGGCTGTCAAGCGCGCGGCGGTTCCGCTTGACTCTATGTTCCTGATTTGTTCTAATCCGGGGATGGTCGATGATATCGTCAATGCCGGAACTCCCTCTGCCGCTTCGCCGGCCACGGACGAGGCCGACATTGCGATGCTGTCCGAGCTCGTGGGGTTCGCCCTGGAGCTGGCCCGCGGCTTCCAGGCCCAGGGCGTCGCCGCCCTTGAGGCCGGCGATCTCGACCGCGCCGGGGAGGCGGAGACCCGCTTCAGCAGTCTCTTCCTCGGCATCCGCCGCGCCGTCGCCCTCAAGATGAAGCTGCGGGAGCAGCGGGAGAAGGCACAGCGCGAGGCCGAAAGCCGCAGGGGCCAGAAGGACGACCGGCGCCGCGCCGTCGCCGAGCGCCTCTCCCGCGCCATCGCCGCCGAGAAGCCCGAGGCCAAGGAAAGGCTCACCGCCGAGCTCTGGGAACGGCTCACCGAGGACGAGCGCATCGACGCCGACCTCGCCGACACCGCCCTGCCGGTCGAGGTCCTGATCCAGCGTCTCCGCTGCGAGATCGGCCTCTTCCGCCGCTCCTTCGACCACGACGGAACCGCCGGCACCGATGACGCCGGCCCGAAGCCGCCGGGCGGGACCATCGGCAGGATCGCCACCCCGCCGCCGCGGGCCACGTCGGTCCCCGACGAGCCCGTCATCCGGGCCAGCGATCTCGGCGGATCCGAAGGCGAGCACCGGCGGCACGACCTCGCCGCCGGTGAGGTCTGCGACGGGTCGGGTAACGTCGTCCGCACCCTGCCCGTATCCGCCCGGCCCCGGCGCTGCGATCCAACCGGCATCGCGCCGCCAGCCCCCCGGCCGCCGCCCGACCGGCGAACATAGGTCTGAGCGGATCGCCGCCCGTGCCTGCCCGCGATGCGAATCGCAGCGCAGATACGGGATCTCGGCGCTGCTCCCTCCGTCGGTCGGAGACCGTGGGTTGGGTTCGCCAGGGCGGACCCAACCGCATGAAAGAGAATTGTCATCCTCGGGCTTGACCCGCGGCTGTCCGGTTGAGGTTCAGCAGCAACCAGCGGAAGAACTTCAGATCATGACCTTCTATTTATAACTGTCATGCCCGGGCTTGACTCGGGCATCCAGGAATGTCGATGCCGCTCCGGGCGGCCCCTGGATCGCCGGGTCAAGCCCGGCGATGACAATATAAATTGAGCCCTACTCCTCGTCCGCACCCCGAAACCCCTCAACCGGACAGCCGTGAGCTTGACCCGAGGATCCAGGGGCCGCCAGAGCGGCTCTCGGTGGCCCTGGATTGCCCGGTCAAGCCGGGCAATGACAGAAAGGGGGAACCTTCTGGTCTCTGAAACTCGGAGCCCAGCGCTCCCCGCTTGACGTCATGTTCCCCCTATGTTCCTATCGACGCTCCAACCCTTCGCGTTCCGCTTCGCCGGCGGCCCTTCCCCTCCGCCCCTGCCGGACCGATAGTGTCGACATGAGCTCAGCGCCCCTCCTCTCCCCCACCCCGGCCTCGCCGCGCGGCGAGGCCACTCCGGTCGTCGTCCATCGCCCGGCCCTGCCGGAGAAGGATCGCTCGACCCCGTTCAAGCTGGTGTCGGACTACAAGCCGGCGGGCGACCAGCCGACGGCGATCGCCGAGCTGGTGGCCGGGATCGAACGCGGCGAGCGCGACCAGGTGCTGCTCGGAGTCACCGGCTCCGGCAAGACCTTCACCATGGCGCATGTGATCCAGACGCTGCAGCGCCCGACCCTGGTGCTGGCCCCGAACAAGACCCTCGCCGCCCAGCTCTATGGCGAGTTCAAGAGCTTCTTTCCGGAGAACGCGGTCGAGTATTTCGTCAGCTACTACGACTACTACCAGCCGGAAGCCTACGTCGCCCGCACCGACACCTATATCGAAAAGGAAAGCCAGATCAACGAGCAGATCGACCGGATGCGCCACGCGGCCACCCGGGCGCTGCTGGAGCGGCACGACTGCATCATCGTCGCCTCGGTGTCCTGCATCTACGGTATCGGCGACGTCGAATCCTACAGCGAGATGACGATCCCGCTGGAGGCCGGGCAGCGGCTGAACCGGCAGGTGCTGCTGAAGCATCTGGTCGACATCCAGTACCGGCGCAACGACACCGCCTTCGGCCGCGGCACCTTCCGGGTGCGCGGCGACACGGTCGAGATCTTCCCCGCCCATCTGGAGGACCGCGCCTGGCGCATCTCCTTCTTCGGCGACGAAATCGATTCGATCCACGAGTTCGATCCGCTGACCGGCGAGAAGTTCGCGGCGCTGAAGCAGGTCCGCGTCTATGCCAACAGCCACTACGTCACGCCCAAGCCCACCCTGCTGCAGGCGATCAAAGGCATCCGCGAGGAGCTGAAGGAGCGGCTGGCCGAATACAACGCCAGCGGCAAGCTGCTGGAGGCGCAGCGGCTGGAGCAGCGCACCCAGTTCGACCTGGAGATGATGGAGGCCACCGGCAGCTGCGCCGGCATCGAGAACTATTCCCGCTACCTGACCGGCCGGGCCGCCGGCGAGCCGCCGCCGACCCTGTTCGAGTACCTGCCCGAGGACGCGCTGCTGATCGTGGACGAGAGCCACGTGATGGTGCCGCAGATCGGCGGCATGTTCCGCGGCGACCGGGCGCGCAAGGACATCCTGGCCGAATACGGCTTCCGCCTGCCCTCCTGCCGCGACAACCGGCCGCTGAAATTCGAGGAGTGGGACGCGATGCGGCCGCAGACCGTCTTCGTCTCCGCCACCCCCGGCAACTGGGAGATGGAGCGGACCGGCGGCGTCTTCGCCGAGCAGGTGGTGCGCCCGACCGGGCTGATCGACCCGCTGGTGATCGTCCGGCCGACCGCGACCCAGGTCGACGACGTCATGGCCGAATGCCGCGACTGCATCGCCCGCGGCCTGCGCGTCCTGGTCACCACCCTGACCAAGAAGATGGCCGAGGCGCTGACCGAATACATGACCGAATCGGGCATCAAGGTCCGCTACATCCATTCCGACGTCGAGACGCTGGAGCGGATCGAGATCATCCGCGACCTGCGGCTCGGCGTGTTCGACGTGCTGGTCGGCATCAACCTGCTGCGCGAGGGGCTGGACATCCCCGAGGTCGGGCTGGTCGCCATCCTCGACGCCGACAAGGAAGGCTATCTGCGCAGCCGCACCTCGCTGATCCAGACCATCGGCCGCGCCGCCCGCAACATCGAGGGCCGCGCCATCCTCTACGCCGACACCATGACCGGCAGCCTGACCGCGGCGCTGGAGGAGACCAACCGCCGGCGCGAGAAGCAGCAGGCCTACAACGCCGCCCACGGCATCACGCCCGAGAGCGTGAAGAAGCAGATCGGCGACATCCTCGACAGCGTCTATGAGCGCGGCGACCGGGTCACCGTCTCGACCGGCGACAGCGGCGTGAAGCACCTGACCGGCAAGTCGCTGCAGGAGCATATCGGCGACCTGGAGAAGCGGATGCGCGAGGCCGCGGCCAACCTGGAGTTCGAGGAGGCGGCAAGGCTGCGCGACGAGATCCGGCGCCTGGAATCGGCCGAGATGGAGCTGGACCAGGGCGCCGGCATCATCGTCCATGCCCGGGTCGGCTCGCACGGCCATGCGGCGGCGCTGGAGGGCGTGCCCCTGTCGATCGCCAAGCCCACCGAGAGGCCGCGCAAGGGCGGCCGCCGCCGCAAGGGACCGTGAGCCGATGAGCCCTGCCGAACGTCCCCTGCCGCCGACCGGCCGGGCCATGCCGCGCGTCGCCGTCGTCACCGGCGCCGCCAAGCGGATCGGCCGGGCGATCGCGATCGACCTCGCCAGCCATGGCTGGCGGGTGGCGATCACCTACCACAGCTCCGCCGAGGAGGCGGCGCAGACGGTGCGCGACATCGAGGCGGCCGGGGCGCAGGGCGTGGCGATCCAGGCCGACCTGACCGACGAGGCCCAGGTCGAGACGGTCATCCCGAAGGCCGCGGCGGCGCTTGGATCCGTGTCGCTGCTGGTCAACAACGCCTCGGCCTTCCGCATGGACACGGTGGCGACGGCGACACGGGCCAGCTGGGACGAGCATCTCGAGACCAATCTGCGCGCGCCCCTGGTGCTGACCCTGGCGCTGGCGCGGCAGCTGCCGGCAGACTGGCCGGGCAACGTCGTCAACATGCTCGACCAGCGGGTGTGGAACCCGACCCCCTATTTCCTGTCCTACACCGTCGCCAAGATCGGGCTGTGGACCCTGACCCGCACCCTGGCCCAGGCGCTGGCGCCGCAGATCCGCGTCAACGGCATCGGCCCCGGCCCGACGCTGAAGAGCGATCGGCAGAGCGAGGAGCATTTCGCCCGGCAGTGGGACGCCGTGCCGCTGCGCCGGCCGACGGCGCCGCAGGAGATCTGCGATGCCATCCGCTTCATCCTGTCGGCGCCGGCGATGACCGGGCAGATGATCGCGCTGGACGGCGGCGAGCATCTCGGCTGGGCCCAGCCCAGCCGCGGCATCGTGCCGATGGAATGAACGACATGGCCGGGCCGGCATTCGCATCGAAATTATCTCAAGCTTGCGATCGAACGCCCTTGACCCGCTCCCTCCGTCGCGGCAGCCCGGGGCTGCCCGCGATGCTGCGCCCGGACGCCGCAGGCAACCGCTCTGCGGTAGTCGCTATCGCCTTGGATTTCCTGGCCTCGCCGCTTCGCCACGACCGGGAGTTGTGCACAGGCGAAATCCGAATCGGAGACGTCCGCAATTTTCCGGCCCGCACATAGCGTGTGATGCTTCTGTTTCAACTTGACTTGGAATTTGTCTCTATTTCTCAATAGCTTAGATTTTTTGCCTATTTTTTGAGCAACAACGATGACACTTAGGCGGCGCCTCGATTGCGGGTCGTTCGCAGACGGTTCCCCACAAAGTTATCCACAGATTCGGTGGATATCACCGAAGCGTCATCGCCCCGCTTCGCCGACTCAGTTGGACGTTCACGATCCGGTCTAGACGCCGCGCCCGGACCGGCCGACATTGCGGCCATGAGCGACACCGTCACCGACCTTCCGCCCGGCAGCCCGCCACCCGAGCGCCCGAAGCCCGCGGGCCGTTCGAAGGCGCGGGCGCATAGCATCGCCGACGGAGTCGCGGTGATCCAGGCCCATCTGCGCACCCTGCCCAGCTCGCCCGGCGTCTACCGGATGCTCGACGAGGCCGGCAACGCCCTCTATGTCGGCAAGGCGCGCAACCTGAAGAAGCGGGTCTTCGCCTACACCCAGACCGGCAAGCAGCCGGCGCGCCTCCTGCGCATGATCGCCGACACGGTCGCCATGGAATTCGTGGTGACCCGGTCCGAGGTCGAGGCGCTGCTGCTCGAAGCCAACCTGATCAAGCGGCTGAAGCCCCGCTACAACGTGGTGATGCGGGACGACAAGACCTTCCCGCACATCATGATCTCCGGCGACCACGCCTTCCCGCGGATCGCCAAGCACCGCGGCGCGACGGGGCCGAGCGGCCAGTTCTTCGGCCCCTTCGCCTCGGCCGGGTCGGTCAACCGCACCATCACCGCGCTGCAGCGCGCCTTCCTGCTGCGCAACTGCTCGGATTCGGTGTTCTCCAGCCGCAGCCGGCCCTGCCTGCAGTACCAGATCAAGCGCTGCACCGCCCCCTGCGTCGGCTACGTCACCGAGGCGCAGTATGCCGAGCAGGTGGCGAGCGCGGTCGACTTCCTGAGCGGCCGCAGCCAGGGCGTGCAGGCCCGCTTCGCCGAGCAGATGATGGCGGCCAGCGAGCGGCTGGATTTCGAGCAGGCGGCGCGCTGGCGCGACCGCATCCGGGCCCTGACCAACGTCCAGTCGCATCAGGACATCAATGTCGAGGGCATCGGCGACGCCGACGCGCTGGCGATCCACGAGGCCGGCGGCCACAGCTGCGTCCAGGTCTATTTCTTCCGCGGCGGCCGCAACTACGGCACCCGCGCTTATTTCCCGAGCCATGACAAGTCGGCGGAGCCGGCCGAGATCCTGGCCGCCTTCCTGGGCCAGTTCTACGACAACCATCCGCCGCCGCCCCTGGTGCTCTTGAGCCACGAGGTGGCCGAGACCGAGCTGCTGGCCGAGGCGCTGACCCTGAAGGCCGACCGCCGGGTCGAGATCGCGGTGCCGAAGCGCGGCGACAAGCGGCGGCTGATCGAGCATGCGCTGAACAACGCCCGCGAGGCGCTGGGCCGCCGCATGGCCGAGAGCGCGACCCAGGCGGTGCTGCTGGAGGGCGTGGCCCGGGTCTTCGGCCTCGACGCGCCGCCGCGCCGGATCGAGGTCTACGACAACAGCCATCTGGGCGGCACCAACGCGCTCGGCGCCATGATCGTCGCCGGGCCGGACGGCTTCATCAAAGCCGCCTACCGCAAGTTCAACATCAAGGGCGCGGTCACCCCCGGCGACGACTACGCGATGATGCGCGAGGTGCTGACCCGCCGCTTCGCACGGGCGCTGAAGGAGGATCCGGACCGCGAGCAGGAGGGCTGGCCCGACCTGGTGCTGATCGACGGCGGCCAGGGCCAGCTGAACGTCGCCTGCGAGGTGTTCGCCGAACTCGGCCTGGCCGAGATCGCCCTGGTGTCGATCGCCAAGGGGCCGGACCGCGACGCGGGGCGGGAGCGCTTCTTCCTGCCGAACCGGCCGCCCTTCGGCCTGGAACCGAAGGACCCGGTGCTGTATTTCCTGCAGCGGCTGCGCGACGAAGCCCACCGCTTCGTCATCGGCGGCCAGCGCACCCGGCGCGCGGGCGACATCACCAGGTCGCCGATCGACGAGATCCCGGGCATCGGCCCGCGCCGCAAGAAGGCGCTGCTGCTGCATTTCGGCTCGGCCCGCGAGGTCAGCCGCGCCAGCCTGCAGGACCTCGAGGCGGTCGACGGCATCAGCAAGGCGGTCGCAAGCCTCATCTACCGACATTTCCATCCCGACGCCTGAGGCGCCATGTGCTAGCGTTCGAAAGCCCCTGAAGTCAGTGCCGTCGCCATGGTTACCAGCCTGCCGAACCTCCTGACCTATTCGCGCATCGCGGCCATCCCCGTGCTGATCGCGCTGTTCTACGTGCCGGACGCCTGGGCTGCGTGGGCCTGTCTCGTGATCTACGCCGCCGCCGCCATCACCGATTATTTCGATGGCAAGCTGGCGCGGGCCTGGAACGAGACCTCGCTGATCGGCCGGCTGCTCGATCCGATCGCCGACAAGATGCTGGTCACCGCGGTGCTGTTCATGCTGGCCGCCTTCGGCCGGCTGCAGGGTTGGTCGGTGATCCCGGCGGTGATCATCCTGCTGCGCGAGGTGCTGATCTCCGGCCTGCGCGAGTTCCTGGCCGGGATGAATGCGCGCGGCCTGCCGGTCACCGCGCTGGCCAAATGGAAGACCACGATCCAGATGCTGGCGATCGGTTTCCTGATCGTCGGCGATGCCGGCACCCGCGCCTTCGACGGCCAGGTGCCGGTGACCCAGATCGGCATCGCCGGGATCTGGGTCGCCGCGGTGCTGACGCTGGTGACCGGCTGGAGCTATCTGCGCGAGGGCGTGCGCCAGGCCATCACCGAAGATCCAGGTACGCCCCCGGCCAAGGCCGCCAGGACCACCGGTTGACCCCGATGCGCGTGCTCGGCATCGCCGGCTGGAGCGGCAGCGGCAAGACCACGCTGCTGGCGAAGCTGATCCCGGCCCTGATCGGCCGCGGCCTGACCGTCTCCACCGTCAAGCACGCCCATCACGATTTCGACATCGACCAGCCGGGCAAGGACAGCGGGCGCCACCGCGAGGCCGGGGCGACCGAGGTGCTGGTCTCCTCCGACCGGCGCTGGGCCCTGATGCACGAGCATCGCGGCGCCGCCGAGCCGCCGCTGGCGGCGCTGCTGGCGAAGCTGCAGCCGGTCGACCTGGTGCTGGTCGAAGGCTTCAAGCGAGAGGCTTATCCGAAGCTGGAGGTGTGGCGGGCCGCGACCGGCAAGCCGCCGCTGCATCCCGAGGATCCCGGCATTATCGCGGTGGCCAGCGACGGGCCGATCGCCGACCCCGCCCTGCGGCGGCTGGACATCGACGACATCGAGGCGATCGCCGATTTCGTCGCCGACTTCGCCCGCAAGGCCGGCTGAGCGTGGCCAAGCTCTCCGACGACTGCTTCGCCCTGGGCGACCGGCTGCTGTCGGTCGAGGAGGCGGTGGCCGAGTTCCGCTCCCGCCTGGCCGCGGTCGCCGGGGCCGAGACCGTGCCGCTCGCCGCGGCGGAGGACCGGTTCCTGGCCGGGGATCTGGTGGCAGACCGGCCGGTGCCGCCGCACGCCAACGCCGCGGTCGACGGCTACGCCGTTCATTTCGACGACCTGTCGCCCGGCTCTCCGACCACCTTGCCGGTGGTCGGCCGCGCCGCCGCCGGCCATCCGCTCGGCCGGCCCGGCCGGCGGGGCGAGGCGATCCGCATCTTCACCGGCGCGCCGCTGCCCGACGGGCCGGACACGGTGGTGATGCAGGAGGACTGCAGGGTCGCCGACCGCCGCGTGACGTTCCCGCCCGGCCTGCGGCGCGGCGCCCATGTCCGGCAGGCCGGCGACGACATCCGCGCCGGCGACACCGTGCTGACCGCCGGGTGCCGACTGGGCCCGGCCGAGATCGGCCTGGCCGCCTCGCTCGGCCGCGCCGCCCTGCCCGTTCGCCGGATGCTGCGGGTGGCGGTGCTGTCGACCGGCGACGAGGTGCGCGACCCGGGCCTGCCGGTGGCCGAGGGCCAGATCTACGACGCCAACCGCTATCTGCTGGCGGCGCTGCTGCGCCGGCTGGGCTGCGACGTCGCCGACCGCGGCATCGTGCCGGACCGGGCCGAGGCGGTGCGGTCGGCCCTTGTCGCCGCCGCGGCGGAAGCCGACGCCATCGTCACCTCCGGCGGCGTCTCGGTCGGCGACGAGGATCACGTCAAGGCGGCGCTGGAGGCGGCGGGCGGCCAGCTGCACCACTGGCGCCTGGCGATCAAGCCGGGCAAGCCGGTGGCGCTGGGCCAGCTCGGCGACGTGCCGTTGCTGGGCCTGCCCGGCAATCCGGTCGCGGCGATGGTGACCTTCCTGCTGGTGGCGCGGCCGCTGCTGCTGCACCTGGCCGGCGCCGAGCCGACGCCGCTGCGCCGCTTCCCGGTCGCCGCCGGCTTCGCCCACGGCAAGAAGACGGGCCGCCGCGAGTTCCTGCGCGCGGTGCTGGAGACGGGCCCGTCCGGCACCCTGGTCGCCCGCCGCCACGGCCGGGAGGGCTCCGGCATGTTGAGCTCCCTCGCCGGCGCCGAAGGGCTGGTCGAGCTGCCGGAGGACGTCACCGCCGTGGCGCCGGGCGATCCGGTTGCCTATATCCCGTTGAGCGCCCTGATCTGAGAACCGGCATGAAGCTCCTGTATTTCGCCTGGGTCCGCAGCAAGATCGGCACGGCCGCCGAGACGGTGTCGCCGCCGGAGTCGGTGCGCGACGTCGCCGGCCTCCTGGATTGGCTGCGCGCCCGCGGCGCCGGCTATGCCGACGCCCTGGCCAATCCGGCGGTGATCCGGGTCGCGGTCAACCAGCGTTTCGCCAGGCCGACCGACCCGGTGGCACCGGGCGACGAGATCGGCATCTTCCCGCCGGTCACGGGGGGCTGAGATGGCGGTGCGCGTGCAGGAAGCCGATTTCGATCCCGGCGCCGAGATGGCCGCGCTGTCGGACGGCCGCACCGATGTCGGCGGCGTCGCCTGCTTCGTCGGGCTGGTGCGCGACATCGCCGGCGGCACCGCGGTCACGGCGATGACGCTGGAGCACTATCCCGGCATGACCGAGCGCCAGCTGGCCGAGATCGAGGCCGAGGCGCGGGACCGCTGGCCGCTCCTGGAGGTGCGGATCGTCCATCGCGTCGGCCGGCTGGGGCCGGGCGACCGGATCATGTTCTGCGGCGTCGCCTCGGCCCATCGCGGCGCCGCCTTCGAGGCCTGCGCCTTCCTGATGGACTGGCTGAAGACCAAGGCCCCCTTCTGGAAGAAGGAGGAGACGCCGCAAGGCGAGCGCTGGGTCGAGGCCCGCGCCGAGGACGACGAGGCCGCGGCGCGCTGGCGCTGACGGCAGTCCTGCCGACTCCACGCTTCTCATCGTGCCGGCGGCGGTGTAGCCCCGACGGTAACGAAGGGGAAACGCAACATGGTGCAGGTCTCGGCGCAACCGCCGGCGGGCTGGGCGGATCTGCTGGCCGAAGGCCGGCTGCCGCGATTCGCGATGGTCTGCCTGGGCATCTGGCTGAACGCGGCCGACGCCCTGGTCACTGCCACCATCATGCCCAGCGTCGGTGCCGACCTGGGCGGCTATGCCTATTTCAGCTGGGCCACGGCCGGCTTCCTGGTCGGCGCGATCCTGGCCGGCGCCAGCGCCGGGCGGCTGTCGGAACGGTTCGGGCTGCGCTGGGCCTCGGCCATCGCCGGCCTGGCCTTTGCGCTCGGCTGCGTGCTCAGCGCCGCCGCCCCGACCATCGGCGTGTTCCTGGCCGGGCGGGTGCTGCAGGGCGTCGGCAGCGGCTGGGTCGCCGGCTTCTCCATGGTCGCGATCGCCCTGCTGTTCCCCGAGCGCCATCTGGCCCGGATGTTCGCCGTGGCGTCGGGCATCTGGGGCATCGCCACCATCCTGGGACCTCTGGTCGGCGGCCTGTTCGCGCAGGCCGGCGACTGGCGCGCCGTGTTCTGGCTGTTCACGGCGCAGTCGCTGGTCTTCGCCGCCGCCTCGCCCTGGCTGCTGAAGGGCACGGTGCGCAGCGGCGGCCAGCCGGGCGTGCCCTGGGCGCAGATCGGCGGCCTGACACTCGGCGTCGGCGCCATCGCCATGGCGGATGTCAGCCCGAACCCGGCGATCGCCCTGGCGCTGGTTATCGCCGGCCTCGGCATCCTGGTGCTGGTGCTGCGGGTCGACTCCGGCGCCCGGGTGCGGCTGATGCCGCGCCAGGCGGGAAACCTGCGCACGGTCTGCGGCACCGCCTATGCCGCCATCTTCGCCCTGATGGCGACCTCGATGGGCCTGAACGTCTACGGCCCCGCCATCCTGCAGACGCTGCACGGCCTGTCGCCGCTCTGGGCCGGCTATGTGGTCGGGGGCATGGCGCTGGCCTGGACCCTCGCCGCCTTCGTCGTCGCCGGCGCCACCGGCGCCGGAGAGCTGCGCTGGCTGCTGCGCGGCGCCGGCTGCATCCTGGCCGGCGCCGTGCTGCTGGTGCTGGTGATGCGCGACGCGCCGCTGATCTGGATCGTCGCCGCCGCCCTGCTGATGGGGGCGGGCTTCGGCTTCTCCTCCAGCCTCCTGAACCGCCGGCTGATCGGCACCCTGGCCGATGACGACAAGGCGATCGGCAGCTCGGCGCTGATCGCGGTGCGCCAGACCGGCGGCGCGGTCGGCGCCGCCATCGCCGGCGCCACCGCCAACCTGGTCGGTTTCGGCGGGGGCCTGACGGTGGAGACCGCCCGGGCGGCGGCGCTGTGGGTGTTCGTCACCGCCCTGCCGCTGGCCCTGTTCGGCGCCTGGGCGGCCTGGCGGCTGACCGTCGCGGCTAATGCGCCGACGGCCGGTCGCGAGCCGGGTCGAGGCTGACCCACAGCGCGCCGTCGAACGGCATGGCGGCGAAGCGGCTGTTGATCTCGGCCAGGGTGGCGCCGGGATCGAGGTCGCCGAAGATCTCCGGCCGCACCCAGCGCGCCACCGCCTCCACCGCCACGATGTTCAGCGGCACGGCGTTGAAGAAGTTCCACAGCCCGTGCACCCGGCCGTCGCGGGCCGCCGCGAGGCCGGAGAGGCCCGGCGCGGCCAGCACCCTGGCGAGCCCCTGCCGGGCGGTCTCGGCGGGGACGCCCGGGCCGATCGAAAAGCCCCGCCCACCCTCCGCCTCCGGCAGGCCGGTGGCGATATAGACCTGCGGGTCCTGCCCGATCACGTATTCCAGGCTCAGCACCCCGCCCCCGGCATCCGGAAACCGGTCCGCGGCGATGTTGCGCCCGCCGACCAGCGACACCAGCTCGCCCAGCCCGGTCTCCCCGATCGCCCAGCAGCAGTCCTCCGGCTGCGGATAGGCGTGCATCAGCACGGCCGGGCCGGGTTCCGGATGCTCCGCCACGCGCCGGCGGATGCGGTCGATCCGCGCCTCCCAGAAATCGGCGAAGGCGTTGGCCCGGTCCTCGCGGCCGAGCACGCGGCCGAGCAGCCGCATGCCCGGCGCCGTGTTCGCCAGCGGCCGGTGGTTGAAGTCGACCACCACCGCCGGCACCCCCGCCGCCGTCAGCCGGTCCAGGATCTGCCGCCCCTGCTCGGTCTCGGCCTGCCAGGCGCCGAAGATCGCGAGGTCCGCCCCGACCGTCAGCGCCCTCTCCAGCGAGAAGCTCTCATCCGTGCCGCCGCCCACCACCGGCACCTTGGCCAGGCGCGGGAACTTCGCCAGGAAGGCGGCGTAGAGGCCGGGGTCGTATTGCCGCGTGTCGTCGGCCCAGCCGACCAGCAGCGACACCGGATCGGGGTCGATCAGCGACAGGGCGACCAGGTTGATGCCCGCCCCCAGCAGCACCGCCCGCGGCTGGTGCGGCACCGTGACCTGCCGGCCGGCGGCGTCGGTCACGGTGACGGGCCATTCCGCCCGGACCGACGGGGCCAGCAGGCAGGTCAGCAGCAGAAGGGCGCAGGCCAGCGCCTTGCATCGATTCATGGTGGATCCTGGTCACGTTCCCAAAACGACCTAGACGAGAATGAGAATTGATGTCAATTAGCCCGCCGTTTGAACCCGGCGATCCCTGCCGGGCCTCCCTCGCGATCGGAGCCGACCTTCCCCATGCGACATCGACCAGGATCCCGCACCTATCTTCTGCTCGGGCTGCTCGCCACCACGGCGCTGGCGCCGACGGCGATCCTGGCCCAGGCCGCGACACAGGGCGCGGAACCGGCTCCGGCCACCGACACCGGGGTGACCCTCGCCCCGATCGTCGTTCAGGGCAGCACGGAGACGCCGACGACCGAGGTGCGCGGCTTCACCGCCACGAGGAGCGCCAGCGCCACCAAGACCGACACGCCGCTGATCGAGACGCCGCAATCCGTCTCGGTCGTCACCCGCGGCCAGATGGACGCGCGCAACGTGCAGAGCCTGCAGGAGGCCCTGGTCTACACGCCCGGTATCCTGACCGGCCTCTACGGCTTCTCGCCGCGGCTCGACCAGTTCTGGATCCGCGGCTTCGACGCCGCCTATTTCGGCATCTTCCGCGACGGGCTGCGGCAGCCGACCGGCCAGGTCTTCGCCGGCATCCGCACCGAGCCCTACGGCCTGTCGGCGATCAACGTGCTGCGCGGCCCCGCCTCGGCCAATTACGGCCTGTCCTCGCCGGCCGGGCTGGTCGACCTGGTCACCAAGCGCCCGCCGGACGAGCCGCTGCGCGAGGCCGAGCTGCAGTTCGGCAACCACGACCGCTATCAGGGCCAGTTCGACGTCGGCGGGCCGCTGGACGATCGCTTCTCCTGGCGCCTGACCGGGCTGTTCCGCGACAGCGACACCCAGATGCCGGCGGTGCCGGACGACCGCGCCTATATCGCCCCGGCCTTCACCTGGCGACCGAACGAGGACACGACGGTCACCTTCCTCGGCGCCTACCAGAAGGACAAGACCGGCGGCAGCCTGTTCAACTACTACTCGCCGGCCACGGGCCTGCTCGACATCCGCACCGCGGATTCCGCCTGGAACGACCTCGACATGGAGAGCGTGCGGGCGGGCTACGAGATCGAGCACCGGGTCGACGACACGCTGACGCTGCGGCAGAACTTCCGCTACGCCCATGTCGATTCCAACACCCGCTACGTCTACATCACCGGCCTGTCCGATGACGGCAACACCGTCTTCCGCCGGGCCGGGCAGGACCGCGAGAGCCTGGACACGGTGTCGGTCGACAACCAGGCGCAGCTGCGTTTCGACACGGGACCGGTGCAGCACACGCTCCTGGCCGGGCTCGACTACACCTTCCTCGACACCACCAACATCGCCGGCGACGGGCCGGCGCCTGATCTGGACCTGGTCACGCGGAACTACGGCAAGCAGCACATCGACCAGCCGCCGGTCTATGCCCGCACCCTGCAGCAGCAGCAGCAGATCGGCGTCTATCTGCAGGACCAGATCCGCTTCGGCGGCTGGCTTCTGACGCTGAGCGGCCGGCACGACTGGCTCGAGACCACGAGCCAGGAGCGCATCGCCGGCACCGATCAGGACGCCTCCGACAGCGCCTTCACCGGCCGCGTCGGCCTGAGCTATCTTACCGATTTCGGCCTCGCGCCCTATGTCTCCTACGCCACGTCCTTCACCCCGAACACGGGGACTGACTGGCAGGGCCGCCTGTTCAAGCCGACGACCGGGGAGCAGATCGAGGCCGGCGTCAAGTACCAGCCCGAGGGGCTGAACAGCCTGATCACCGCCTCGGTGTTCCAGATGACCCAGGAGAACGGGCTGATCGCGGACTCGGCCCATGTCAACTTCCGGGCCGCCCGCGGCGAGGTGCGGGTGCGCGGCATCGAACTGGAGGGCCTCGCCGATCTCGGCGACGGGCTCAGCCTGCAGCTGGCCTACACCTATCTCGATCCGGAGGTGACCAAGGGCACCGAGGCGACGGAGGGCAAGGACCCGTCCGGCATCCCGAACCACATCGTCTCCGCCTGGGCCGACTACCGGGTTCCGGACACGATCGTGCCGGGGCTCAGCCTGGGCGCCGGCCTGCGCTATATCGGGTCGAGCTACCGCGACGACGACAACACCACCGGCCGGAACGAGGCGGTGACCCTGTTCGACGCCGCGATCCGCTATGATCTCGGCGCGGTCGAGCCGCGGCTGGACGGGGTGCAGCTGGCGGTCAACGCCACCAACCTGTTCGACCGCGACTACACCACCTGCGCCCAGGGCTACTGCTACGAAGGCCAGGGCCAGACGGTGATCGGCAGCATCCGCTACCGGTGGTAACGAAAGGGCGCGGCCGAGATGGCCGCGCCCTGTCCTATTCTGACCGACCGATCAGGCCGCGGCAGCCGCCGGGGCCTTCCTGACCTCGGCGCTGTAGGCGTCGATCATGGTCTTGCAGATCTGGCCCGGGGTGAAGCGGTGCGCCCCGATCTCGCCGACCGGGGTGATCTCGGCCGCGGTGCCGGTCAGGAACACCTCGGTCGCCTTCGCCAGCTCCTCCGGCTGGATGTGCCGCTCGACCACCTCGATGCCGTTGCGCCGCGCCAGCTCGATCGCGGTCTGGCGGGTGAGGCCGTTCAGGAAGCAGTCGGCGGTCGGCGTGTGCAGCTTGCCGTCGATGGCGAGGAAGACGTTGGCGCCGGTCGCCTCCGCGACATAGCCGCGATAGTCGTACATCAGCGCGTCCTGGTAGCCCGCCGCCTCGGCCTTGTGCTTGGCCAGGGTGCAGATCATGTACAGGCCGGCCGCCTTGGCGTGCACCGGGGCGGAGTCCGGCGACGGCCGCCGCCAGTCGGACAGGGTCAGGCGGATGCCCTTCATCTTCGCCTCGGCCGAGAAGTAGCTCGGCCATTCCCACACCGCGATCGCGACATGGATGGTGTTGGCCTGGGCCGAGACGCCCATCATCTCCGACCCGCGCCACGCCACCGGGCGGATATAGGCGTCGGTCAGCCCATTCTTCTCGAGGGTCAGCTTCTTGGCCGCGTCGAGCTCCGCCGTGCTGTAGGGCAGCTTCATGCCCAGGGTCGTCGCCGAGAACTCCAGCCGCTTCGAATGCTCCGTGCCCTTGAAGATCCGGCCGTTGTAAGCCCGCTCCCCTTCGAATACAGAACTGGCGTAGTGTAAGCCGTGAGTCAGGACGTGGATGTTGGCGCTACGCCATTCGACCAGCTTGCCGTCCATCCATATCCAGCCGTCACGGTCGTGGAAGGGAGGAGTCGTCGACATGATGGGCCTTTCCCGCATTGTCATTTGTGTCGCCGTCGGACCGTGAGCGGTAACATTCGGGGTCAAAACAAGTCAACATGGCTGACATAAAATCGCCCGTGAACCCGCTCTTCCTCCGCGAGGAGGAGATCCGCCAAGGCATCGAGCTGCTATTCTACGCCTATCGCGGCTTCACTGCCGAGCCCGATGCGCTGCTGGCAACCCTGGGTCTCGGCCGGGCCCATCACCGCGCGCTTTATTTCATCGGACGGCATCCGGAGATCACGGTCAGTGCGCTGCTGGCGATCCTGCGCATCACCAAGCAGAGCCTGGGCCGAGTCCTGAACGACCTGGTCGAGCGCGGCTATGTCGAGCAGCGCCAGGGCCAGCGCGACCGGCGCCAGCGCCTCTTGACCTTGACCGACACGGGCGCGGTGCTGGAGCGCCAGCTGTTCGAGAGCCAGCGCAAGCTGATCGGCCAGGCCTACCGCAACGCCGGGGCCGAGGCGGTGGACGGCTTCCGCAAGGTGCTGGAAGGGCTGATCGCGCTGAGCGAGCCGGCCGCCGCGGAGGAGGAGCCGGAAGCCCCGGCCTCCGCCCCCCGGGTCGCCAGCCGGTAGCCGGCCATGACCATGACCGCCGACGAGCCCGCCCATATCCTGGTCGTCGAGGACGACCGCCGCGTCCGCGAACTGCTGCGCAAATACCTGGTCGAGAACGGCTTCCTGGTGACGGCCGCGGTCGACGCCGCGGATGCGCGCGAGAAGCTGGCGGCGATCGCCTTCGACCTGATCGTGCTGGACGTGATGATGCCGGGCGAGACCGGGCTGCAGCTGACCGCCGATCTGCGCCAGCGCATGAGCACGCCGATCCTGCTGCTGACCGCCCGCGGTGAGCCGGAGGACCGGATCGCCGGGCTGGAGAGCGGCGCCGATGACTACCTGCCGAAGCCGTTCGAGCCGCGCGAGCTGGTGCTGCGCATCAACAGCATCCTGCGCCGCCTGGCGCCCCCGCCGCCGCGGGCCGCCGGCACCATCCGGCTCGGCGCCTTCACCTTCGACATCGAGCGCGGCGAATTGCTGCAGGAGGGCGAGCGTGTGCGCCTGACCACCGGCGAGGAGAACCTGCTGCGCATCCTGGCGCAGCACGCCGGCGAGACCGTGTCGCGCGAGGCGCTGACCGAATCCGGCACGATCGACGGCGGCGTGCGGGCGGTCGACGTGCAGGTGACGCGGCTTCGGCGTAAGATCGAGCCGGACCCGCGCCTGCCCCGCTATCTCCACACCGTGCGCGGCGAAGGCTATGTGCTGAGACCCGACGGATGATGCGAGCTCCTGCCGCCCTGCCCCGGCTGTCCACCCCTTTCCGGCTGCGGGCGCGGATCAAGCGGTTCCTGCCGCGGACCCTGTTCGGCCGGGCCCTGGTGATCATCGTCACGCCGATGATCCTGGCCCAGGCGATCTCCACCTACGTCTTCTTCGGCCGCCACATCGACGTGATCACCACGACGATGGCCCGCACCGTCTCCGGCGAGATCGGCCTGACCATCGACGAGATCGCCGACGGCATGACGCCCGTCGCCCGCGGCGCCGTGTTCCTGCGGGCGCAGCGGAATACCGGCCTGGTCTACAGCTTCGATCCCGGCGTCGAGCTGGGGCCGACCGGAAGCGATGCGCTGGACGAGGGCCAGCGCGCCCTCGCCCGGGCCATCCGCGCCTCGCAGCCCTACGACTTCACCATCCAGTCCTCCAGGGAGGACGACACCGACGTCGTCCGCATGCAACTGCCGGACGGCGTGCTGACGGTGGAGGTGCCGTCGAAGCGGCTGTCCAGCTTCACCACCAACCTGTTCTACCTGTCGATGCTGGGGTCGACGGTGATCCTGTCCGCCGTCGCTATAATCTTCATGCGCAACCAGCTGCGCCCGATCCGGCGCCTCGCCATCGCCGCAGACCGCTTCGGCAAGGGCCGCGACATGCCGGGGTTCCGGCCGCATGGGGCGGAGGAGATCCGCCAGGCCTCCGAGGCCTTCATCGACATGCGCGACCGCATCCGCCGTCAGATCCAGCAGCGCACCGAGATGCTGGCCGGGGTCAGCCACGACCTGCGCACGCCCCTGACCCGGATGAAGCTGCAGCTCGCCATGCTCGGCGACGGGCCGGACATCGACGAGCTGCGCGCCGATGTCGACGAGATGCGGCAGATGATCGACGCCTATCTCGCCTTCGCCCGCGGCGAGGGCACCGAGGAGGCGACGCCGACCGACCTCGCCGCCTTCCTCGAGGAGGTGGTGGTGGCCGCCCGGCGGGAGGGCGCCGACATCGCCTTCGACACGCCGGAGAGCCACGTGCTGCCGCTGCGGCGCGAGGCGCTGCGGCGCTGCCTGGCGAACCTGCTGTCCAATGCGCGGCGCCACGCCCGGCACATCAGGCTGTCCGTGGTCCAGGACGACGGCGCCGTCGCCCTGGTGGTGGACGACGACGGCCCGGGCATCCCGCCGAAGCAACGCGAGGAGGCGATGAAGCCCTTCGTCCGGCTGGACGAGTCGCGCAACCAGGAGACCGGCGGCACCGGCCTCGGCCTCGCCATCGCCCGCGACGTCGCGCGCAGCCACGGCGGCGACCTGGTGCTGTCGACCTCGCCGATGGGCGGGCTGCGCTGCACGGTGCGGCTGCCGCTCTGACCCTGGGAGAGAAAGCAATGGGCCGATTGCGGGAGATCGTGTTCGAAAGCCGCTCGGCGCCGGCCCTGGCCCGGTTCTGGGCCGCGGCACTCGACGGCTATGCCGTGCGCGCCTATGACCAGGCGGAGATCGAGCGTCTGGCCGCGCTGGGCCTGACGCCGGAGACCGACCCCGTGGTCCTGGTCGACGGGCCGGGCTCCAGCCTGTGCTTCCACCAGGTGCCGGGGCGCGACTACACGAACAACCGGGTCCATCTCGACATCACCGCGCCGGACCGCGCCGCCGAGGTGCGGCGCCTGCTGGCCCTCGGCGCCAGGGTCCAGCGCGAGGCCGAGGGCTACACGGTGATGGTCGATCCGGAGGGCAATCAGTTCTGCGTCGTCGAGGAGCGGACGGCGTAGGTTGGGTTCGCAAGGGCGAACCCTACCTACGATGCAGCGGTTCTCCGACCCGCGATCAGCCGGTCGACCGCCTGCGGCTGCAGCCTGGTGTCGACCACCAGCCGGGCCGCGCCCAGCAGGCCGGCCATTTCGCCCGACCGGGCGGTGGTGATGGTCAGGTCGCCGGTCGCCAGCGGCAGGCAGCGCTGGTAGACGAACTCGCGGACCCCGGCCAGCAGGTGCTCGCCCGCCTCGGCCAAGGTGCCGCCGACGACGATGACGCCGGGGTTCAACACCGCGACCACATCGGCCGCGACCTCGCCCAGCACCCGGCCGGCCTGGCGCACCAGACTGATCGCCTCCGGCCGGTTGCGCTGGACCAGCGCCATCACGTCGCGCGCGTCCCGCGCCTCGAAGCCCCGGGCCCGCAGGTCGCGGGCGATCGCCCAGCCGGCGGCATAGGCCTCGACGCAGCCCAGCTTGCCGCAGCGGCACAGCGGCGCCTCGGCGTCGCGCAGCTGGATGTGGCCGATGTCGCCCGCCGCCCCGCGGGCGCCGCGATGCATCCGGCCGTCGGTGATGATGCCGCTGCCGATGCCGGTGCCGGCCTTGATGAAGACCAGCTGCCGCTCCTCCGGCCAGAACTGCCGGTGCTCGGTCAGGGTGCGCAGCCGCACGTCGTTCTCGGCCAGGACCTGCGCCGCATAGTCGGGAGCGAACCAGCCGGGAATGTCGAAATCGTCCCAGCCGGTCATCACCGACGGCCCCACGACCCGTCCGCCGGCATGGTCGACCGGCGCCGGCAGGCACAGGCCGATGCCCAGCACGTCCGATGCCGGCCGGCCGATCTCGGCCAGGAGATCGCGGAACTGCTGCGCGATCCAGGTCAGGATCGGCACCGGCCCGCTGCCGACCTCGAGATCCCCGAGCCGTTCGGCCAGGACATGCGGCCCCAGATCGGTCGCCGCCACCCGGATCCGGCTCTCGCCCACATCGGCCGCCAGCACCACGCCGAACCCCTCGTTCAGCTTGAGAACGCGGGCGGGTCGGCCGCCGCTGGCCTGCGTCTCCTCCGCCTCCCGCAGCAGCCCGGACTCGAACAGCACGCCCAGGCGCTGGGTGATGGTGGCGCGGGAGAGATCGGAGATACGGGCGAGGTCGGCCCGCGACCGCGCCTGGCCGGACAGGATCAACGACAGCACATGGCCGGCGCCGGCGGTACCCAGGGCATGGATCTCGGGGTCTGAAACAGCCATCGCTCATTTATGATTGTTTTCGTGCAAAAGATCCAGAAGATCAGATTGACTCTCGTCAAAAGTCGGAATTATCGTTCCGCTTGCCGGTCAATCGTCCGGCCAATCCGCAGGGCCGGCGCCGCAGAAGCGCCGGCCCGCAAACAGGAGGAAACCGCGATGATCCGATCGCAGACGCCCAAGGCTGCGCTGTCCGTGAACCGCCGTCGCCTTGCCGGCCTGCTCGCCGCCGGCGCCGTCGGACTGGCCCTGGCCGCCGGCAGCACCGCCGCGATGGCGCAGGAGGCCATCGTCGGCCTCGTCACCAAGACCGAGGTCAACCCGTTCTTCGTAAAGATGCGCCAGGCGGCCGAGGCGGAGGCCAAGGCCAAGGGGCTGAAGCTGATCGCCCGGGCCGGCAAGTTCGACGGCGACAACGAGGGCCAGGTAGCAGCGATCGAGGACCTGATCAGCGCCGGCGCCAAGGGCATCCTGATCACCCCGAACAACTCGACCGGCGTGCTCGGCGCGGTCAAGAAGGCGCGCGACGCCGGCATCCTGGTGATCGCGCTCGACACCGCGACCGACCCGCCGGACGCGGTCGACGCCACCTTCGCCACCGACAATTTCGAGGCCGGGGTGCAGCAGGGCCAGTACGCCCGCAAGGCGCTGGGCGACAAGGCGCCGAAGCTGGCGATGCTGGACGGCACGCCGGGCGGCACGGTCGACACCTTCCGCCATGACGGCTTCCTGAAGGGCTTCGGCATCGCCGAGGGCGACGCCGTGATCGTCGGCAAGCAGAACACCAACGGCGCCCAGGACAAGGGCCAGACGGCGATGGAGAACCTGCTGTCGGCCCATCCCGACATCAACGTCGTCTACACCATCAACGAACCCGCGGCGCAAGGCGCCTATGCCGCCATCCGCGCGGCCGGCAAGGAGGACGACATCGTCCTGACCTCGATCGACGGCGGCTGCCTGGGCGTCAAATATGTCAAGGACGGGCGCGTCGCCGCGACGGTGATGCAGTTCCCCTACAAGATGGCTCAGATGGGCGTCGACGCCGTGGCGGAATACGCCAAGAGCGGCAAGAAGCCGAGCGGCTTCGTCAACACCGGATCCTTCCTGATCACCGGCAAGCCGCTGCCGGGGCTGGAGTCGAAAGACCTCGAATTCGGAGAGAAGAACTGCTGGGGCTGACCGCCAGCGCGACCGGGGCGGGCCGCAAAGGGCCCGCCCATCCCCCGGCCCTCCCGAACGAGAGAGCGATGGTCCCTTCCTCGTCCTGGATCGGTCGGACGGCGCGAGTGCTGACCACCCCGCCGCTCGGCCCGCTGATCGTGCTCGTGGTCTTCGGCGCCGTGTTCACGGCGATGAGCGAGCGTTTCCTGACCCCCGGCAACCTGTCGCTGATCGTGCAGCAATCGGTGATCATCGGCACGCTGGCGATCGGCCAGACGCTGGTGATCCTGACCGCCGGTATCGACCTGGCCACCGGCGCCATCGCCGTGCTGGGCACCATCGTCGCCGGCAAGCTGGTCGACGAGGGCCATGCCGCCCTGCCCTCGCTGCTGCTGGCGATCGGGCTGTGCAGCCTGGTCGGGCTGATCACCGGCACGCTGGTCAGCCGGCTGAAGCTGCCGCCCTTCATCGTCACGCTCGGCATGCTCGGCATCGTCACCGCCGCGACCCGCCTGTTCTCCGGCGGCGGCGCCTTCCCAGTGATGGACGACCTGCTGGGCTGGACCGGCAACACGCTGCGCCTGGGCGGCGCCGTGGTCACCTACGGCATCATCATCATGCTCGGCCTCTACGGGCTGGTCTGGTACCTGCTGAACCACACCGCCTGGGGCAAGCATGTCTACGCCATCGGCAACAACCCGGAGGCGGCGCGGCTGGTCGGCATCCCGGTGCAGCGGCGACTGCTGTCGGTCTATCTGTTCGCAGCCTTTCTCTACGGCATCGGCGCCTGGCTGGCGCTGGGACGGATCCCGAACGCCGATCCGAACGCGATGCAGACCGCCAATCTCGACAGCATCACCGCCGTGGTGATCGGCGGCACCAGCCTGTTCGGCGGCCGCGGCAGCCTGATCGGCACGCTGATCGGCGTGCTGATCGTCGGCGTGCTGCGCAACGGCCTGACCCTGATCGGCATCGACCCGCTGTGGCAGGACCTCGTCACCGGCGTCCTGGTGATCACCGCCGTCGCGCTGGACCAGCTGTCGCGATGGAGGCGGGTATGACCGCACCCGTCCTGGAGGCCCGCGGCGTGGTCAAGCGCTATGGCCACGTCACCGCGCTGGGCGGCGTCGATTTCGAGTTGCGCGACGGCGAGGTGCTGGCGGTGGTCGGCGACAACGGTGCCGGCAAGTCGACGCTGATCAAGGTGCTGTCCGGTGCCATAACGCCCGACGAGGGCGAGGTGCTGCTGGACGGCCAGCCGGTGCGGTTCCACGGGCCGCTCGACGCCCGCCGCCGCGGCATCGAGACGGTGTATCAGGATCTGGCGGTGGCGCCGGCGCTGGACATCGCCACCAATCTGTTCCTGGGGCGCGAGTTGCGCCGGCCCGGACCGCTCGGCCGCTGGCTGCGGCTGCTCGACAAGCCGCGGATGCGGCGCGAGGCACAGCGCCACATGGACGAGCTGCGCTTCCGCCTGCCCTCGATTACCCATGCGGTCGAGAGCCTGTCCGGCGGCCAGCGCCAGGGCGTCGCCGTGGCCCGAGCCGCGGTCTTCGCTCGCAAGCTGGTGATCATGGACGAGCCGACGGCGGCGCTGGGCGTGCGCGAGACCGGCCAGGTGCTGGACCTGATCCGCGGCATCCGCGACCGCGGCCTGCCGGTGGTCCTGATCAGCCACAACATGCCGAACGTGTTCGAGGTGGCCGACCGCATCCATGTGATGCGCCTGGGCCGCCGCGTCGCCGTGACCTCGCCGCAGCGCCACAGCATGGCCGAGGTGGTGGCGATCATGACCGGGGCGATGCCGGGCGACCAGCCTGCCCCGAACGTCGAGACCGCCACGTGAATCCTTACTCTGACCCCAACCGACCGAAAGACGAGAGACCGAGCATGACCCGCCTGGACGAGAAGCTGGCCCGCATCCGCGCCGGACAGTACAAGCGCAGCGACTTCATCATCGCCGACGCCAAGGACGGCGACATGGGGCCGAGCCTGACCTCGACCGGCCCGAAGCGCGCGCCGGACGGCAGCTGGACCCGCTACCGCACCCGCGACGAGTTCCTGGACACCATCCGCCAGGTGGTGGAGCAGGACATCGTCGACATCATGCTGGTCTCCGCCTCGAACCTGGAGCGGCTGGTCGAGAGCGGCACGTTCCGCAACAGCAAGGTCAAGCCGGCGATCCGCGCCAACGACACCACCGACGTCTGGGCCGTGCGCGGCGGCGGCTACACGCAGAAGCCGTCGCGGCCCTTCCGCTCGGCCTCGCTGCCGCGGGTGATGCATGGCGGCACGGCGCCGGATCCGCAGGCGCCGGTGACCGGCACCGATCTCGGCCTTTACTCCGTCACCTTCAACAACGACCTCGACGCCGACATCCGGTCGCTGGAGGCCTTCGCCGAATTCCGCGCCGACGCGGCCGCCAACGGCTTCAAGTACTTCCTCGAGGTGTTCAATCCCAACGTCGCCACGGGCATCGACCCGGCGGTGCAGCCGCATTACGTCAACGACTGCATCCTGCGCTGCCTGGCCGGGGTGATGAAGGCCGACCGGCCGCAGTTCCTGAAGATCCCCTACAACGGCCCGAAGGCGCTGGAGGAGCTGGCCGGCTTCGACCCCAGCCTGATCGTCGGCGTGCTCGGCGGCGGCGCCGGCACCACCCGCGACTGCTTCGAGCTGCTGCACCAGGCCGAGAAATACGGCGCCCGCGTCGCCCTGTTCGGCCGCAAGATCAACCTGGCGGAATCGCCGCTGGCGATGGTCGGCTTCATGCGCCAGGTGGCGGACGGCACGATCGCGCCGGAGGAGGCGGTGCGCGCCTATCACGGCGAGCTGCAGAAGCAGGGCATCACCCCGCTGCGCCCGCTGGCCGACGACATCCAGACCACCGAAGCCGTGCTGAAGCAGGGCTGAGATGGAGCGCTCGGGCATCATCTGCGGCGGCACCATCTGCATCGACGTCAACAAGGTCATCGACCGCTTCCCGCCGCAGGAGCACGTCGCCCGAATCCGGGAGGAGATGCCGGACTGCGGCGGGCCTGGCCTCAACATGGCGATCGACCTGGCCCGCCTCGGCGCCCCCTTCCCGATCGAGGTGATCGGGATCGTCGGCGACGACGCCTACGGGCGGATCGCGCTCGACACCTGCCGCGAGCTCGGCATCGGCGCCGGGCGGATCGCGGTGGTGCCGGGCGGCCGCACCTCCTACACCGACGTGATGATCGTGGCCGAGGGCGGGCGGCGCACCTTCTTCCACCAGGAGGGGGTCAACGCCCAGCTCTCGACCGGGCATTTCGACCTGGCCGGGTCGACCGCGAAGATCTTCCATGTCGGCTCGCCCGGGGTGCACGCCCGGATGGACGTTCCGCAGGGCAACGGCAACGGCTTCTCCGAGGTGCTGGCCCGCGCCAAGGCCACCGGACACCGCACCAATCTGGAGCTGGTCGGGGTGGCGGGGGAGCGGCTGCGCGACCTCGCCCTCCCCTGCCTGCCGCTGCTGGACAGCATCATCATCAACGAGTCGGAGGCGACGGCGCTGACCGGCGTCGAGACCCATCGCGACGGCCGGCCCGACTGGGCGCTGGTCGAGGCAGCGGCCGCGGCGCTGATCCGCATGGGCGTCTTCACCCTGGCCGTGGTGCATTTCCCGGACGGCGTGGTCGCCGCCGACCGCGCCGGCCGCCTGTGGCGCCAGGGCGCGGCCTGGGTGCCGCCGGAGAAGGTCAAGAGCACCAACGGCGCCGGCGACGCCCTCGCCTCCGGCGTCATGCTGGGGCTGCACGAGGGCTGGCCGGTGGAGAAGGGCTTGCGTCTCGGCGTCTGCGTCGCGGCGCTCAGCCTCGGGTCGTACAGCACGTCGCGGGCGATCCCCTCGGCCGAGGAGTGCTTCGCCTATGGGGAAAGGGCCGGGTTCAAGCCGACGAGCTGACCGGCGGGCACCGAGCCACCCCCTCACCCTCCCGTCGCTGCGCGCCGGGCCCCTCCCTCTCCCCTGGGGAGAGGGAATTCGAGGCCAGCGCTGAAATCACCTCTCCCTCGGGGAGAGGTCGAAATCGCGCAGCGATTTCGGGTGAGGGGGTTCCCCCGCCTCTCCGCCCCGCTCACCCCGGGATCGGGAACCGCCTGGCGAAGTCCCGGACCGCGTTCGCCAAAGCCGGCTCCGGCCGTGCGCCGGTGACCGCGTCGACGATCAGGTCGGCCAGCGCCGTCATCTGCCCCTCGCGCATGCCGCGGGTGGTGACGGCCGGCGTGCCGAGCCGGAGGCCGGAGGGGCGCAGCGGCGGGCGGGTGTCGTCCGGCACCACCTGCTTGTTCGTCACCAGCCCGACCCGGTCCAGTCGCTGCTGCGCCTCGTCGCCGTCGATGCCGAAGCTGGATGCCACGTCGACCACCATCAGGTGGTTGTCGGTGCCGCCGGTCACCAGCTGCGCGCCGCGGCCCTGCAGCGCGGCGGCCAGCGCCTTGGCGTTGTCCAGCACCCGCCGGGCATAGGCCCGGAACTCCTCCTGCGCCGCCAGGTGCAGCGCCGTGGCCAGCGCCGCCACCTGGTCCATGTGCGGCCCGCCCTGCAGCCCCGGAAACACCGCCTGATCGATCGCCTTGCGGAACGGCTCGCGGCACAGGATCAGGCCGCCGCGCGGGCCGCGCAGGGTCTTGTGCGTGGTGGTGGTGACGACGTCGAAGCCGGCTGCCAGCGGGTTCGGCAGCGCCTTGCCGGCGATCAGCCCGCCGATATGCGAGACGTCGGCCATGGTGATGGCCCCGACCTCGTCGGCGATCGCCTTGAAGGCGGCGTAGTCGATGTCGCGCGGGTAGGAGGAGAAGCCGGTGATCAGCAGCTTCGGCCGCTCCCGCCGCGCGATCTCGCGGATCGCGTCGAAATCGAAGCCGCCGCCGGCGACGGTGCCGTAGCGGACGAAGCGGAAGATCCGGCCCATGGCCGAGACCGGGGCACCATGGGTCAGGTGCCCGCCATGCGACAGGTCCATGGCCAGGATGGTGTCGCCCGGCTGCAGCAGGCCGAAATACACCGCCTGGTTCATCGGCGACCCGGACAGCGGCTGGGCATTGGCGTGCTCGGCCCCGAACAGCGCCTTGGCCCGGCCCTGGGCCAGCTCCTCGATCTCGTCCGCGTGGAGGTTGCCGCCATAGTAGCGGCGGCGCGGCTGGCCTTCGGCGTATTTGTCGGCGAAGACCGAGCCGATCAGCGGCCGCAGCTCGGGGAAGGCATGGTTCTCCGACGCGATCAGGGTCAGGCCCTGCTGCTGCCGGCGCTCCTCGCGCTCGAGGATCGCGGCGGCCTGCGGATCGGCTTCGGCCAGTCGGCTGCGCAGATCGGGATCTGCCGGATCGGGCTGGTGCTGATAGTCCATGGAAGTCTCCGTTTCGATGCCTAGAACACGAATCGCCTGACCAGCTTCCAAAGAAGGCTGCCCAGGCGAGCGGCATCGAAACGGTCCTCCACGCTCCCTCGGGGTGCTCCCCCGTCTCGCCAGTCACGTGGAGGGTATGGCTGATCCTGCGATCGGGACGATGATCGGCGGGTCTCGCCGCCGCGTCAACCGTGGAGGCCTAGTAAAGCCGCCCGCCATTCGGCACCGGCCGCTCGATCGCGGCCAGCACGACGTTGCCATCGGCGTCCGGGAAGCCCAGCACCAGGATCTCGGAGATGAAGCGGCCGATCTGCTTGGGCGGGAAGTTCACCACCGCCGCCACCTGGCGGCCGAGCAGCGTCTCCGGCGTATAGAGCGCGACCAGCTGGGCCGAGCTGCGCTTCTGCCCGATCTCCGGCCCCAGGTCGACGGTCAGCTTGTAGGCCGGCTTGCGTGCCTCGGGATAGGGCTCGACCGCCACGATGGTGCCTACCCGGATGTCGACCTTGGCGAAATCGTCGTAGCTGATCGTCATTCTGCCCTCCGCGAAACCGGCGCGCACCCTGCCGCGCCGGCACCCGAAAGGCAAGAAGGCTGCCTGCAGGCGGCCTTCTCTCGTACATCAGAATCAGCGCTTGGTCGTCGGGGTCTTCAGAACGCTCTTCAGCTCGTCGAAGCTGGCGCTGACGCGCTTGCTGACGATCTCGGCGGCCTCGGTGTTCGACTTGGCCAGGAGCTCGGCCAGCTCTTTGATGTCGGCGATCGCCTTCTCGAAGGTGGCCTTGGCCAGCTCGGTCTGCTTCGCCAGCTTCTCCTCCGGCGCGCCGGCGGCGACGGCGTTGGAGAACTGGCTCTGCAGCTCGGCCAGGTTCTGGCGCAGGATCTCGCCCTGGCGGCGGGCGAAGGCCTGCAGCCCCTCCGCCGCGGTGCGGTTGGCGGCGGTCAGCGCCTCGATGTTCTTGCGCTGGGCCTGCAGCACCGCGTCGAGGTCGACGCCCGGCACCTTGAACTCGCTCAGCAGCTTGGTGAAGTCGACATCCCAGACCGGCGGCACCTTGCTCATGGCCCAACTCCTGGTTGCACAATTAAACAGCACCTTACACGGGGCCGGCCGCACCGCAAACGGAAATTGTGCACTGCAGCAAAGCTGTCATCCAGCGCAACCGATTGCCATCTAGTGCAGCGTCGGCTCCTGCCCCGCCTGGGCTTCCGGCTGGGCCGGCGGCTCCGACCGGCGCTCGCCGCGGCCGCGGCCGAAGGTGTTCTCCCACTGCTCCGCCTGGCGCAGCCGCTGGTCCAGCGCCTTCATGGTGCGGTCGAGATCCGGCGAATCATCCTGCTCCCAGGCGCGCAGCACCAGCCCGTAGATCAGGCACAGCGCCTGCACCCGCGCCCGGCCGAGCAGCCCGGAGGTCGAGATGCCGGCGGATTGCAGCGTCCAGCGCATCGACAGCTCGAGCTGCCGTGCCTGCAACAGCATGGTCAGCGGGTCGAGCCGCAGGTCGCGGAGGATCGCCTTGACCCCGGCGCGATGGCCCGACAGCACGTCGAAGCGGCGCATCAGCAGGTCGAACAGCCGGTCGCGCGGGCTCTCTTCCTCGCCCGGCAGGCCTTCGGACAGCACCGCCTGGTCGATCATCCGGCTGAACCCTGCCAGCAGCTCCGCCTTGGTCGGGCAGTGGCGGTACAGCGCCGACATCGGCACCCGCGCCGCCTGGGCGACGTCGGAAAGGGTCAAGGCGCGCCACCCCTTCTCCGCCGCCAGGTCGACCGCGGTGGTGACGATGTGGTTCGCAATATCGGCCTTCTTCGCCATGGTCCCGGCCCTCGCGCGCTCGGCCTTGCGGCCCCCCGGAGAGCGCCCGGCCCCGAACGGAGCCGGGCGCGATCGGTTCCAATCTAGCGCAATTCGCCGCGAAGGCGAGCCGGCACCGGGATCACGACCGCAGATGCTCCAGGATCTGCACGGCGTTGAGGGCGGCGCCCTTCAGCAGCTGGTCGCCCGAGACGAAGAAGGCCAGGGAGCGGCCGCTGGGGTCGCCGAGATCCGTCCGGATGCGGCCGACCAGCACCTCGTCCCGGCCGCTCGCCTCGGACGGCATCGGGAAATGGTTCGCGGCCCGGTCGTCGACCAGGCGCAGGCCGGGCGCGCCTTCGAGCAGGCCTCTCGCCTCCTCCGGTGTCACCACGGAGTCGAACTCGACCGAGAGCGCGATCGAATGGGCCCGCAGCACCGGCACGCGGATGCAGGTGATGCCGATCGGGAGGTCCGGCGCGCCCAGGATGCGGCGGGTCTCGGCGATCGCCTTCAGCTCCTCGCCGTTGTAGCCGCTGGCCGGGTCGACCTCGGCATTGTGGCTGAACAGGTTGAAGGCATAGGGGTGGGGCAGCACCTTGGGCTCGAAGGGCCGGCCCTGCAGATGGGCGGCGGTGGCCTCCCGCAGTTCCTCCATCGCCGCGGCGCCGGCGCCCGAGGCGGCCTGGTAGGTCGCCGCCGAGACCCGCCGCAGCGGATGCGCCCGGTGCAGCGGCGCCAGCGCGACCGTCATGATCGCGGCGACGCAGTTCGGGTTGGCGACGATGCCGGCATGGCCCGCCAGCGCCGCCGCGTTCACCTCCGGCACCACCAGCGGCACGTCCGGCTGCATACGGAAGGCCGAGGAGTTGTCGACCACCACCGCCCCGGCCGCCACCGCTGCCGGGGCGTAGCGCCGGGAGATGCCGGCGCCGGCCGAGAACAAGGCGATGTCGACGCCGGCGAAGCTGCCCTCCGTCAGCTCCTCGACCACCAGGTCGCGCCTGCGGAACGGGATCGTCCGGCCGGCGGAGCGGGCCGAGGCCAGCGGCCGGACCTCGGCGGCCGGGAAGCGCCGCGCCTCCAGGCAGCGCAGCAGCTCGATGCCGACCGCTCCGGTGGCGCCGACGATCGCGATCACGGGATCGCGCGAGCGCACGCCGCGCGGGGCTTCTTGGAGATCGGATGATGCGAGCACGATGTCGTCCTTCCTGTTGAACCGGGAGGGACGATGGCTTCACCGGTGGGCCCCGTCCGTCCTCGGCGGGGCCTCTGGTTGCTAGGACGCGGCGGTCACCGCGCGCACCAGGGAGCGCCCGCCGTAGCGGTCGTCTTGGTGGTGCGCTTCAGGATGATCGTCGTCGCCATGGACCTGTCGTAGCGTCCCGCAGCGAGACGAGTCAACCGGTGCCGTCTCGCTTCGCCACGTCGGCGACCACGCCGCCGGTCAGGGCCACCAGCTGCTCCGGCGTCAGGGCGAAGACCGAGTTCGGCGTCCCGGCCGCGGCCCAGATCCGGGGCAGCGCCAGCAGGTCGCGGTCGATCACCACATGCGGCGGCGTGGCGTGGCCGACCGGGGCGACGCCGCCGATGGCGAAGCCGGTGGCGTCGCGCACGAAGCCGGCATCGGCGCGCTCGATCCGGGCGCCGTCGATCCGGTCCCTCAGCGCCGTCGCCACCGCCGCCTCGTCGACCCGGTTGACGCCGCTGGCGATCACCAGCACCGGCCGGGCGCTGCCGCGGATGCGGAACACCAGCGACTTGGCGATCTGCGCCACCTCGCAGCCGATCGCCGCCGCGGCGTCGGCAGAGGTGCGGGTCGATGCGTCGAACACCCGGATCTCGGGGGCATGCCCCGCCGCCGCCAGCGCCGCGGCGACGCGTTCGCTGCTGCTGGCCATTACGCCAGCTCGCGGCCGCGCTGCGTCGCCGCGGCGACGGCCTTGGTCATCAGCGGCTGCAGCCCGTCCGGCGCCATCAGCACGTCCAGCGCCGCCTGGGTGGTGCCCTTCGGGCTGGTCACGGCGATGCGCAGCTCCGCCGCGCTCTCGGTCGCGGCCCCGGCCAGGGCGCCGGCGCCGACCACGGTCTGCCGCGCCAGCTGCATCGCCAGCTCGGCCGGCAGCCCGGCGGCACGGCCGGCCTCAGCCAGGGTCTCGATCAGGTAGAAGACATAGGCCGGGCCGCTGCCGGAGACGCCCGTGACCGCGTTCATCAGCGCGTCGTCCTCGATCCAGGCGGTCTGCCCGGCGGCCTGCATCAGCGTCTCGGCGCGGCGGCGCTGCTCCGGCGTCACCGCGGCGTTCGCGACCAGGACGGAGATGCCCTGGCCGATCGCGGCCGGGGTGTTCGGCATGGCGCGGACCACCGCAGCCTCCGCCCCCAGCCCCTGCTCCAGCCAGGCCAGGGTGCGGCCGGCGGCGATCGACAGGAACAGCGTTCCCGGCCCGGCGAAGCGGCGATAGGCCGGCAGCGCCTCGGGCATCATCTGCGGCTTCACCGCCAGCACCACCACCTCGGGCGCCAGATCGGCCGGCAGCCCGGCGGCACCGCGCACATGGTGCAGCCGCGGGTCGGCGAGGCCGAGCTCGGCCGGCTCCACCGCCCAGATCCGGTCGGCCGCCTTGCCGGCCAGCCAGCCCTTGACCAGCGCGCTTCCCATCCGGCCGCAGCCGACCAGCAGAAGATCGGACACCTGTCGCTCCCCGTTCCGTCGAGACGCGCCATCATGGCGCCGTCCCGGACGGGCGCAAGGTTCTTCGCGGACAGGGCCGGAACCTGGACGGATGCTCTCCATTTCTTAAGCTGCGGAGATCCCGGCTTTGCCGGAGATTGACGCTCACGGTTCCCGCCGCCGGGTCACCGCCCGGCGGCGAAGATGGAGAGCGAAGCATGGTCACCCTCCCCCACGCGGTTTCCGCCGTCCTTCTCGCCGGCCTGATGGCCGCATCGCCGGCCTGGGCCCAGACCAGCGTCGTCCAGCCCACCGCGCCGGCCCCGACCACCGTGCCGGAGAAGGCGATGCCCTATCCGGTGCCGCCCGGCACCCAGCTCGAGCAGCCACGCCGGTCGCCGGTCGCGCCCGACCCGCGCCATCCCGCGGTCTCGGCGACGGCGGGCGGGGCGGCGCCGGCCGATCCGCGCGAATACGCGACCAGCACGCCGATCACCGTGACCGGCCGGATCGACGGCGTCTCCCGCCGCAACGGCGTGACCTCGTTCCGCCTGCAGACCCCGACCGAAGCGTGGACCGTGGTGGTGCCGCCCGACCAGCCCGGCCGGGTCTCCAGCGGCCGCCGGGTCACCGTGGTCGGCTACCCGCATGTCGAGATCCGCAACCAGCTGCTGGCCCAGAGCGTCGGCCAGTAGTCCGGTCGGTCAGGCCACGCAGATGCCCGGCACCGCAGCCTTCTGGAACAGGTGCGGCGACGCGACGGCCGAAGCCGGATAGGCCGACAGCTTCGCCCGGAACTCCGGATTCGCGAAGGCGGCCCGGAAATCGGCCGTCGATTCCCAGACGGCATGGTTCAGATAGGTCGGGCTGTCGCCGATCGCCCGGTGCAGCTGGGTCGAGATGAAGCCCGGCTGGCGCTTCATGATCCCCGCGTCGCCCCGCCACGCCCGGAGGAAGGCCTGCTCGTCGGCCGCGTCCATCGTGAAGACGTTGACCAGCACGACCGGCGCGGCGTCGACGGCGAGCTGGCGGTCGATCGGGAAGGCGGGATCCAGGGGTCGCATCTGCGGCATGACAAGCTCCGTCCGATATGGTTGCATGATGTCAAATTGGAGTGACCGCAACAGACCATATTGACATTATAATGTCAATATCACTGCATGGTGACACGTGACCGGAGCGACGCGAACGCCGGCGGGGACCGCCTTGACCGACCTGATCCTCGACCTGTTCCGGCTGAACAGCCGGATCGTCAGCGCGGGGGACCGGCTGGTCGTCGGGCTGGGCCTGACCAGCGCCCGCTGGCAGGTGCTCGGCACCATCGTCGCGGCGGACCGGCCGCAGCCGGTGGCCTGGCTGGCGCGCGACATGGGCGCCAACCGCCAGAACGTCCAGCGCATCGTCAACGATCTGGAGGCGGAAGGGCTGGTCGTCTTCCGGCCCAACCCGCATCACCGGCGGGCGCAGCTGGTGGAGCTGACCGGCAAGGGCAGAGAGACCTTCGACGCCGCCATGCGCCTGCAGGCCCCCTGGGTCGACGGCCTGGCCGAAGGGCTGCGGGTCGAGGACATCGCGACGACCCACGCCGTCATGTCGGCGCTGCGCCGGAAGCTGGAAGGCAACGGGGAAGCCGGCGGGCAGGACTGACCTATCCCTAGGTATGATCCGGCCTGATCGCATGTCCGATAAGCCGGACCGCCCCTTTCGGCTAGCTTGTCATGGCACAGCGGCTCTCCCCCCGACACCGCTGATGTCCACCGCCCGCCACTGTCCCTGCCCCCCCGACAGTGGCGGGCTCCCCTTACAGACGGCAAGACGAACATCGGGCCAGGCAACCTTTCCGGCTCGTCCGACGAAGAGACAATACCCTCGGATCGAGGCCCTCGAGTCCCCTGTACAGCGAGGATGGAATGCCCCAGCCGCAACGATCGCGTTCCGCTCTCGGATCGCTGGCCCTGATCGCAGTCGTCGTCGGTGCCGGCGGCGCGGCCTTCGCCTACACGGCGGGGTGGCTCTCGCCCCAGCGCCTGACCCCGGACAAGCTGGTGTCTGCGCTGGCGCCGCCCGGCGGCGCGGCCCCCGGCCATCGCCGCAACCATGCCAAGGGGATCTGCTTCACCGGCGTCTTCGGGTCCAACGGCGCCGGGGCGGCTCTGTCGAAGGCCCGGGTCTTCGCCGCGGGCGAGTACCCCGCCCTCGGGCGCTTCAACCTCGCCACCCCGAACCCGAACGCCGAGGACGCGACGGTCCGCGTGCACGGCATCGGGCTGCAGATCACGACGCCGGACGGGCAGGAATGGCGCAGCGCCATGATCGACCCGCCGGTCTTCCCGGTGGCGACGCCGCAGGCCTTCTACGAGCTGCTGACCGCCTCCGGCAGCAAGGACCCGGAGGCGATGAAGCGCTTCGCCGCCGCGCATCCGGAATTCGGCGCCTTCGTGGCCTGGGCGCAGAGCGCGCCCTGGACCGGCAGCTATGCCGAGGACCGGTTCAACAGCCTGAACAGCTTCGTCTTCACCGATGCCTCCGGCGCCGACCGCACGGTACGCTGGTCGCTGCTGCCGGCGGCGCAGACCGTGCCGGTGCCGCCGGAGGAGCTGGCGAAGCGCGGCCCCGACCTCCTGGAGCAGGAGATCACCCAGCGCGTCGCCGCCGGCCCGCAGCGCTGGACCCTGGCGGTGACCGTCGCCGATCCGGGCGATCCGACCGCGGACCCGAGCAAGGCCTGGCCGGCGGACCGCCGCACCGTCGAGGTCGGCACCCTGATTGTGCAGCGGATCGAGGCCGAGCCGCACGGCCCCTGCCGCGACATCAATTTCGACCCCACCGTGCTGCCCGACGGCATCCGCACCTCGGACGACCCCTTCCCCGCCGCGCGGTCGGCCGCCTATGCCGTGTCCTACAACCTGCGCACCGCGGAAGAGCAGGACTATCCGCGCACCGAGACGGGAGCGAAGCCATGACCAGCGGCCGCCGGCACTTCACCGCATCCCAGCGCCTGCTGCACTGGCTGCTGGCCGTCTGCATCCTGGCCATGCTGTTCATCGGCGTCGGCATGGTGTCCACCGTCATGCCGAAGCATCTGACGCTCGTGGCGATCCACAAGCCGCTCGGTATCGCCATCCTGGTGCTGGTGCTGATCCGCCTGGGGCTGCGGCTGCGCTACGGCGCGCCGGCGCTGCCGGCCGACATGCCCGAGCCGATGAAGCTGGCCGCGCATCTGTCGCACATCGCCTTCTACCTGCTGATGATCGGCATGCCGCTGATCGGCTGGGGCATGCTGTCGGCCGCGGCCTATCCGGTCGTGCTGTTCCCCGGCGTCACCCTGCCGCCGATCCTGCCGCAGGATGCCGGCCTGCACGCCCTGCTGTGGAGCGCGCATGTGTATCTGGCCTTCGCCTTCTTCGCGCTGATCCTGCTGCATGTCGCCGCGGCGCTGTACCACGCCCTGGTGCGGCGCGACGGCGTGTTCGAGGCGATGGCGCCCGTGCCGTCCCGCGACGGCGCCGCCGCCCCGTCCGAGCGCCAGGCGGTCTGAACGGAGCGGCGTCGCGGGGTCAGCGCCCGCCCTCGATCCTGCGGCGCCGCTGGTTGATGCCGCCGGCGCCGTAGGGGTAGTCCGCCATCTCGGGCCGGCTCGCGGCGTCCAGCACGGCCATCTCCTCGCCGGTCAGCGCCAGGCTCGCCGCACCGAGATTGTCGGCCAGCTGCTGCCGGGTGCGTGCGCCCAGGATCACCGAGGTCACCGCCGGCTGCGCCGCGACCCAGGCCAGCGCCACCTGCGCCATGCCGATCCCGCGCGCCCGGGCGATGTCCTCGACCGCCCCGATCACCGCCCAGGTGGCCGGCTTGGCGTTGCGGGCGTCATAGGCCTCCATGCCGCGCTGGGGGTTCTCGCCCAGGCGGGTGGCGCCGGTCGGCATCTGGTCGCGCTTGTACTTGCCGGACAGCCAGCCGCCGCCCAGGGGCGACCAGGGCAGCAGCCCGATGCCCGCGTCGAGGCAAGCCGGCACGATCTCGTGCTCGATGTCGCGGACCAGGAGGTTGTATTGCGGCTGCAGCGTCACCGGCGGGGCGTAGCCGTTCGCCTTGGCCAGCCACACCGCCTTGGTCAGCTGCCAGCCGAGGAAGTTCGAGAAGCCGTAATAGGCGATCTTGCCGTTGCGCACCGAATCGTCGAGGAAGCGCAGCGTCTCCTCCAGCGGCGTCAGCGCGTCCCAGGCGTGCATCTGGTAAAGGTCGATCTGTTCGACCCCCAGGCGCCGCAGCGAGGCGTCGAGCGCCGCCCCAAGGTGTTTGCGCGACAGGCCAAGGTCATTCGGCCCCTGCCCCATCGGGAAGCGGCCCTTGGTGGCGATCACCAGGCTCTGGCCGATGCCGGGCCGGCTCTTCAGCCAGCGGCCGATGATCTCCTCCGACACGCCGGTGCTGTAGACATCCGCCGTGTCGAGGAAGTTGCCGCCGGCCTCCACATAGTCGTTCATCAGCGCGAAGGACGTCGCTTCGTCGGATTCCTTGCCGAAGGTCATGGTGCCGAGGCAATAGGCCGTCACCACCGCGCCGCTGTTGCCGAGCTTGCGATACTCCATGGTCTTCCTCCCGTCGGAATGTCGAGGCCGGGCCCCGGGCCATGGCCGGGAGCCACCGTCTTCTGGAGAGCAAACGAACAGGGATTCCGGCCGGCCGCCTGCCGCGCCGCTGGATCGAAGCCAGCATGGAACGCCCGGTTAAATCCGACAAATAGATTGTGCAGATCCGATTGATCGAATTCCCAGCACAATGGCCAGCCCAGTCAGACCCGTGCCAGGAACGCGAGCACCCGCCGGGTGAGCAGCGCGGTCGCCTCGGCATCGTAGGACGGCAGCGAGCTGTCGGCGAAGTAATGCTGGTCGCCGGGGTACAGAAACAGCTCCGCATCCGCCGCCTTGGCCACGATCTCGCGGGCGGCGTCGATGTCGCCCTCGCCGACGAAGATCGGGTCGGCGTCCATGCCGTGGATCTGCACCGGGACGCCGTCCGGCCAGGGCCCGAAAGCCCAGTCGCCGCTGATCGGCAAGCAGGAGTAGAACAGCAGGGCGCCGCGCGCCCCGGGCCGGGTCTGGGCCAGCTTCTGCGCCGGCAGCACGCCGAAGGAGAAGCCGGCATAGACCAGCGCGGGCGGCAGTTCGTCGGCGATGCGGACGCCGCGCTCCCGCAGATCGTCGAACCCCGCCTGCTGGATATAGGCCATGCCCTCGTCGATGCTGCCGAAGATGCGCCCGTCGAACAGGTCGGGCGTGTGCACGGCATGGCCGGCGGCCCGCAGCGCGTCGGCGAAGGCGCGCACGCCGGGGGTCAGCCCCTGGGCGTGATGGAACAGCAGGACCTCGGCCATCGTCACCTCCGGGTCAATAGGGCGTGCCGTCCTTGTGCAGGAACCGGCCGTCGGTGCTGGGGCTCATCATGTCGATGTCGGAGCAGGTGATCACGTCGGTGGGCGAGCGCGTGCCGACCTCGAGATAGACCGCCACGGCGTCCGACCGGTTGATCATGTGGTGGCCGTCGCCGGAGTTCTTCGGGAAGGCGGCGCAGTCGCCGGCGCGCAGCACCGTCTCGCCGCCATCCTCGACCAGCGTCAGTTCGCCCGCGAGCACATAGACGAACTCGTCCTCCTCCGAATGCCAGTGGCGCTGGCTCGACCAGCCGCCCGGCGGCAGCCGCATCAGGTTGATCCCGACATCGGTGAGCCCGCCGGCCTCGCCCAGCCGCTGCCGGATCCGGTCGGCGCAGGGCGCGTCGAAGGGGTGCGGATAGCCCGAGCCCTTGCGTTCCGGCACGGCGGCGAGGTCGATCTTGGGCATGGCGGTCGTCCCGGCGATCAGCGCATTGCCGACCTAGCACGATTCCCGGCACTCCGTCATCGCGCAGTCCCGGACGGGCATGCCGGCCGGACCGATGCGTCGACGGCACGAACGCACCGGCCGCCCTGCAGACCGGCGACCTGCCCCCGCCCCTACAGCACGAAATCCGCCGCGGTCAGGGCGTGATTGGACTGAACGGTGATGATCGCGTCCTCCACGCGATCGCCGGAGGTCTCCAGATAGACGCCATACCGGCCGCCGCCGAAATCGAGGACCCGGACCTGGCCGGCCGCGGTGAAGGGCCCCGTGCCGAAGGCGAACGCCGTGTCGCCGTTGGCCGAACCGCCATCCGCGTCGATCGCCGACAGGTCGATCCGATCTCCGGCCGAAAAGTCGAAGACCGTGTCCCGCCCTGCGACCGCCACCGTGCTGTCGGCGACGCTGGCATAGGCGAAGACGTCGTTGCCGACCCCGCCCTTGAGCAGGTCCGCGCCGAGGCCGCCGGTGAGCACGTCTCCACCGCCGACACCCCAGAGGGTGTTGTTGCCGGCGTCGCCGGTGAGCACGTCGGCAAAGGCCGAACCGTAGATCTGCTCGATCCCGCTCAGGGTGTCGCCCTGGGCATCGCCGCCGGCACCGGTGCCGGTCGCGAGGTCGATCGTCACCCCGGCCCCGCTGGCGCTGTAATAGGCGGTGTCGATGCCGGCCCCGCCGACCAGCGCGTCGGCGCCGGCGCCGCCCTGGACGATATCGTGGCCGGCGCCGCCGTCGATCCGATCGGCGCCCGCACCGCCGGCGATGCTGTCGTCCCCGGCATCGCCGGCGACGACGTCGTTCCCGATGCTGCCGTCGATCTCGTCGGCGCCCGCACCGCCATGAAGGGTGTCGTCGCCCGCGCCGCCGAGGAGCGAGTCGTCGCCGTCCTCGCCGAAGACAGTGTCGTTCTCGCTGCCCGCATCGACCGAGTCGTGGCCGAGACCGCCGCGGATGGTGTCGATGCCGGCGCCGCCGACGAGCCGGTCGTTGCCGTCGCCGCCGTCGAGCGTATCGTCGCCCTCCTCGCCGGAGAGGCTGTCATCGCCCGCATTGCCGGCGAGGGTGTCATTGCCGATCTCGCCGCCGATGATGTTGCGGGCATCGTTGCCGGTCAGCTGGTCGTCATGGCTGGAGCCGTACAGGTTCTCGATATCGGTCAGCACATCGCCCGCAGCGTCGCCGCCCGAGACGGTACCGGTCAGCAGGTTGACCGACACCGCCGCCGCCGAGCCCTGGTAGTTGGCGAAGTCCGAGCCGGCGCCGCCATTCAGCACATCGGCACCCGCACCGCCGCGGAGCTGGTCGTCGCCATTGCCGCCGCTCAGCGCATTGGCGCCGACGTCGCCGTACAGCCGGTCGGCGAAGGCGGAGCCGGTGACGTTCTCGATCGAGAAGAGATTGTCGCCCTGCGCGTCGCCGCCCGTGCCGGCGCCGGTCAGCAGGTTGATAACGATCCCGATGACGCCGGTCTCGAGGTTGACCACGACGCCCGCAGCCGACCCCGCATAGCTCGCCGTGTCGCTGCCCGCGCCGCCATCCAGAACGTCGGCTCCGGCGCCGCCCTCGAGCATATCATTGCCGTTACCGCCGGCGAGCACATTGGCCCCTGCATCGCCGGTCAGGATGTCGCCGAAGTTCGAACCGGAGAGATTCTCGATGCCGCTGAAGGTGTCGCCCTGGGCATCGCCTCCCGTCGCGGTGTTGGTGGCCAGGTTCACATTCACGGCCGCGGAGGCAATGTAGTCGGCGGTGTCGCTGCCGGCACCGCCGATCAGCGTGTCGGCGCCGCCGCGCCCCGCCAGCAGGTCGTCGCCCGCGCCGCCATCCAGGATGTTCGCCCCGGCCTGGCCGTTGATCGTGTCGGCGAAGGCCGAGCCGATGACGTTCTCGATGCTGCTGAAGCTGTCGCCCTCGGCATCGCCGCCCGACGCGGCGCCGGACGACAGGCTGAGCGACACGCCGGCGGCGGATTCTTCATAGGAGATGGTGTCGATACCGGCGCCGCCATTCAGCACATCGGCACCCGCACCGCCGCGCAACTGGTCGTCGCCGTTGCCGCCGGTCAGCGCATTGGCGCCGACGTCGCCGTACAGCCGGTCGGCGAAGGCGGAGCCGGCGACGTTCTCGATCGAGAAGAAACTGTCGCCCTGCGCGTCGCCGCCCGTGCCGGCGCGGGTCAGCAGGTTGATAACGATCCCGGCGGCCGAGGCGGCGTAGGAGACGGTGTCCGTGTCGGCGCCGCCGTTGAGCACGTCGGCACCGGCGCCGCCAGTGATATAGTCTGCGCTGCCACCCCCGACCAGGGTGTCGGCGCCGGCGCCGCCTTGAAGCACGTCGTTGCCGTCGCCGCCGGCCAGGACGTTCGCCCCGGCGTTGCCGATCAGCGTGTCGGCTAACGCCGAGCCGATCAGGTTCTCGATGCCGTTGAAGCTGTCGCCCTGGGCATCGCCGCCCGTGCCGGTCCCGGTCAACAAGTTGACCGCGACCGCCACAGCCGAGGCGGCGTAGAAGGCTGTGTCGATGCCCGTACCGCCGATCAGCGTGTCGGCCCCGGCGCCGCCGGCGAGCAGGTCGTCCCCGCCGGCGCCGTCGAGGGTGTTGGCCCCGGCGTTGCCGATCAGCGTGTCGGCTAACGCCGAGCCGGTGACGTTCTCGATGCCGTTGAAGCTGTCGCCCGAGGCGTCCCCGCCGGCCGCCGTGTTGAACGACAAGTTGAACGAGACGCCTGCGGCGGAGAGGAGATAGGAGGCGGTGTCGCTGCCGTTGCCGCCCTGCAGGGTGTCGGCGCCGGCGCCGCCTTGAAGCACGTCGTTGCCGTCGCCGCCGGCTAGGATGTTGGCCCCGGCGTCGCCGGTCAGCGTGTCGGCCAGGGCCGAGCCGGTCAGGTTCTCGATCGTCGCCAGCGTGTCGCCCTGGGCATCGCCGCCCGCGCCGGTGCCGGTCAGCAGGTTGACCGCGACCGCCACAGCCGAGGCGGCGTAGGAGGCGGTGTCGACCCCGTTGTCGCCCTGCAGATTGTCAGCGCCGCTGCTGCCCTGGAGCGTGTCGTCGCCGTCGCCGCCGGTCAGCACATTGGCCCCGGCATCGCCGGTCAGCGTGTCGGCGAAGGACGAGCCGGACAGATTTTCGATGCCGGACAGGACGTCGCCCTGGGCGTCGCCGCCCGTGCCGGTCCCGGTCAGCAGGTTGACCGCGACCGCCGCCGCCGAGATGTTGTAGTAGGCGGTGTCGATGCCGTTGCCGCCCTGCAGCGCATCGGCGCCGCCGAGCCCCGCGAACTGGTCGTCGCCGTCGCCGCCGGCCAGGACATTCGCCCCGGCATCGCCGCCCAGCGCGTCGGTGAAGGCCGAGCCGATGAGGTTCTCGATCGCCGTCAGCCTGTCGCCCTGGGCGTCGCCGCCCGTGCCGACGCCCATATAGAGGTAGACCCGGACGAACGTGGTCGAGGCGGCATAGGTCGCCGTGTCGGTGCCCGCGCCGCCATCCAGCGTGTCGGCCCCGGCGCCGCCCTGGAGCGTGTCGTCGCCGAAGTCGCCGGTCAGCACATTGGCCCCGGCATCGCCGGTCAGCGTGTCGGCGAAGGACGAGCCGGACAGATTTTCGATGCCGGACAGGACGTCGCCCTGGGCCTCGCCGCCCGTGCCGGTCCCGGTCAGCAGGTTGACCATGACCGCCGCCGCCGAGATGTTGTAGTAGGCGGTGTCGATGCCGTTGCCGCCCTGCAGCGCATCGGCGCCGCCGAGCCCCACGAACTGGTCGTCGCCGTCGCCGCCGGCCAGGACATTCGCCCCGGCATCGCCGCCCAGCGCGTCGGCGAAGGCCGAGCCGATGAGGTTCTCGATCGCCGTCAGCCTGTCGCCGTGGGCATCGCCGCCCCCGCCGGCGCCGATGTCGAGCCAGACCTCGACGAACGTGGTCGAGGCGGCATAGGTCGCCGTGTCGGTGCCCGCGCCGCCGACCAGCCTGTCGGCCCCGGCGCCACCCTGGAGCGTGTCGTCGCCGCCGCCGCCGTCCAGGATGTCGTCCCCGGCGCTGCCGGTCAGCGTGTCGTCGAACGTCGAGCCGGTCAGGACCTCGATGCTGGACAGGACGTCGCCCGCGGCATCGCCGCCCGAGCCGGCGCCGTTGACCGTCACCACCACCCCGGCCGCCGAGGCGGCATAGGTGACGGTGTCGATGTTGGCGCCGCCCTGCAGGGTGTCGGCCCCGGCCCCGCCCTGGAGCACATCGTCGCCGTTGCCACCGGTCAGCACATTGGCCGCGGCGCTGCCGGTCAGCGTGTCGGAGAAGGCCGAGCCGATCAGGTTCTCGATCGTCGCCAGCGTGTCGCCCTGGGCATCGCCGCCGGTGCCGGTCCCGGTCAGCAGGTTGACCGCGACCGCCGCCGCCGAGGCGGCGTAGGAGGCTGTGTCGATGCCCGTGCCGCCGATCAGCCTGTCGGCCCCGGCGCCGCCGGCAAGCAGGTCGTTCCCGCCGGCGCCGTCGAGGGCGTTGGCCCCGGCATCGCCGGTCAGGCTGTCGGCCCCGTTCGAGCCGGTGATGTTCTCGATGCCGTTGAAGCTGTCGCCCGCGGCGTCCCCGCCGGCCGCGCTGTTGGTCGCGAGGTTGATCGTGACGGCCGAGGACGCGATGTAGTTGGCCGTGTCGCTGCCGGCCCCGCCCCGCAGGGTGTCGGCGCCGCCGCGCCCCGCGAGCACGTCGTCGCCGGCGCCGCCATCCAGCACATTCGTCCCGGCCTCGCCGTTGATCACGTCGGCGAAGGCCGAGCCGGTGACGTTCTCGATGCTGCTGAAGCTGTCGCCCTCGGCGTCGCCGCCAGACGCCGTGTTGGACGACAGGCTGAGCGAGACGCCTGCGGCGGATTCTTCATAGGAGGCGGTGTCGCTGCCGTTGCCGCCCTGCAGCGTGTCGGCGCCGGCGCCGCCTTGAAGCACGTCGTTGCCGTCGTCGCCGGCCAGGACGTTCGCCCCGGCGTCGCCGGTCAGCGTGTCGGCGAAGGCCGAGCCGATGACGTTCTCGATGCTGATCAGCGTGTCGATCTCGGCGTCGCCCGTCGCGGTGTTGGCCGCGAGGTTGACCGTGACGCTCGCATGGTGGCTGCCATGAAAGCTGGCCGTATCGGTGCCGGCGCCGCCGTCCAGCGTGGTGGACAGGCCGACGAGAGCGCTGTGGAGCAGGTCGTCCCCGGCGCCGCCGGCGATGCTTCTGGCCCTGCTGCTGCCGGCCAAGGTGTCGGCGAAGCCCGAGCCGATGATGTTCTCGATGCCGATCAGCGTGTCGCCCTCGGCATCGCCTCCCGAACAGGTGCCCGCACTAACGTCGACCGTGACGCCCGCGCTGGACTGGGCATAGCTCACCGTATCGCCGAAGTTGACGCCGGTGTCCGAGCCGCCGTCCAGCGTGTCGGCCCCGGCCCCGCCCTGGAGCGTGTCGCTGCCGCCCTCGCCTTTCAGCACATCGTTTCCGCCGAGGCCGCTGAGCGTGTCGTCGCCGACGCCGCCATTGATGATGTCGATGCCGTCCGGATTGGCCGGATCGCCCGGATTGGTGCCGGTGAGCGTGTCGTTGCCGGCGGTGCCGTTCAGGGTCTGGGTCACGCTTCGTCCTCCTGCATCGGGCGCCGTTGATCCCAGAGGAACAGCCGGGCTGAAATGCGCCCCGTTCGGCCGGGGCCTGAAAATTACGACAGATTTAGCAGACAATATGCATAGCCGAATAGGCAGAATCCCGCAGGCGCGGATTCGATTCGCGATCGAATGCCGAAAACAGGTCGCCCCTGGAGAGACCCGTCCGGCGCCGTCCTGATCCAGGAAGTCGCCCGGTTAGAGCACGAAGTCGCTGGCCGTCAGGGCGTGGTCGGCGGTGACGTTGATGGCGAGGTCCGAGACCTTGTCGCCATTGACGTCGACATAGACCACCTAGATGGAGCCGTAGGTCACCACCCGCAGTTCCCCGGCATGGCGGGTGAAGTCGCCGGTGCCGAAGGTGAAGGCGGTGTCGCCGTTGCCGGAGTCGCCGTCGGCATCGATCGCCGACAGGTCGATCTTGTCGCCGGTCGAGACGTCCCGGATCACGTCCTTGCCGAGCCCTGAGACCGCGCTGTCGGACAAAGCGGTGTGGACGAAGCGGTCGTTGCCCGCGCCGCCCTGCAGGGTATCGGCCGCGGCGCCGCCCTGGAGCGCATCGTCGCCGTTGCCGCCGGTCAGCACATTGGCCCCGGCTAAGCCGGTCAACGTGTCGGCGAAGGCCGAGCCGGTCAGGTTCTCGAAGCCGCCCAGGATGTCGCCCTGGGCATCGCCGCCCGTGCCGGTCCCGGTCAGCAGGTTGACCGCGACCGCCACAGCCGAGGCGGCGTAGGAGGCTGTGTCGATGCCTGTGCCGCCGATCAGCGTGTCGGCCCCGGCGCCGCCGGCGGGCGGGTCGTCCCCGCCGGCGCCGTCGAGGGTGTTGGCCCCCGCATCGCCGGTCAGGCTGTCGTTGAGGGCCGAGCCGGTCAGGTTCTCGATGCCGGACAGGATGTCGCCCGCGGCGTCGCCTCCGGAGGCGGCGCCGTTGACCGTGACCACGACCGCGGCGGACGAGGTGGTGTAGCTCGCCCTGTCGATCCCGGCACCGCCGGCCAGCGTGTCGGCCCCGGCGCCGCCCTGGAGCGCGTCGTTGCCACTGCCGCCGCTCAGCACATTGGCCCCGGCATTGCCGTTGATGACGTCGGCGAAGGCCGAGCCGGTGACGTTCTCGATCGAGATCAGCGAATCGCCCTCGGCGTGGCCGCCGATGTTGACATTGGTCAGCAGGTTGACGATCACCGCCGCGGTGGACGCGGCATAGGTCGCCGTGTCGGCGCTGAAACTGCCGTTCAGCACGTCCGCCCCGGCGCCGCCGTCGAGCAGGTCGGCGCCGCCGGCGCCATTGAGGGTGTTGGCCGCGGCGTTGCCGGTCAGGATGTCGGCCTGGCCCGAACCGGTGACGTTCTCGATGCTGGTGTAGGTGTCGCCCGTGGCATCGCCGCCGGTCGCGGTGCCGGTGGCCAGGTTGACGGTCACCCCGACGCTGAAATCGGCATAGCCGATGGTGTCGGTGCCGGCGCCGCCGTTGATCTGGTCGCCGTTCCTGCCGCCCTCTAGATAGTCGTTGCCGTTGCCGCCGTTCAGCGTGTCGGTGCCATTGCCGCCGCCGGTGCCGCTGAAATTGTCGCCATAGAGCTGGTCGTTGCCGTCCAGGCCGTTGAGCGTGTCGTTGCCGCCGCCCCCGCTCAGGATGGTGTTGACGGCCTGGTTGGCGGTCTGGATGTCGTTGAAGCCCGAGCCCAGGATCCATTCGAGGCCGGAGAGGGTGGCGCCCCCGGTCGAGGCCCCGGTCAGCGTCCCGGCGGCGAGGTTGACGGTGAGGGCCGAGCCCCAGACGCGGAGGTCGATGATGTCGGCGCTGCCGGCGCCGCCATCCATCGTGTCGCCGCCGCCGGTGAGCTGGATGTAGTCGTTGCCGCCGCCGCGGATCACGTTCCGCCCGCTATCGCCGGCGAGCTGGTCGTTGAAGGCGGTGCCGATCAGGTTCTCGAAGCCGCTCATCGTGTCGCCCTGGGCATCGCCGCCCCGGGCGATGGTGTTCAGGGCGACGCCGACGCCCGCGGTGGCGTTGGCGTAGGTGAGCGTGTCGATGCCGGCCCCGCCGTTCATCGCATCGGCGCCGGCGCCGCCCGAGATGGTGTCGTTGCCGCCGAGGCCGCTGAGCGTGTCGTTGCCGGCGCCGCCATTGATGATGTCGATGCCGTCCGGATTGGCCGCATTGCCCGGATCGGTGCCGGTGAGGGTGTCGGCGCCGGCGGTGCCGTTCAGGGTCTGGGTCACGGCTGTTCCTCCTGCTGTCGGGCGCCGCCGTTCTTCTGGGGAGGGGCCGGACTGTGAAATGCGCCCGGCTGGCCGGGTCTGGAAACGATCGGAATGAAAACAATTTAGCCGAGGTTATGAATATCATGTTATGGCAAAAGCATCACCATCGATCGCTCCGGATCGCTGCGCAGCGGGATTGCCCCCGCCAGCGCTATCGCCTCCTCATCGCAATCGCCTGCCAACGCAGCCGTCATGGCGAGCCCCGCAGGGCGTGGCCGTCCGGGCGGCGCCGGTCCCGATCGCCACGCGGCTTCGCACCTCGCGATGGCACGGATACGGTTTCGCTTGATCAATTGTTCTTCTTTTGTTCTAATTCAGGGATGGTCGATGCCGCGATCACAGCCGCAACTCCGTCCGCCGCTCCGCCGGCCACGGATGAGGCCGACCTCACGATGCTGTCCCGCATGGCCCACTTCGCCGAGGCGCTGGCCGCCGGCTTCCAGGCCCAGGGCCTCGCTGCCCTCGCGGCCGGCGATCTCGACCGCGCCGGCAAGGCCGAAGCCGGCTTCAGCAGCCTCTTCCTCGGCATCCGCCGCGCCATTGCCCTCAAGGCCAGGCTGCGCCGGCAGCGCGAGGAGGCGCAGCACAAGGCCGAAGCCCGCCGGAACCTGCGGCGTGAGGAGAAGAACGACCGACGCCAGGCCGTCGCCGAGCGCGTCTCCCGCGCCATCGCCGCCGGCAAGCCCGAAGCCAAGGAGCGGCTGACGACCGGGCTCTGGGAAAAGCTCATCGAGGACGAGCGTATCGACGCCGACCTCGCCGACACCGCCCTGCCGGTCGAGACCCTGATCCTGCGTCTCGGCCGCACCATCGGCCTCTCCCGCCGCGCCCTCGCCGCCGGCCTCGACCCGGCCAAGGCGAAGGCCGATCCGGCCGGCCCGAAGGCATCGGCCGGCACTCCGTTCGTCCCGCCGCCCGGCTACGACTCCAGCGGCTGGATCTCGGAGGAGCCCGTCACCGAATCCGCATACTATCGCTGCATCCCCGCCGCCGATCTCGGCCTCCCGGGGGACGATGCCTACCTGCACAGGGTCGACACCGGCGAAGTCTTCGACGATGACGACAACGTCATCATGAGGCTGCGCGTGCCCGACAATCCCTGGCGAGCCGGTGCCGGCGACACAGTGCTCCCGGCCAAATTCACGCCGCCCGCCGACGCGGCACCGCCCGATTCCCAGCCGCCCCCGGCCGAGCTCGATCCGGAGGAAGCCGAATTCCAGCGCCGGGCCGCCTATGCCAAGGAGCGCGGCATCACGCTGGTCAGGCCGCCCGCCCTGGCACGGCGCCTGGGATTGCCCGAGCACGGGCAGGCCGACTGCGCCCGACAACCGGAGCGCGGCGGACGCTCAGATCCGTGAGCACCGGACGTCCCGGCTCCGCCGCCCGTCAGGTCATGCCGGCGCGGAGCCGCGCCGATATGAAAAAGCCCGGCTTCTGGGGAAGCCGGGCTCGTCGTCAGCTTCGCATCGGCCGGCCGGCTCAGGCTTCGCCGACCGTGTCCAGGATCGCGGCGGAGACCGCCTCGCTGGCGCTCTTGCCGCCCCAGAGGATGAACTGGAAGGCCGGATAGAAGCGCTCGCATTCGGTCAGCGCGATGTCGACCAGGTCTTCGAGCTGCTCCTGGCTCGCCGCCTGGGCGCCGCGCAGCAGCGTGGTGTGCCGGAACATCGGCGTCAGCTCCTCGGAGTCGACATCGAAATGGCCCAGCCACATCCGCTCGTTGATGATGCCGAGCAGCTCCGCCACGTCGCGGCGCTTCTTCTCCGGCACCTTCAGGTCGAACTGGCAGGAGAACTGCATGGCGCTGATCTCCTCCTGCCAGAAGAAGAACAGGCGATAGCTGCACCACCGGCCGGCGACCTCGGCCAGCATCTCCTCGTTGCTGGCCCGCTCGAAGCTCCAGTCATTGGCGCCGATGATCTCCTCGAGCGTATCGAGGGGGTTTTGGGTGAAGGCGGCTTCCTCGAAGGTCTGGGACGCTGTGGTCATGATCCTCCGCTCCCGTACCGCGGCGAGGCACATCTATGGCGCTCGCTGTCGGCCAATACCCAATGTGTAGTGGTGTTAACCATTACAGCCTTTCCAAGACAACGGTCGCACAAGGGCTTGTTGGGCGCAACCGATATGCTCCGCCGCCACGATAAAAGTTGTGGATGATTTGTGACGAAAATCAGTCCGCCGCCTTGGTACGGGCCCTGCGGCCCTTCGGCGCAGGGGCGGCCGCCGAAGCGGCGGTCTTGGCCTTGCGGGCGGGATTGGCCGCGGTCGCCGCCGCTGCAGCCGCCGCCGAAACGCGCTTCGCGGCCGGGCGCTTCGCCGCCGCGGGCTTCGCCTCCGCAGCCGGCTTCGCCGCGGCTTCCAGCGCCGCCACGCGGGCGGCCCGCAGTTCCTGCTCCTCGCGGGCCCGCTGGGCCAGGGCGCGGACGATCTCGAACTCCTCGCGGGTGACGACGTCGAGCCGCGACAGGATGTGCTCGAACTGCTCGCGCAGGCGGGTTCTCGCCTCCTCGCGCACGCCGGCGACGGCACCGAAGGCTCCGGTCGCGACGCGGACCAGATCGTCGATCAGCTTGGTGTCGAAGGGCATCGCAGGCGGTATCCAGGACAGATCATCATCATCAGGCAATATGGCGGCCGGTCCCCCGCGTTGCAACACGTTGGACCGCGCGCCTATAAGGGCACGCTTCGCCCCCCGGAACGGGAACAGACATGGGTTGGTTCGATCCGGTCGCCCTGCAGATCGGCCCCATCGCGATCCGCTGGTACGCCCTCGCCTACATCGCCGGCTTCATCCTGGGCTGGCGCTACGCGCTGTGGCTGACCCGCCGCACCGCGCTGCCGCCCGACCGCGCGGCGCTGGACGACTTCCTGACCTGGGCGGTGATCGGCACCATCCTGGGCGGCCGGCTCGGCTACGTCCTGTTCTACAATCTCGACGAATACCTGGCGGACCCGGTGTCGATCCTGGAGATCTGGCACGGCGGCATGTCCTTCCATGGCGGGTTCCTCGGGGTCAGCGCCGCGATCGTCCTGTTCGCCTGGCGGCGCGGCTTCTCGCCGCTGCTGCTGGGCGACGTGGTGGCCGCCGCCGCGCCGATCGGCCTGTTCTTCGGCCGCATCGCCAATTTCGTGAACGGCGAGCTGTGGGGCCGCGTGGTCACCCAGCCCTGGGTGACCTGGGGCATGGTGTTCCCGAACGCCGGGCCGGCGCCGCGCCACCCCAGCCAGCTGTACGAGGCCGGGCTCGAGGGGCTGGTGCTGTTCCTGATCCTGCTGCCGCTTGCGGCCAGCCGACGCGTCCGGGCCCGGCCGGGCATCGTCCTGGGCGCCTTCATCGCCTGGTACGGCGTGTCGCGCTTCCTGGTCGAATTCGTGCGCGAACCGGACGCCCAGCTCGGTTACCTGATGGGCACCGACTGGTTCACCCGGGGCCAGCAGCTGTCGATCCCGATGGTCCTCGTCGGGCTCGCCATCGTGCTCTGGGCGGCCCGCCGGCCGGCAGTCGAAGCCCCGGCCCCGTCGCCGAGCACGTGACCGCGCTGCTCCACCTTCTGCGTCGCCGCATCGCGGTCGACGGGCCGCTGACGGTGGCGCAGTACATGGCCGAGGCGCTGGGCCATCCGCGGCACGGCTACTACGTCAAACAGGACCCGCTGGGCGCGGCCGGCGACTTCACCACCGCGCCCGAGATCAGCCAGATCTTCGGCGAGCTGATCGGCCTGTGGTGCGCCGACCTCTGGCAGCGCATGGGCGCGCCCGACCCGGTGCTGCTGGTCGAGCTCGGTCCCGGCCGCGGCACGCTGATGCAGGATGCGCTGCGCGCCATCGGCCGCGCCGCGCCCGGCTTCCGCGCCGCGCTGCGCCTGCATCTGGTCGAGACCAGCCCGGCCCTGCGCGCCGCCCAGGCGGCACGGCTGGCCGATGCGGCCCCGGTCTGGCTGGACCGGCTGGCCGACCTGCCGGACGGGCCGGCGCTGGTGGTCGCCAACGAGTTCTTCGACGCCCTGCCGATCCGGCAGTGGCAGCGCGGGGCCAAGGGCTGGCACGAGCGGCTGGTCGGCTGGGACGAGGCGGCCGGCCGGCTGCGCTGGGAGCTGTCGGCCCGCGCCGATCCCGCGCTGGCGCTGATCCCGGACGCGGTGCGGGACGCGCCGGAAGGATCGATCGCCGAAGCCTGCCCGGCCGGGCTGTCGCATGCCGCCCTCCTCGGCCGGCGCTTGGCGCAGCAGGGTGGCGCCGCGCTGATCGTCGATTACGGCCCGGCCCGCAGCGCACCCGGCGACAGCTTCCAGGCCGTCCGGCGCCACGCCTTCGCCGATCCGCTCGACGCGCCGGGCGAGGCCGACCTGACCGCCCATGTCGACTTCCAGGCCCTGGCGGAGGCCGCGGCCCAGGCCGGCGCCGCCGCCCACGGCCCGGTGACCCAGGGCGCGTTCCTGGAGGCGCTGGGGCTGCGCGCCCGCGCGGCGCAGCTGAAGACGGCCTCCCCGGCCCGCGCCGGGGAGATTGACGCCGCGGTCGAGCGGCTGGCCGGCCCGGACCAGATGGGCACGCTGTTCAAGGCCCTGGCTCTGCCCTCGCCCGGCCTCGGCGCGCCGGCGGGGTTTCCCTGACTCGGCCGACGATGCTAATCGGTTCCCGTCCGCATCGGCCGGAGCCCGCCTCGTGATCATCGTCGACGCCCTGTCCGCCCTGCCCGGCATCGGCCACGGCTTCTTCCCGCGCACCGGCGGCGTCAGCGAGGGCATCTTCGCCTCGCGCAACTGCGGTTTCGGCTCCGGCGACCGGCGCGACGCGGTGGCCGAGAACCGCGACCGCTGCCGGCGTGAGCTCGGGCCTGCCGAGACGCTGCTGACCGTCCATCAGGTGCACAGCCCGGACGTCGTGACCGTGACCGGGCCCTGGACGCCGGAGACGTCGCCCCGGGCCGACGCCATGGTCACCGACCGTCCGGGCGTGGCGCTGGGCATCCTCACCGCCGACTGCGCCCCGATCCTGTTTGCCGATGCCGAGGCCGGGGTGGTCGGCGCCGCCCATGCCGGCTGGAAGGGCGCGCTCGGCGGCGTCACCGACGCCACCGTCGCGGCGATGCGGGCGCTCGGCGCAGTGCCGGAGCGGATCGCGGCGGCCGTCGGCCCCTGCATCGGCCCGGACAGCTACGAGGTCGGCCCCGAGTTCCGCGACCGGTTCCTGACGGAGGATCCGGACAGCGCCGGCTTCTTCCGCGTCCCCGGCAACGGCGCGCGGCCGCACTTCGACCTGCCGGGCTATGTCGCCCATCGCCTGCGCCGCGCCGGGCTTCGCGAGGTCACCGTCACCGGGCTCGACACGCTGGCGCACGAGGACCAGTTCTTCAGCTATCGCCGCACCACGCTGAGGAAGGAGCCGGATTACGGCCGGCAGATCTCGGCGATCCTGCTGACGGGTTGAAACAGTGCCGCATCTGATCACCCTGTTCCTGTTCATCATCGTGGCGCTGCTCGGCGGCTGCGTGCTGATGATGATGTGACAAATTCGGGACAGGGTTGCGCGAAGTCCGTTTACACCCCGGTGCGCGCGGGATATACGCAGCCGCATCCGGCCCCGGCCACCGCCCGAGACCACCGAGCCGCCCCCCATGAAGATCATCGCCTGCAACAGCAATCGCCCGCTCTGCGAGGCGATCGCCGCCTATTTGCAAATCCCGCTGACCAAGGCCCAGATCCGGCGCTTCGCCGACATGGAGGTCTTCGTCGAGATCCTCGAGAACGTCCGCGGCGAGGACGTCTTCGTGATCCAGCCGACCAGCTTCCCGGCCAACGACAACCTGATGGAGATGCTGGTCACCATCGACGCGCTGCGCCGCGGCTCGGCCCGCCGGATCACCGCGGTGATGCCCTATTACGGCTACGCCCGCCAGGACCGGAAGACCGGCCCGCGCACGCCGATCTCGGCCAAGCTGGTCGCCAACCTGATCACCCGCGCCGGTGCCGACCGGGTGCTGACCCTCGACCTGCATGCCGGCCAGATCCAGGGCTTCTTCGATATCCCGCTGGACAACCTGGTGGCCGCGCCGGTGTTCGTGAAGGACATCCGCAGCCGCTTCTCCAGCGACAACCTGGTCATCGTCTCGCCCGATGTCGGCGGCGTGGTCCGCGCCCGCTCGGTGGCGCAGCGCCTGGACGCCGACCTCGCCATCATCGACAAGCGGCGCGAGCGCGCCGGCGTGTCGGAGGTGATGAACGTGATCGGCGACATCGACGGCCGCCGCTGCATCCTGATCGACGACATCGCCGACAGCGCCGGCACGCTGTGCAACGCCGCCGTCGCGCTGATGGAGCGCGGCGCGTCCGAGGTCTTCGCCTATATCAGCCACGGCGTGCTGTCGGGCGGCGCCGTGGCCCGTGTCGGCGCCTCCCCGCTCAAGGAGATGGTGACGACCGACAGCATCCTGGCGACCGAGGCGGTGCGGCTGAGCCACAATATCCGGCAGCTGACCATCGCGCCCCTGATGGCCGAGGCGATCCTGCGCATCGCCGAGGAGAAGTCGGTCTCCAGCCTGTTCCAGTAAGCCCTGGTCCCGCGACGCCGCCCCGTCCATCATCGAATGGCAACCACGCGGCGGAACAGGGAGGAAGCGGCCATGCGGTGGCTGGAATGGGCGCGTCGTGCATCGGTCGGGGCGGCCCTCGCCCTGGCGGCATCCGCGGCGGGGGCGGCGGAGTATCCCGCGCCCCGGGAGGGCGACTGGATCGTCCGCGACTTCCGCTTCCGGAACGGCGAGGTGCTGCCCGAGCTGCGCCTGCACTACACCACGGTCGGCGAGCCGACCGGGGAGCCGGTGCTGATCCTGCACGGCACCGCCGGCTCCGGCGCCGGGATGCTGACGCCCGCCTTCGCCGGCGAGCTGTTCGGCCCGGGCCAGCCGCTGGATGCCAACCGGTACTTCATCATCCTGCCCGACGCGATCGGCGCCGGGAAATCGTCCAAGCCCTCCGACGGGCTGCGGATGCGGTTCCCGCGCTACGGCTACGACGACATGGTCGAGGCGCAGTACCGGCTGGTGACCGAGGGGCTGAAGATCCGCCATCTGCGCCTGGTCCTGGGCAACTCCATGGGCGGCATGCAGACATGGCTGTGGGGCGAGGCCCATCCCGACGCCATGGACGCGCTGGTGCCGATGGCGTCGCAGCCGGCCGCGATGTCCGGCCGGAACTGGATCATGCGCCGGATGCTGATCGAGGCAATCCGCAGCGACCCCGGCTGGAAGGGCGGCGACTACACGGCCCAGCCGAAATCGCTGGCGCTGGTCAACGCCTTCTTCGGCTTCGGCACCAGCGGCGGGACGCTGGCCTATCAGGCCCTGGCGCCAACCCGCGCGGCGGCGGACAAGCTGGTCGACGACCGTCTCGCCGCGCCGTTCCCGGCGGATGCCAACGACCTGCTGTACCAGTGGGAGTCGTCGCGCGACTACGATCCGTCGCCGCGCCTGGACCGCATCCGGGCGCCGGTCCTGGCGATCAACTCGGCCGACGACGAGCGCAACCCGCCGGAGACCGGGGTGATGGAGGAGGCGCTGAAGCGCATCCCGACCGCGCGGCTGGTCCTGATCCCGGCCAGCGCCGAAACCCGCGGCCACGGCACCACCGGCATGGCGAAGTTCTGGGCGGAGGCGCTGCGCAGCTTCCTGCAAAGCGCGCCCCGGAAGGGGACGTAGGGCCGGCGCCGGCTCGGTCCGGGCGCCGGCCTGCTGTCGCGTCAGAGCACGAAATCCCCGGCGACCAGCGCCGGATGGTTGGTCAGGGCGACGTGGAGGTCGATCGCCTTGTCGCCGTTGACGTCGCCGGCGACGTAGGTGACGCCGTTGACCACGGTCGCCCGCAGCTCTCCGGCCACGGGGGGATGGACGGACGCCCCTTCCGGCGCCCTGCCCCGCCGACTAGGCTGTCCCGGCAGCACGCAGCGGGGCCGGCATGAGCGCGACGCTTCCTCCCTTCTTCGATCCGGCCCGGGCCGGGGATTGGTCGTACCGGCCGGATCTCGACGCCTTGCGTGCCGCGGCCGAGCACTGGCGCGGCAAGGTCAAAACGGCGGGAGAGCGGCGCACGGACCTGCTGCTGATCGACCTGCAGCGCGATTTCTGCCTGCCGGGCGGCGCGCTCTATGTCGGCGGCCGGTCCGGGCGTGGCGCGGTCGAGGACACGGCGCGGATCGCCGCCTTCATCCACCGCAACCTCGGCGCCATCGACCGCATCGTCCCGACCTTCGACACCCACACGCCGCTGCAGATCTTCCACCGGTCTTTCTGGATCGACGCCGACGGCCATGCTCCAGCCCCCTTCACCGTGATCACCGAGGAGATGCTGGCCGGTGGCGCCATGCGGCCGAGCCCCGGCGTGCTGGCCCTGCTGCCCTCCGGCGTCGCGGCGGAGGGTTGGGTCGAGCGGCAGCTGCTGCACTATGTCCGCAGCCTGGCGCGGCAGGGCCGCAACGCCCTGATCGTCTGGCCCGACCACTGCCTGATCGGGTCGGAGGGCCACGCCATGCCGGGGCTGATCCAGGAGGCCTGGCTGTTCCACGCCATGCTGCGCGGCGCGCCGACCCCGGTCATCGTCAAGGGCGACGATCCCTGGAGCGAGAGCTATTCCGCCTTCGCGCCGGAGGTGCCGGATCGCTGGGACGGCGGGCGGCTGGTGAAGCCGCAGGACGATGCGGCGCTTCTGGAGCTGCTGCGCGCCGACCGGATCGTGGTGGCCGGCCAGGCCGCCAGCCATTGCGTGCGCTGGTCGGTCGACGATCTGCTCGACCGGATGCGGGCGCTCGACCCGGCCCTGCCGGGCCGGGTCTTCGTGCTGCGCGACTGCATGTCGGCGGTAGTCGGGCTGGATGCCGGGGGCCGGCCGATCCCGGCGCTGGACTTCACCCCACAGGCCGAGGAGGCCTTCGCCCGCTGGGCGGAGCTCGGCGTCCACATCGTCGAGTCCGTCCAGCCGATGGCGGATTGGCCGCGATAGGGCTCAGGCCGGCACCAGCCCGCCGGTGACCGTCCGGAGCCCGAGCTTCTCCAGCAGCCGGGTGTCTCGGTCCGGCCCCGGATTGGCCGTGGTCAGCAGCACGTCGCCGAGGAAGATCGAGTTGGCGCCCGCGACGAAGCACAGCGCCTGCAGCTCGTCGCTCATATACTGTCGCCCAGCGGAGAGGCGCAGCACGCTGCGCGGCAGCAGGATCCGCGCCACCGCGACCAGCCGGACGAAACCGATCGGGTCGGGCTTCTCCGCCATCTCCATCACCGGCGTCCCCGCCACCTCGTTCCACAGGTTCAGCGGCACGCTTTCCGGATGCGGATCCATCCCGGCCAGGAGCAGCAGCATGCCCAGCCGGTCGTCGACCGTCTCGCCCATGCCGACGATGCCGCCGCAGCAGACCTTGATGCCGGCGGCGCGAACATGCTCCAGCGTCTCCAGCCGGTCCTGCAGCGTGCGGGTGGTGATGATCCGGCCGTAGAATTCGGGCGAGGTGTCGACGTTGTGGCTGTAGTAGTCGAGCCCCGCCGCCTTCAGCCGGTCCGCCTGCGGCCGGGTCAGCATGCCGAGGGTGACGCAGGTCGACATTCCCAGCGCCTTGACCCCCGCCACCATCTCGCAGACCCGGTCGAGGTCGCGGTCCTTCAGGCTGCGCCAGGCGGCGCCCATGCAGAAGCGGCCGGCGCCGGCGGCCTTGGCCCGGGCAGCCCGGTCCACGACCGTTTCGGCCTCCATCAGCCGCGTGGCCTTGACCCCGGTGTCGTAGCGGGCGCTCTGCGAGCAGTAGCCGCAATCCTCCGGGCAGCCGCCGGTCTTGATGCTGAGCAGGCTGGCGGTCTCGACCGCCGCCGGGTCGAAGCTCTCGCGATGGACCAGCTGGGCCCGGTGCAGCAGCTCCGGGAACGGCAGGCCGTAGAGCGCCTCGGCCTCGGCCCGCGTCCAGTCGAACCGGACGGCGGGCCTGGAACCGGAAGCGGCGTCAGCCGCCGTCACGCAGCCCTCCGGACGCGGCGCAGGGCGACGGTCACCGCGGCGGCGAGCAGCACCTTCAGCGCATCGCCGATCAGGAACGGCGCGACGCCGGCGGGGATCACGGCCGCCCAGCCGGTGAACTGCGCCAGCCAGAGGCAGCCGAGCAGATAGATCACGGCCAGCCCGGCCAGCATCGGCACCGCGGTGGCGACCAGCCCGCCCGGGCGGCGCCTGATCCATTCGCCGGCCAGGAAGGCGGCGACGACGAAGCCGAGCAGATAGCCGCCGGTCGGCCCCACCAGCGGCGCCCCCCCGCTGCTGCCCCCGGCCAGGACCGGCGGGCCGACCGCCGCTTCCGCCAGGAAGGTTGCAACCATCGCTGCCGCCAGCCGGCCGCCGGCCATCCCGGCCAGGAGGAAGGTGGCGCAGACCTGCATGGTCATCGGCACCGGCCAGAACGGGATCAGGATCTGGCCGCTGAGCGCCATCAGCAGGCTGCCGCCGATGACGGCGGCGGGAACGCGCCAGCCGGTCAGGGCGGGTGCAGATATCGGTGCTTCGGCGGGTGAATGCATGATCTGACTCCTCAAAGATCATAGATAATCGTATCGATTAATCTATGATAATTGCGACTCAGCCGAGTCTAGAGGTGCCATCCGCCGGGCGCACCGATTTACTCAGTAGATAATCTATAATCGAAATGCCGAAGACCCCATCGCAGCAGACCCTCGCCGACCGGATCGCCGATGTGCTGGCCGAGCGGATCGTGACCGGCGAGTTGGCGCCGGACGTGCCGCTGCGCCAGGACCACATCGCTCATGAGTTCGGATCCAGCCATGTGCCCGTCCGCGAGGCGTTCCAGCGCCTGCAGGCCCAGGGCCTGGCGGTGAGCGAGCCGCGGCGCGGCATGCGCGTGGCGCCGCTGGACGAGCGGTCGATGCGCGAGGTGGTGGAGATCCGGGCGGCGCTGGAGGTGCTGGCGCTGCGCCACGCTGCCCGCCGGCTGACGCCGCTGCAGATCGAGCGGATCGACGAGGCCGTCACAGCGGGCGACCGGGCGCAGTCCTTCGCCGAATGGGAGGCGGCCAACCGCAGCTTCCACCGCGAGCTGGTGGCGGCCTGCCGCATGCCGCGCCTGCTGGCGATGCTGGCGGAGCTGCAGCTCGCCAACTCACGCTACACCTTCGCCGCGACCCGATCGGCCGGCTGGCAGCCGCGCTCGAACCAGGACCACCGGCAGATCCTGGACGCGCTGCGGCGCGGCGCTGTCGACCAGGCGGCCGCGCTGCTGGGCCGGCACATCCAGACGCTGGAACGGGTCGGCGGTGCCGCCGCCGAGCCGCCGAACCGCTGAGGATCAGGCCCGGCGACGCCGACGGCCTTCGCGCTCGCCGCTGCCTTCGGCCGGGCGGCCCGACTGGGCCTTGATTGGGCCCAGGAGCCGCTCGACCGTCTCGACATCCGGAACCGGGCCGCGGGCGGTGCCGTTCACTGCCGCGACCATGGCGCGGATGTGCTCGGGCGTCGTGCCGCAGCAACCGCCGATGATGCGGGCGCCGGCATCGCGCGCCAGCACCGCGTAATCGGCCATGATCTCAGGCGTGCCGTCATAGACGATGGCGCCCTCGCGATATTGCGGGATGCCGCAATTGCCCTTGGCGACGATGATGTCGCCGGCCTCAGAGGCGCGCATCAGGCCGAGGATGCTGTCCAGCAACTGCGCCGGGCCGATGCCGCAATTGGCGCCGAAGGCGCTGGGCCGGCAGGCGCAGTTGCGGCCGTGGGTGATCGCCGCCTCCGGCGTCAGCCCCATCATGGTGCGGCCATTGGTGTCGAAGGTCATGGTCGAGACGATCGGCAGGCCGGTGCGCGACGCGCCTTCGATCGCCGCCTGGATCTCCTCCGCCGCCGAGATGGTCTCGATCCACAACACGTCGACGCCGCCCTCGGCCAGCGCCTCGGCCTGCTCGGCGAAGGCGGCCACGCCCTCCTCGTAGCTCAGCGCGCCGACCGGCTGGAAGATGTCGCCGGTCGGGCCCATCGAGCCGCCGACGATGACCGGCCGGTCGAACTCCGCCGCCACCGCGCGGGCGATGCGGGCGCCGGCGACGTTCAGCTCGCGCACCCGGCCCTGGGCGCTGTGCAGCGCCAGCCGACGCGCATTGCCGCCGAAGGTGTTGGTCAGGATGATGTCGGAGCCGGCCTCGGCGAAGCCGCGATGCACGGCCTGCACCCGCTCCGGCCGCTCGATGTTCCACAGCTCCGGGCTGTCCCCGGTTTCCAGCCCCTGGGCGAACAGGCCGGTGCCCATGCCGCCATCCGCGAACAGGATTGGCTTGGCGGCGAGCAGGTCGTGAAAGCGGGTGCTGGGCATGGCCGGACCTTCCTGGAAACCACGGCGGGCGCAGAGCGACGGTACCGCCGGGCCGATGCGAACTCCACTTAAATATAAGGATATCGTTATGAATTTATATCTCGTCTGCGACGCCGGCTCGCCCGGCCTCGCCGCGCTGCGAGTCGTTCGTCATTGCCTTTGCCCCGGGCCCGGCGGAGAAGCGGAAGGCGAGCGAGGCGGAGACGGCGATGAAGGACTTTTCCGAACTGACCGAGCGGGAGCTGCTGGCCCTGGCGATCGCGCTGGAGGAGGAGGACGCCCGGATCTATGGCGATTTCGCCGAGGGCCTGGCCGCCGACTTCCCGGCCTCGGCCGCGGTGTTCCGCGGCATAGGTCGGGAGGAGGACGGGCACCGCCACCGGCTGCTCGAGCTCTACAAGGAGCGGTTCGGCGACCATATCCCGCTGATCAACCGGCATGTCGTCCGCGGCTTCATCCGCCGCCGGCCGGTCTGGCTGTCCCGGCCGCTGTCGCTGGACACCGTGCGCAAGCAGGCCGAGGCGATGGAAGCGGAGACCCGCCGCTTCTACGAACGCGCGGCAAGCCGCGCCACCGACGCCTCGGTCCGCCAGTTGCTGGGCGACCTCGCGGCGGAGGAGCGCCGGCACGAGCATGTCGCGGAGCAGCTGGAGGCGAAACACGTCCCGGCCAAGGTGCAGGCGCGCGAGGGCGAGGACGAGCGGCGCCTGTTCGTGCTGCAGATCGTGCAGCCGGGCCTGGCCGGGCTGATGGACGGGTCGGTCTCCACCCTCGCCCCGCTCTTCGCCGCGGCCTTTGCCACCCATGACAGCTTCGACACCTTCCTGGTCGGCCTCGCCGCCTCGGTCGGCGCCGGCATCAGCATGGGCTTCGCCGAGGCGCTGTCGGACGACGGCAGCCTGACCGGGCGCGGCCGGCCCTGGCTGCGCGGACTGGTCTGCGGCGGCATGACCGCGCTGGGCGGCCTGGGACACACCCTGCCCTATCTGATCCCGGACTTCCGCCTCGCCACCGGCATCGCCATCGCCGTGGTGGCGGCGGAACTGGCGGCGATCTCCTGGATCCGCCACCGCTTCATGGACACCCCGCTGCTCGCCTCCACCTTCCAGGTCGTGGTTGGCGGGCTGCTGGTGTTCCTGACCGGGATCCTGATCGGGAGCGCCTAGTCGCTGGGCACCCCACCCTCTTCCTTGCGCTTCGCGACGAAGGCGTCGAGCTCCTCGGCGATGGCGGGGTCGAGCGGCGGCGGCTCGAATTCGGCGAGGATGCGCTTGTACAGCTGGTGCGCCCGCTGGGTCGCGTCCGGCGCCCCGACCTCCTGCCAGCTCTCGAAGTTGCGCCAGTCGGACAGCAGCGGCGCGTAGAAGGCGGTCTCGTAGCGCGCCAGCGTGTGCTGGGCGCCGAAGAAATGCCCACCCGGCCCGACCTCGCGGATCGCGTCGAGGCCGAGCGTGTCGTCGTCGACCACCAGCGGCTGCAGGAACTCGGTCATCGTCTGCACCAGCTCGGCGTCGACGATCATCTTCTCGAAGCTGGCGCGTAAGCCCCCTTCGAGCCAGCCGAGGCTGTGCATGATCATGTTGGCGTGGCCCTGCACCGCCGCCCACAGCGACACCATGCTCTCATAGGTCGCCTGCACGTCGACCGCATTCGAGGCGTTGGTGTTGGACGAGCGGTAAGGCAGGCCGTAGCGCCGCGCCAGCTGGCCGCCGGCCAGCGCCGCCTTGGCGTATTCCGGCGTGCCGAAGGCGGGCGCCCCCGACTTCATGTCGACATTGGAGGTGAAGCCGCCATACATCACCGGCGCGCCGGGCCTGACCAGCTGGATCAGGGCGATGGTCGCCAGCGCCTCGGCATTCTGCTGCGCCAGCGCCCCGGCCAGCGTCGCCGGGGCCATGGCGCCGGACAGGGTGAAGGGCGTGACGGTGACGATCTGGCCCGCCTTCGCCATCTCGATCAGGCCTTCGATCATCGGCCCGTCCAGGCGCAGCGGCGACGAGGTGTTGACGACGGTGAACAGGCTGGGCTCGCGCTGCAGCTGTTCGGGGCTGACGCCGCGGGCGATGCGGGCGATCTCGATGCCGTCGCGCATCCGCACCCGGCCCAGCGCATAGGCGTGGAACGGCTTGTCGGACAGGGTCACGAAGGCGCGCAGCGCGTCAAGATGCCGGGTCGAGGGATGCAGATCCACCGGCTCGACCGGATAGCCGCCGAAGATGTGCATCGCGTTCAGCGCCTGGCCGAGCCGCAGCAGGTTGCAGTAGTCGCGATAGTTGCCGACTCGGCGCCCGCCCTCGATGTCGGAGACGTTGGGGGCCGAGCCGACCGAGGCGAAGACGATGGACCGGCCGCCGATCCGGACATCCCGCTCCGGGTTGCGGGCATGGAAGGTATAGGCGGAGGGAGCCTTCGCCACCGCGTCCAGCACCAGGCCGCGGTCGAATCGCACGCGGCGGCTGCCCGGGGTGGTCTCGGCCCCGGCGCGGCCCAGGATCTCGATCGCCTCGTCGTGCAGGAAATCCATCCCGATCTCTTCCAGGATGGTCAGCGAGGCGTCGTGGATGCGCTCGATCTGGTCCGGACGCAGCACCTCGACCGGTGGCATCGGGTTCTCCACCAGCTGCCAGGGACGCTGGTGGAGACCACCCGCGCCGTCACGGCGTCGGCGGGGCGTGGTGCGGCTGCGGCTCATCCTGACCTCGTCTCGATCTCTGGCGACTCCCGGTGCTCAACCCTGGCACGGCCGGCGTCGCGGGACGCCGCCCGGATTCGCCATGCAGCGACGTCAGCGCGACATGTGACATGGGGCACGACGGCAGCCATAATCCTGCTGTAATATGCGAGCTACTCTCAACTGGACCGTATTTCTGTGGAGGATTGTATGCCCCGTCTGCTGGAGCCCGGCGATCCCGTGCCGCTCTTCGTGGTTCCGACGCCGCAGCGGCCGGATTTCCGTTTCGACACCGTGGCCGGGCGCTACATCGTCCTCAGCTTCTTCGGCTCGGCCGGCGATGCCCAGTCGGCGCGGCTCCTGTCGGCGATCGCGGCCGAGATCGGGCCGTTCAACGACGGCCATGCCGCCTTCTTCGGCGTCAGCCAGGACAAGAACGACGCCCAGGCCGGACGGCTGCCGACCCGTGTCCCGGGGCTGCGCCACTTCTACGATTTCGACCGCAAGATCAGCACCAGCTACGGCGCCGACCAGCGCAAGGTCAGCTATGTGCTGTCGCCCAACCTGCGCGTGCTGGCCCGCTTCCCGATCGAGGACGGGGTCGAGCATGCCAAGCTGCTGGTGGAGTTCGTCAGCAAGCTGCCGCCGCTGACCCGGCTGGGCACGGCCACGCCGGGCGCCCCGGTGCTGGTGGTGCCGTATCTGTTCGAGCCGGAATTCTGCCGCGCCCTGATCGACTACTACAACAAGGTCGGCGGCGAGGAGAGCGGCTTCATGCAGACCCTGCCGGACGGCCGCACCGCCGCCGCGGTCGATCACGCCCACAAGAAGCGCAAGGATGCGACGATCGAGGACGAGGCGCTGCGCCTGGGCATGAAGGCCCGAATCGAGCGGCGCCTGGTGCCCGAGATCAAGAAGGCGTTCCAGTTCAACGCCACCCGGATCGAACGCTACATCGTCGCCTGCTACGATTCCGGCGAGGGCGGCTATTTCCGCGCCCATCGCGACAACACAACCAAGGGCACGGCGCATCGCCGTCACTATCAACCTGAACGCCGAGGAGTTCGAGGGCGGCGAGCTGCGATTCCCCGAATACGACCGCCACAGCTACAAGGCGCCGACCGGCGGGGCGGTGGTGTTCTCCTGCTCGCTGCTGCACGAGGCGCTGCCGGTGACCAAGGGCACGCGCTACTGCACCCTGCCCTTCCTGTATGACGAGGAGGGCGCCAAGATCCGCGAGCAGAACCTGTCCTATTTCGCCGACGAGGATCTGCGCAGCCAGCTCGAGCGCAACCTGCTGGGCAAAGAGGCGAAGGCCGCGGGCTGAGGCACCGATTCGGGATCGGCTGTTCCTGCGGCCGATCCCGAACCAAGCGCCTACCGCTCGGCCGGCCTATCCGTTCGAGCATCCGCGCGGGGCCTGCACCAGGCCGACGCCGTAGACCGGATCGCGGCCCGGCGCGCCGAGATCCCGGGCCCGGGATGCCAGCCGGCGCAGCACCGCCGCCTCGCCGTCCTCCGGCTGCGGATCGGCGGCCACGGCGGCGACCACAAAAGGGACCGCGAAGGACGTGCCGGTGACGAGACGGGCCGTGCCGGCCCCATCGGTCACTGGCACCCGCACGCCAGGCGCCGCGACATCGACATAGGGGCCGCGATTGGCCGCGGCATAGACGGCCCCGTAATGGTCGACCGCGGTCACCGCCACCACTTCCGGCAGGGCGGCCGGATAGGCCGGCGGCGCGGTGGGACCGTCATTGCCGGCCGCCGCCACCAGCACCAGCCCCGCCCGGGACGACCGACGGATGGCCTCGGCCAGGATCGCGTTCTCGCGGCCGGCGAAGCTGAGCGCGACCACGCCGACGCGCTGCGCCACCATCCAGTCGAGGGCGAGGGCCACGGCGACGACGCTGGCCACGTCGCCTTCGGCATCGCCGGGCTCGAAGGCATCGGCGGCATACAGCCGCGACCGCGGCAGGAGCGCCGGAGCCCCGCCGGCGATCAGCGCGGCGACGGCATCGCCATGGGCATGATCCTCGGCCCCGGAGGATGAGAAGTTGGCCGACACCAGCCGGCGTCCGAGCCCCTGGCGCAGGGCCAGCGACAGGCCCGTGTCGATCATGCCGACCGCGACTCCGTCGCTGCAGAGGGCCAGGTCGTCGTGCCAGCCGATCAGCGACCGGGCGAAGTCGAGCGGCGGCAACGTCGCGGTTCCGGACGGCCGGTACAGGTGGTGCAGGTCCAGCAGCAGGTCGGGAAAGCGCCGCTGCAATACGGACCGGGCCATCGCCGGCGTCATCCCGCCCGGGATGCGCAGGCGGATCAGCAGCAGGTCCAGCTGCTGCAGCGGCCGTTCGTCGATGGGCCGGAAGCCGATCCGCCGCAGCTCCGCCAGATGCGACCGGGCCGCATCCTCCACCACCACGATCTCGTCGGCGACGATGTCGTGGTCGCCGCCTTGGCGGGATGGCCGCGACGCCGGCGGGCGTCCCACGGCCGCGTCGTCGCGATCATCGGCGTCGTCGCGATCGTCATCCGCGCCGCCGTCGTCATCGCCATCGCCGTCATCGCCGCCATCGTCGTCGCCACCACCGTCATCATCTCCACCGCCGTCGTCCCCGCCCCCGTCGTCGCCGTCGTCATCCGCCCGCGCCGACCAGTCGAAGACGGGGCCGAGATCCGGGACCAGGAGATGCGGCAGTTGCATCGCCAACAGGGCCGCGGCGACCAGGGTGGCGGCGCGGATCATCGGTCGCTGCCGGTCGCGGCCGGCAGGGTCAGGACCGACCAGGCGCCGTCGGCACCGCGGCACGCGATGCCCTCCTCCGCCGCCGGGGACAGGATGCGAAAGGCGCGGCAGCGCCCGGCGAAGCCCGGATCCACCGGCCCGATGATGCGGATCTGCCGGCCCTCGACCGTCACCGTGCTGCCGTCGTCCCCGGTCTCCAGCGCTTCCAGCAACGCCGCCGCCGCGGCCTCGCCGGCCGTATCGGGCGCCGGGCCGGCGGCCGTCCGCACGACACCCGTCTCGCCGTCATGCGGCACGGCGAGACCGAGCCCGAAGGCTGCGACCGCGACCAGGGCCGCGAAGGCCGGCCCGCGCCAGCCGGACAGGCCAAGCCATCGCACCGGATCGAAGGAAAGCCTGAATCGAGAGGCGCCCGGCCGGACCAGCGCCGCGAGCGCAGGCGGCAGCGGGGCCGCCATCGCCTCGGCATAGGCGCCGCGGGCGGCTTGCCCGCCCGATCGCATCAGCCGCGCGGCCTCGGCCGCCGCGGCGTCCTCGCGCAGGACGGCCTCGATCCGCGCCGCCTCCTCTGCCGGCAGCTCGCCGTCGAGATAGGCGACGATCAGCGCATCATCCCAGGATCTGGACCGGTCGTCCGCCATCGTCTTTCCCCTGTTCCTGTCCGTCCAGTGCCCGTCCCAGCGCCAGCCTTGCCCGCGCCAGGCGGCTCATCACCGTGCCGATCGGGATGTCCAGGATCTCCGCCGCCTCGCGGTATGAGGCCCCGTCGATCGAGACCAGCAGTAACACGCTGCGCTGCTCTTCCGGCAGCGCGGCGATCGCCCGTTCCACCGTGCCCAGCGCCAGCCGGATCTCGCCGGCGTGGCCGCGCCCGTCCGGCACCGCCGCCAACGCCTCGTCATCCGCCTCAGTGCGCCGCGTCCGGCGCTGGCGAAGCCGGTCGACCCAGGTGGTCTGGACGATCCGGAACAGCCAGCTGTCCAGCCGCGAGCCCGGCGTGAACTGGTGCGAGCGGGCCAACGCCTTCTCGCAGGCCGCCTGCACCAGATCGTCGCCCTCGTCCCGCGACCCCGCCAGGCCCCAGGCAAAGCGCCGAAGCCGCGGCAGGTGGGCCGCTAGGTTGGACCGCACCTCGTCCCCCACGCCGTCTTCCCTTCCCGTTACAGGGACAACGGCCGAGGCCGGTCCCTATTCCCCGAGGACAATTCCATGGCCGAACGCATCTCGTTCGACGGACGGCCATGCCCGTGACACGCAACCGGCAGGTCAGGGACGATGTTCCCGCATGGCTTCCCTCTGGCTTCGCCGCCCGAGTCGCCGCTAGCCTCCGCATCGTCAGCCACGACCGCGCACCGGAGACGGCCATGCAGCGCCTCGAGACCATGATGACGGACGACCTCCGCGCCTTCCGGCGCCAGGCGGGGGACCGGCATGCCGCCTTCCGCGCCCGCGGACTGAAGCTGGACAGCAGCCGGGGCAATCCGTCGCCGGAGCAGCTGGATCTGTCGAACGCGCTGCTGTCCCTGCCCGGGCCGGACGGATTCCGGTCGGCGGAGGGCGTCGACGGACGCAACTATCCCGGCGACATGCGCGGCCTGCCCGAGGCCCGGGCGCTGTTCGCGCCGATGCTGGGCGCCCCGGCGGAGCAGGTGCTGATCGGCGGCAATTCCAGCCTGCGGCTGATGCACGACCTGATCGTCTTCGCCCTGCTGCACGGATTGCCGGACGGCGAGGCGTCCTGGAGCGCCCAGGCCCCGGTCACCTTCCTGTGCCCGGCGCCGGGCTACGACCGGCATTTCGCCATCTGCGAGGGCTTCGGCATCCGCATGGTCCCGGTGCCGCTGACCGGGCACGGGCCGGACATGGACGTGGTCGAGCGGCTGGTCGCCGAGGACCCGTCGGTGAAGGGCCTATGGTGCGTGCCGAAATACAGCAACCCGACGGCCGAGACCTATTCGCCCGAGACCATAGAGCGGCTGGCGGCGATGCGCACCGCCGCCCCGGACTTCCGGCTGTTCTGGGACAACGCCTATGCGGTGCACCACCTGACCGGGCAGCCGCACGCCCTGTCGAACATCCTGGAGGCCTGCGCCCGGCACGGCCATGCCAACCGGCCCTTCGTGTTCGGCTCGACCTCGAAGATCACCTTCGCCGGCAGCGGCCTGGCGCTGTTCGCCGCCTCCGCCGCCAACCTGGACTGGGCGCGCAAGCACCTGTCGCGGCAGTCGATCGGGCCCGACAAGCTGAACCAGCTGCGCCATGTCCGGCTGCTGCGGGACGAAGCCGGCATCGCCGCGCTGATGGAACGGCACCGGCAGATCATCGCGCCGAAGTTCCAGCGCGTGCAGGCGGTGTTCGCCGAACACCTCGGCGATGCCGGCGTCGCCCGCTGGACCGAGCCCGAAGGCGGCTATTTCATCAGCCTGGACGTTCGCCGCGGCTCCGCCCGCCGCACCGTGGCCCTGGCACAGGAGGCCGGGGTGGCGATGGTGCCGGCCGGCGCGACCTTCCCCTATGGCCGCGACCCGGACGACCGCAACATCCGCATCGCCCCGACCTTCCCGACGGTCGAGAATGTCGGCCTGATGGCCGAAGGCGTGGCGCTGTCGGTGCTGGTGGCGACCAGCGAGTCGATCCTGGCCGAACGCGAGGCCGGCGGCGGCCACTGACCCGGAGCGGTCGGCCGCCCCCGTTCACACGGGAATGCCCGGCCCGGACGAGGTGCTGGTGAAGACGTCGATGGCGAAGTCCACGAAGGCGCGGACCTTCGGGACGAGGTATCGCCTGGACGGATAGACGGCATAGATCGGGGTCTCCACCGCCGACCAGTCCTCCAGAACGGTCGAGAGGGTTCCGCGGGCGAGGTCGTCCGCCACATAGCGGCGGGGCACAAGGCTCAGGCCGAATCCGGCCAGCAGCGCGTCCCGCACCGCGATGCCAGAGGTGACCTTGTACCGGCCGTCGATCGGCACCCGGACCGCCGCTCCGCCCCGCCGGAACGTCCATTCGTCGGCATGGCCGGAGAGGGTGAACTGGACGCAGTCGTGGCGGCGGAGGTCGTCCGGCTGCTCGGGCGCGCCCCGGCGCCGGACGTATTCCGGCGATCCGCAGACGACATGGTCGAGCGTGAACAGCCGCCGCGCGACCAGGCTCGATTCCTCCAGGCTGTCGCTGCCGCGGATCGCGACGTCGTACCCATCCTTCACGATGTCGATGCGGCGGTCGTCCAGGTTGAGGTCGAGCGAAAGCTCCGGGTATCGCGCCAGGAAGGCCGGGATCGCCGGCGACAGGGTCAGCAGCGTCAGCGAGACCGGCGCGGTCACGCGCAGCAACCCGCTCGGCTTGCTCTGCAGGGCGCCGAGCGACCGGTCGGCATCCTCGATGTCGTCGAGGATGCGGCGGACCTGCTGGTAGTAGATCGACCCCGCCTCGGTCAGGCTCATCCGGCGGGTGGTCCGGTTCAGCAGCCGCGCCTGGACGTGCCGTTCCAGCTCGCCGATGTTCTTGCTGATCGCGGCCGGGGAGAGCTGGAGCACCTTGCCGGCATTCGCGAAGCTGCCCTGCTCCACCACCGTCCGGAACACCTTCAGCGCGACCATATGGTCCATATTGTTCACCGCTGGTCGTAAGTGTCGTCACCAGACCGATCATTATCTCGCGAGGGTGAAGATAATACGTTATGGGCCAAGAGGCGGAGGCCTCGGATTCGCGTGAGGCCCGCCGTGACGATCTCCATTGCCCACAAGGATGCGACGGCGAATGCCAGCCAGATGGCGGCGATCCTGACCACCGCCGTCGCTCCGGCCGTCTGGGGCACCACCTACTACGCCGTCACCGCCTTCCTGCCGCAGGGCTATCCGCTGACCGTCGCGATGCTGCGCGCCCTGCCGGCCGGGCTGCTGCTCCTGGCCCTGGTCCGGACTCTGCCCGCAGGCATCTGGTGGGCCCGGATATTCGTGCTCGGCGCGCTGAACTTCTCGATCTTCTTCGCGCTGCTGTTCGTCTCGGCCTATCGCCTGCCGGGCGGGGTCGCCGCGACGCTCGGCGCGGTCCAGCCCCTGATCGTGATCGCGCTGGCCCGCCTGGTGCTGGGCCGGCCGGTGCGGCCGCTCGCTGTCCTGGCCGGCATCGGCGGCGTGGCGGGCATCGCGCTGGTCGTGCTGACGCCGCAGGCGGCGCTCGATCCCGTGGGGATCGCCGCCGGCCTTGCCGGTATCGTTTCCCTGGCTTGCGGCACCGTCCTCTCGCGACGCTGGCAGCCGCCCGTGTCCTCCCTGACCTTCGCTGCGTGGCAGCTTACGGCCGGAGGCCTGCTGCTGGTTCCGGCGGCGCTGCTGCTGGAACCGGCCCTGCCGATCCCGACCGCGGCCAACCTGGTCGGCTTCGCCTGGATCAGCCTGATCGGCGGTGCGCTCACCTACATCCTCTGGTTCCGGGGATTGGCGCGGATCGAGCCGAGCGCCGTCGCGTCGCTCGGGTTGCTCAGCCCCCTGGTCGCGACCTGGGTGGGCTGGCTCCTCCTCGACCAGAGCCTGACGCCGCTGCAGCTCGGCGGCTTCGTCGTGGCGATCATCAGCCTCTGGCTGAGCCAGCGGGCCGCCACGGCCCGGTAGGGATCAGGGACAGCGGATCGCAGACAGCCCGCCGCGCCCTTCATCCGCCACCGGTTCGAATTCGCCGGTCTCCGGATCACGCACCAACAGGCGGCCGGAGGCGACGCCGAAATAGGCGCCGTGCAGCTTCAGCTTGCCGCGCTCGACCAGCGTCGAGACGCAGGGAAAGGTCATCAGGTTCCTCAGGCTCAGCTCGACCGAGGCGAATTCAAGCCGGCGCAGATAGTCGTCGCCATCCTCCGGCTTGCGGGGGCCGAGGCTCTCCGCCGCCGGGGCGATCTGCGACATCCAGCGGCCGATGAAATCGCCCGGCGACAGCGGCTCCTGCTCATCGGCGAAGGCGCGAATGCCGCCGCAATAGGCGTGGCCCAGCACCACGATGTGCTTCACCCGCAGCGCCTGCACGCCGAATTCCAGCGCGGCGCTGGTGCCGTGCTGGGTTTCGCGGTCCGGCTCGTAGGGCGGCACCAGGTTGGCGACGTTGCGCACCACCAGCAGCTCGCCCGGCGCGGCGTCGAAGATGACCTCGGGCGAGACCCGCGAATCGACGCAGCCGACGATCATGATCTCCGGCCGCTGGCCCTTCTCCGCCAGCATCTCGTACCGGCTGCGCTCGGCAGCGAACCGGCCGCTGAGAAAGGCGCGATAGCCCTCGGTAAGCCGTTCGGGAAACATGGCCGCTCTCTTATCCACATCGCCGCGACACCGAATGCGGCAGAAGCGTGGCAATAGCAAACCGCGCCGGCCGCGCCAATACGGACCGCACCGGCGGATCGCGGTTGGATCGGCGTCGGGTCTGCTCTAAGCAGGGCGGAGCTGGTGTTCAGGGCAGGATCGAGAGTGCGGACGGAATGCTGACGCTGGAGCGCATCTGCCGGAGCTTCGGCACCGTCCGGGCGCTGGACGACGTGTCGCTGTCGATCGCGCCTGGGGAGATCGTCTGCCTGGTCGGCCGGTCGGGCTGCGGCAAGTCCTCGCTGCTGCGCATCATCGCCGGGGTCGACGCCCCCGACAGTGGGCGGATCCTGCTGGACGGCGCGGAAATCGCCGGCCCGGGCGGTTTCGTCGAGCCCGAGGACCGCAATATCGGCTTCATGTTCCAGGACTACGCGCTGTTCCCGCATCTGACGGTCGAGGAGAACGTGGCGTTCGGCCTGAAGCGGCTGCCGCGGGAGGCGGCACGCGCCCGGGCGGCGGAGGTGATCGGCCGCATCGGCATCACGGCGTTGGCCGGCCGCTATCCGCATACGCTGTCGGGCGGCGAGCAGCAGCGCGTGGCCCTGGCGCGCGCGCTGGCACCGAAGCCGGTCATCCTGCTGATGGACGAGCCCTTCTCCAACCTCGACCGCGGTCTGCGCGAACAGGTGCGGGAGGAGACCATCGCGACGCTGCGGGCCCTCGGCACGACGGCGATCATGGTCACGCACGACCCCGAGGAGGCGCTGTCGGCCGGCGACCGGGTGGTGCTGATGCAGAAGGGCCGCATCGTCCAGGTCGGCACCGGCTACGAGATATACGACCATCCCAACTCGCTCTACGCTGCCGAGTTCCTGTGCTCCCTCAACCGGATCGCCGGCACCGTCCGCGGCGGCCGGGTGGAGACGCCGCTGGGCAGCTTTCCTGGGCCATTCGACCTGCCGGAGGGCAGCGCGGCCGTGGCCTGCATCCGGCCGCAGGGCCTGTCCCTGGCGCAGCCGGGCGACGGCCCGTCCGGACGCATCGCAAGCATCTCGTTCCTGGGAGAGATCGAGCAGCTGTCGATCCGGGTGGAGGGCGTTCCGGACCTCCTGCGTCTGCGGACCACCAGCCGGATCAACGTCCGGCCGGGCGAGCCGATCACGGTGGCCATCGATCCGGGCAGCGTCCTGGTGTTCGCCGCCGAGTGAGACCGAATGCCACGACGTAACCAAGCGGCTTGACGGCGCGAATTCATCTATGCTGCAGCAAATGCGTCTTGGTCGCACACTTGTGGGGCAAATGCGTCTTGGTCGCAGATCGCCAATCCGGCCGGACGATTACAGGGGGAGTCGCACGATGAGGGACGTTTCCGTATTCCGGCTCGCGCTTCTGGCGGGCATCGCCATCCTCGGCACCGCCGGCACCGCCGCGGCCGACATCAACATCTACACGACGCGGGAGCCGGGGCTGATCCAGCCACTGCTCGACGCCTACACCGCCAAGAGCGGCGTCAAGGTGAACACCGTGTTCCTGAAGGACGGGCTGGCCGAGCGGGTCGCCGCCGAGGGGCAGAGCTCGCCCGCCGACCTGCTGATGGCGGTCGATGCCGGCAACCTGGCCGATCTGGTGGACAAGGGCGTCACCCAGCCGATCGAATCCAGCGTCCTGACCGCTGCGGTTCCCGCCCAGCTGCGCGATCCGAACAATCACTGGGTTTCGCTGTCGGTCCGCGCCCGCGTTCTCTATGCCGACAAGGCCCTCGACCTGACCGCCTTCAACTATGAGGATCTGGCCGACCCGAAGTGGAAGGGCAAGGTCTGCATCCGCTCCGGCCAGCATCCCTACAACACGGCGCTGTTCGCCGACTACATCGCGCATTACGGCGCCGAGAAGACCGAGGCCTGGCTGACCGGCCTCAAGGCCAACCTGGCGCGCAAGGCCGGCGGCGGCGACCGCGACGTGGCCAAGGACATCCTCGGCGGCATCTGCGACATCGGCATCGCCAATTCTTACTATGTCGGGCTGATGCGCTCCGGCAAGGGCGGCGAGGAGCAGGTGGCCTGGGGCAACGCGATCAAGGTGATCCTGCCGACCTTCAAGGACGGCGGCACCCAGGTGAATGTCAGCGGCGCGGCCCTGGCCAAGCATTCGCCGAACAAGGCCGAGGCGGTGAAGCTGCTGGAGTACCTGGTGTCGGACGAGGCCCAGAAGATCTATGCCGAGGCCAATTTCGAGTATCCGGTGAAGGCCGGCGCCCAGGCCGACCCGATCATCGCCTCCTTCGGCGAGTTGAAGGTCGATTCCGTGCCGCTGACGGAGATCGTCAAGCACCGCAAGCAGGCGAGCGAGCTGGCCGAGAAGGTCGGTTTCGACGGCTGATCAGGGATCCGGGCGTGGTTCTCCCCACGCCCGGCCTTTTTCCGACGATGGCGCAAGTCGCTCTGCATCCGCCCCCTGCCCTGACCGTCGCCAGGCGCCAGCCCGGACGGCGCTGGCTTTCGGCCGCAGCGGTCATCGGCGGGCTGGTGGCTCTGCCGGTGCTCGCCCTGGCCTGGGAGGCGCTGCAGGGGTCGGGCGGGCTGTGGCCGCATCTCCTCGCCTATGTGCTGCCGCCGGCCCTGGGCCAGACGGTGACGCTGCTGCTGGGGGTCGGCGTGCTGGTCACCGTGATCGGCACCTCGACGGCTTGGCTGGTGACGGCCTACGACTTCCCGGGCCGGCGACAGCTGGAATGGGCGCTGCTGCTGCCGCTGGCGGTGCCGACCTACATCATCGCCTACGCCTATCTCGACATCCTGCACCCGCTGGGGGTGGTGCAGGGCGCGATCCGCGATCTCTTGGGCTATTCCAGCCCGCGCGAGTTCCGGCTGCCCGACATCCGGTCGATGGCCGGCTGCATCATGCTGCTGGGCTTCGTGCTGTACCCCTATGTCTACATCACCACCCGGGCGATGTTCCTGACCCAGGCGGCCAACCTGGTCGAGGTTTCGCGCACGCTCGGCACCCGGCGCGGCCAGGTGTTCCGGCGGGTGGCGCTGCCGCTGGCGCGGCCGGCCATCGCGGTCGGCGTCAGCCTGGCGCTGATGGAGGCGCTGAACGATGTCGGCGCGTCGGAGTTCCTCGGCGTGCGGTCGCTGACCATCTCGGTCTACACCACCTGGGTGACGCGCTCGGACCTGCCCGGCGCGGCGCAGATCGCGCTGGCGATGCTGGCGCTGGTGATCGCCCTGGTGGTGCTCGAGCGCTGGGCCCGCCGCCGGCAGCGCTACTGGACCGCGGCGCAGCGCACGCGCAGCTTCGCGCCGCACCGGCTGCCCCCCCTCCCCGGCCTGGCAGCCATGGTCCTCGGCCTGGTTCCGGTCCTGATCGGCTTCGCCGCCCCGGCCCTCTATCTCGCGGTCGAGGCGTGGAAGCGGTTCCGCTTCAACGGCGTCTCCGACCGGCTGCTGTCCGAGGCGGCCAACACCGTGGCTCTGTCGGCGATCGCGACCATCGCCGTGCTGCTGTCCGGCGTGATCGTCGCCTATACCGCCCGGTCGCGGCCGGGCCGCGTCTCGGCGGCGCTCCAGCGCCTCGCCACCCTGGGCTACGCCATGCCGGGAACGGTGATCGCGATCGGCATCCTGGTCCCGGTCGCCGCCCTCGATCAGGTGATCGACCGGGCCGCGAGCGCCTGGCTCGGCGTCTCCACCGGGCTGCTGCTGATCGGGTCCGGAGCGGCCCTGGTCTATGCCTATGTGGCGCGTTTCCTGGCGATCTCCACCGGCGCGGTCGAGGCCGGGTTCAGCCGCATCCCGCGCTCCTTCGACCAAGCGGCGCGCAGCCTGGGCCAGACCGTGACCGGCACCTTCCGCCACGTGCACCTGCCGCTGTCCAAGGCCGCGCTGGCGGCGGCCGGCCTCCTGGTGTTCGTGGACTGCATGAAGGAGCTGCCGGCGACCCTGCTGCTGCGTCCCCTCAATGTCGAGACGCTGGCGACGCATCTCTATGGCGAGGCGGCGCGCGGCACCTATGAGGAGGCGGCGATCGCCGCCCTGGCCATCGTCCTGGTCGGGATCCTGCCGGTCGTGCTGCTGGCCCGGATCGGCCGACGGAGCTCGTAGATCAGCCGCGGCGGCGCCGGCGTCGCCCTTCCCCGTCACCGCCCTCGACCATCTTCGGGGCCGGCAGGTCGACCGCGGCGGCGAGGTTCGGGAAGGAGGCCGTCTTGTGCGGCAGGGCCATCGCCTCGACGAAATGCTGCTGGAACATCGGCTCGACCGCGGTCTCGATCTTCTCGACCCGGCGCACCACCTGCTCGATCTCGGCACGGGCCGAGCGGTTGACCAGCGCGATGCGGGCGCCGGTGCCCGCGGCGTTGCCGCCGGCCACGACCTTGGTCAGGTCGCAATCCGGGATCAGCCCCAGCACCATGGCGTATTTAACGTCGATATGGCTGCCGAAGGCGCCGGCCAGGGTGATGCGGTCGACATGGTCGACGCCCAGCTTGTCCATCAGCAGGCGGACGCCGGCATAGAGGGCGGCCTTGGCCAGCTGGATGGCGCGGACGTCGTTCTGGGTGACGCGCAGCTCGCGCTCGCCGTCGCGGTGCAGGACATAGCTGAAGGTGCGGCCGTCGGCGACGATGCGGTCGCTGCGCGCCGCCATGCCGCCGTCGATCACCCCGTCCTGGGTGATGATGCCGGCCAGGAACATCTCGGCCAGCACCTCGATGATGCCGGAGCCGCAGATGCCGGTGACGCCGGTGCGCCGGACCTTCTGGGCGAAGCCCTCCTCGTCCGACCACAGGTCGCTGCCGATGACGCGGAAGCGCGGCTCCAGCGTGTCGCGGTCGATCCGCACCCGCTCGATCGCCCCCGGCGCGGCGCGCTGGCCCGAAGAGATCTGCGCGCCCTCGAAGGCCGGGCCGGTGGGGCTGGAGCAGGCCAGCAGCCGGTCCTTGTTGCCCAGCACGATCTCGGCATTGGTGCCGACATCGACGATCAACCGCAGGTCATCCGATTTGTGCGGCTCTTCCGACAGGATCACGGCCGCGGTGTCGGCGCCGACATGGCCGGCGATGCAGGGCAGCGCATAGACCCGGGCGTTGGGATGGACCTTCAGCTCGATCTCGGTCGCCCAGATGTTGATCGCCTGGTCGGTGGCCAGCGCGAAGGGCGCGCCGCCAAGCTCGATCGGGTCGATGCCCAGCACCAGGTGATGCATGATCGGATTGCCGACCAGCGTCACCTCCAGCACATCCTCGACCTCCAGCCCCGCCTGGGCGGTGACCCGGCCGGCCAGCTCGTTCAGCGCGCCGCGCACCGCCTCGGTCAGCGCCCTGTCGCCGCCGGGGTTCATCATGATGTAGCTGACCCGGCTCATCAGATCCTCGCCGAAGCGGATCTGCGGGTTCATGGCGCCGCCGGAGGCGACGACCTCGCCGGTCTCGATGTCGCAGAGATGGCAGGCGATGGTGGTGGAGCCGACGTCGTAGGCCAGGCCGTAGATCTTGTCGCGGAAGCCGGGCCAGACCGCCAGCAGGCGCTTCACCCGCTGCTCGCGCACCGCCACCGTGCAGGTCCAGCCGCCGCCCTGCTCGCTCTGGGCCCTGAGCGCCTTCTGCAGCCGCTGCACCACCCGCAGGTCGCAGTCGAGCCCGGTGATGCCCCATTGCTCGGCCAGCGCCTCCTCCAGCCGGCGCAGGTCGCCGGAGGGGTCGTGCATGTCGGGCTCGCGCACCTCGACATAGTAGAGCTTGACCGGCGGGTCGACCTCGATGACCCGGTGCTCGGCATCCTTGCGGACGACCTGCTTGTGCACCTGGCTCTCGGGCGGGACGTCGACGACGAGGTCGCCCTGGATCAGCGCCTGGCAGGACAGGCGGCGCCCCGGCTGCAGGCTGCGCTTCTCGGCGTAGCGCAGCTCCGCCGCCCCGACCGCCGAGGCATGGCCGAGCCGGGATTCGATGCCGTGCTTGGCGAACTGGCCGTCGCCGATCTCGACCTGGCAGCGGCCGCAGATCGACCGGCCGCCGCAGACGCTGTCGACGTCGACGCCGAGCGACCGCGCCGCCTGCAGCAGCGGAGTGCCCAGCGGGAAGCGGCCGCGCCGGCCGGACGGCGTGAAGACGACCAGCGCCGTCTGCGTCGCCGAGCCTGACGCCCCTGGGCCGGGCGGCTGCCCGGGATCGATCATGTTCATCGCCAACCCGTCACCCTCGCGACGGCCCCGGCCGAGGCGCCGCGCCGTCTTATCTACTGCGCCGCCACCGCCCGGCGCCGGCGTCCTTCGCGGCCGCCGCGCGCCCCGGCCGCCGCCTCGGCGCCCTCGGCCGCCGGCTCGCGGAACTTGCGGATCCAGCGGGCGCAATGCGGATCATGGCCCATCATCACGTCGGCGCCGAGCACCGCCTGCAGGCTCTCGGCATGCAGGGGATTGGTGATCGCCGAGGTCATGCCGGCGCCGATCGCCATGGGCAGGAAGGCGGCGTTCAGCCCGTGCCGGTTCGGCATGCCGAAGCTGACATTGGACGCACCGCAGGTGGTGTTGACCTTCAGTTCCTCGCGCAGGCGGCGGACCAAGGCGAAGACCTGGCGCCCGGCGGTGTTGATAGCGCCGACCGGCATCACCAGCGGGTCGACCACGATGTCGGCATAGGAGATGCCGTGGTCGCGCGCCCGCTCGACGATCTTCTTGGCGACGGCGAAGCGGACATCCGGGTCCTCGGAGATGCCGGTCTCATCGTTGGAGATGGCGACGACCGCGGCGCCGTACTTCTTCACCAGCGGCAGCACGGCCTCCAGCCGCTCCTCCTCGCCGGTCACCGAATTGACCAGAGCCTTGCCCTTGTAGACGGCAAGCCCGGCCTCCAGCGCCGCGACGATGGAGCTGTCGATCGACAGCGGCACGTCGGTGATCGACTGCACCAGCTGGATGCATTCGGCCAGGATGCGTGGCTCGTCGGCCAGCGGGATGCCGGCATTGACGTCCAGCATCTGGGCCCCGGCCTCGACCTGGGCCAGCGCGTCGGACTGGACCCGGCTGTAGTCGCCGTTCTTCATCTCCTCGGCCAGCAGCTTGCGGCCGGTCGGGTTGATGCGTTCGCCGATGATGACGAAGGGCCGCTCGAAACCGATGGCGATCTCCCTGGTCGCCGAGCTCACCACTGTGTCCGTCATGCCCTGTGCGCCTTCGGATGCTGGGGTTTCCTGGGATCGAGGCTAGGAGGAACGCTCCTGTCGGGATCGTCTTGCAGCGGCATCGCCTGCCGCAGGCGCGTCAGGGCGCGATCCCGCCGGATTCGACCAGCGCCCGCAGCCGGGCGTCGTCGTATTCCGCCTCGATCCGCGCCGCCGCGGCCTCGGCCTCGGCCTGCAGGTCGTCGCCGCACTCGACCGGCTCCGACTTCTTCCATTCCTCGAGATAGCTGTCGGCATCACGCGCCTTGCCGCGCATGGCGGCGCGGTCTATCGCATCCTGGAAGCGCTGCGACAGCAGCACCTTGGCCTGGTCGCGCCGGCCGGCCTTGGCGGTGACCTGGCTCGGGATGTCGCGCCAGGAGACGATGATGAGCTGCGGCATAGAAGAACCTGTCGAATGTCGCGAGGACGTTAGCAATGCCCCGGCCTGGGACACGGGTTCGATTTTGATCTGACAAGGCGGCCAGGCTCCGTTCCATTTCCGACGGATGCGGAGCGGGATGCGATCTGCGCGCGAGCTCGATCGAATTGCAATCGACCAACGAAGATGCCATCATTGCCTGCAATGCAGTCAATGAGGCGAAGATGCCCGGCAATCTGAGCATCCGGAATGTGGACGACGCCCTCATCGCACGACTGAAGCGGCGGGCCGGCCGTCATGGGCGCTCGGCGGAAGCCGAGTTGCGGGAGATTCTACGTCAGGCCTTGGCTACGGAGGAGGAGCCCAACTTCGAGGATCTGGCCGCCCAGTTCCGGGCTTTGACAGCGGGGCGGCATCACACCCCGGCCGAAGAGCTTCAACGCGAAGGCCGCGACGAACGGTGAGCGACTACGTCGTCGACGCCAGCGTCGTCATCAAATGGGTGGTCGGCGAACCGGAAACGATCCCAGCTCTCGCCTTGCGGCAACATCGCCTTTCGGCCCCTGACCTTTTGGTCGCCGAGTGCGCCAACATCCTCTGGAAGAAGGTCCGGCGGAATGAGTTGACCGGCGATCAAGCCGCGTTCGCAGCCCGCCTGCTTGATCGGGCCGATATCGAACTGGTTCCGGCGCGGGGACTGATGGAAGCTGCCACAAGCTTGGCGGTCGCTTTGGATCATCCGGCCTATGACTGTCTCTATCTCTCCTTGTCAGAGCGCTCCGGTCGCCCTCTCGTAACGGCCGACACGAGACTCCTGAGAAAGATCGGAACGACACCTCCGGGAACTTATTCGGGTCAGGTCATCGATCTGCGAACTATGCAGACATCGCGCCCCTGAGAGGGGACCAAGCGCGCCTTCAACCCGACGACGTCACGAACTGCGCGAACTCGCCATAGCCCGTGAACCGATGCTCATAGGCCAGCCCCAGCCGCGCCGCCGCGGCTTTGGCCTGTGCCTGCAGCGCCGGATCCTCGGTCTGGGCCAGATAGACCAAGCGGCGGTAGTTGCCGAAGATCATCGGCAGCAGCTCCGGATGGCGGTCCAACCCCATGCCCTCGACGATCAGCACCTGGAAGTGGCGGACGAGGGAATCGGTCAGGAAGAAGCTGCCCGGCTCCTCCTCCATCAGCCGGTCGAAATCGGCCGCCCCGGCGAAAAAGGCATAGCAGTGCGGGCCGCCGATACGCTCGGCCCCCTCCTCCGCCGCCACCCGGTCGATGGCGCCGCCGCTGCCGCAATCGGCGTAGGCGATGCGGATGCGGGTCCAGCCCAGCGCCCGGGCGGTGCGGATGCGCCGGCGCAGCCGGTCGGCGATGCGCTCCGGCCGGTTGTGCAGGATGGCGGGCAGGCAGGTGACGGCGACGCGATCCGCGATGCCGTTGGCGCGGATCACGGCCAGCGTCTCACGCGCCAGCGCCCCACAGGCGATCAGCAGCGTCCGGTCGGGGCCAGGGGCGACCCCGGCTGTTCCGAAGCGATCCGGGCCGAACCGCTCGGGCCTCAGGCCGTCGCGCTCTTCGCCTGGTTGTGCTTGCGCCGCATGAAGTCCTTGGCCGTCTCCACCGCCACCGCCGCGTCGCGGCAATAGGCGTCGGCGCCGATTTCCCGTGCGAATTCCTCGTTCAGGGGCGCACCGCCGACGAGCACAACGTAGTCGTCGCGGATCCCCTGCTCCTTCAACGTGTCGATCACCACCTTCATATAGGGCATCGTCGTCGTCAGCAGCGCCGACATGCCGACGATGTCGGGCTGGTGCTCCTCGATCGCCTTCAGGTAGTTCTCGACCGGGTTGTTGATGCCGAGGTCGATGACTTCGAAGCCGGCGCCCTCCATCATCATCGACACCAGGTTCTTGCCGATGTCGTGGATGTCGCCCTTGACCGTGCCGATCACCATCTTGCCGACCTTCGGCGCGCCGGTCTCGGCCAGCAGCGGCCGCAGCACGCCCATGCCCCGCTTCATCGCGTTGGCGGCCAGCAGCACCTCCGGCACGAACAGGATGCCGTCGCGGAAGTCGATGCCGACGATGCGCATGCCCTCGACCAGCGCCTTGGTCAGCACGTCGTAAGGCGTCCATTTGCGCTCGAGCAGGATGTTGACGCCCTCGACGATCTCGTCGGCGAGGCCGTCATAGAGGTCATCCCACATCTGCTCGACGAGTTCCTCGTCGTTCAGCGCGTTCAGGTCGATATCGTCATCCGCCATGGGAGCCCTCGATCGCCGGCTGCATTCCTGGTGAGCCACGGCTCGCATTAACCGGGAAGCCGCCCCCCGCCGCTAGCCTGGAACCGACCCCGACTGCGAAGGCGGCGACACGCCGGCGCGGACCAGCGGCATCGTCGCGCTGGACACCCGCGCGCGCGCTCCGGATGATGCCGCTCCTTCCGGCCGCGCGGTTGCCATGGATATCCAGGACTCCCTCGTCACCTTCCTCCGCCATTTCCCGCGGACGGATGACGCCACCCTGATCATCCTCAAGGGCCACCTCCTGCTGGAAGAGGAGATCAACAACCTGCTGCAGGAGATGCTGCCCAACCCGGAGGCGCTGGAAGGGCTGCAGATCAACTTCTTCACCAAGACGCAGTTCGCGCGCGCCCTGATCAAGAACGAAGCGCTGGACGGCATACTGGATGCGGCGGAGAAGCTGAACCGCCTGCGCAACCGGCTGGCGCACAACCTGGAGCCATCCGGGGTCGAGGCGGCGATCCGCGATTTCGTCACCGCCGCCGACGGCCGGATCCTGGGCGGCGAGACGGCACCGGAGCAGCAGTTGAAGCGACGCATCGCCTTCCTCTGCGGCCAGTTGTTGCGCTTCCGCACCGAATACCGCGCCGCACGGCAGATCCTGAAGACCAGGGTCGGCGCCGCCAAGCCGACGCCGAAGCGGTCCTGAGGGCGATGCCGAACGGGCGCAACCGCCGCGGCGGGCGGCGTGATCCGGAGCGGGTCGAGCGGGCGGTGAAGGCGGCCCGGCGGCGGCGCGACCGCCGAGCCAGAGCCGCCCATGAGGCGCAGGAGGCCGAGCGCAACACGCTGGCGGTCGGCCTCCTGGCCGGGGAGATCACCGACCGCGACGACGCCGCGATAGCGCAGGAAGCCGATCCCATTCCCAAACGCCGCCCACCGCGGGATACTGGGTGAATGCGGATCGACATCTTCTTCGACGTGGTCTGCCCCTGGTGCTACATCGGCAAGCACCGGCTGCAGCGCGCCCTGACGATGCGGCCGCTGCCGGGGCTGGAGATCCGCTGGCAGCCCTTCCAGCTCAACCCGGAGATGCCGAAGCAGGGCGTCGACCGGCAGAGCTACATGATCGCCAAGTTCGGCGGGCGCGAGCGGATGCGACAGATCAACGCCGTGGTCGCCGAGGCCGCCGGCAAGGAAGGCCTGCCGCTGAACCAGAGCGTGATCCGCCGCACCCCGAACACCGTCGAGGCGCATCGGCTGATCCGCCACGCCGGCGGGCTGGGCGAAGCCGACCGCATGGTCGACGCGCTGTTCGCCGCCTATTTCGTGCGCGGCCTGGACGTCGGCAACCGCGAGATCCTGGTCGAGATCGCGGAGGAGCTCGGTCTCGACCGCAAGCGCGTGACGGGCGTCCTGGCCAGCGAGATCGGCGTGGCCGAGATCCAGGCGGCCGACCTGCGCGCCCGGCAGCTCGGCATCCAGGCGGTGCCCTGCTTCGTCTTCGACGGCCGCTACGCCGTCTCCGGCGCGCAGGAGCCGAGCGCCTTCCTGCCGCTGCTCGACCTCGCCCGCGAGCACGCCGTCTCCGCCCCGCTGTCGGAGCGGGCGTAGCCGGTCACCAAAGGGCCGAATCTTCCGCGGAGACGTGTCGATCGAGGTCCATCGCCTCGTGCAGGATGCGCCCCACGACGATCAGGTCCGCCTTGATCTTGTAGAGAAGGAAGTGTCTTGGGGCGCGAACCACCCCACGCTTCGAGCGGGTGCGTTCGCGGCTGTGCCGGAGATGATAGATCCGGACGCCATCCCCGATATCAGGCCGTGGTCTGGTGCCTCGGCAATCGGGATCGGCCGCGATGTCGCCCAGCGCCGCAACGATGAGCGCCTGATATCGAAGGCGAGCCGTCGCGCCGAACTGAAGCTCCGTACGAGCGAGGATTTCGCCAAGCTCGCGTTCTGCCGTCGCCGAAAGACGATAGCGGCGCAACCGGCCTTACCCGGCGCTTCGCAACGTCGCGCTGGCGCGTCGACCGACTTCCGCGACGAAGTCCTCCAACTCATCGGGAGAGACGTCGCGATATCGGCCTGCGTCAATATCAGCAAAGCCGACCTCCGCAGCCTCGCGCAGCCGTCGGAGACGAAGCGTATTCTCCTGGTCTCTCTGCTCCAGGAGACGCAGCCCTTCGCGCACGACTTCACTGGCATTCTGGTAGGCACCGGAAGCCACACGCTCTTCCACGAAATCGTCCAGATGGTCGGTCAGATTGATGTTTCGCGTGGGCATGTCGGGATTCCTCTTCCGACGAGAATAAGCGATATTGGCAATGATTGCCAACCGATCTCCTACCCCGCCAGATCGGCCAGGCGCTGCACCAGCTTGCGGGCCCCGCTGACCCGGTCCTGCGGCGTCTCCCAGCCGCGGGCATAGACGAGCTTCTGGTCCGGCCGCACCTTGATCGCCCCCGCCATCTTCTGGATGAAGCCGATCAGCTTGTCCGGCCGGGCGAACTGGTTGTCGCGGAAGCCGATCACCGCGCCCTTTGGTCCGGCATCCAGCCGCTCGACCCCGGCGGTGCGGCACAGCCGCTTGATCGCCACCAGCTCCAGCAGATTCTCGACCTCTTCCGGCAGCGCGCCGAAGCGGTCGATCAGCTCGGCCGCGAAGCCATCCAGCTCGGCCTGGCCCTCCAGCGCCGAGATCCGGCGATACAGGTCGAGGCGGATCTGCAGATCGGCGACATAGGTCTCCGGGATCAGCACCGGCACGCCGAGATTGATCTGCGGCGTCCAGCTCTCCGCCGCCTCCTCGCCGCTGCCGACGCCGGCGCGGGCGGCCTGAACCGCCTCCTCCAGCATCTGCTGGTACAGCTCAGCCCCGACCTCGCGGATATGGCCCGACTGCTCCTCGCCCAGCAGGTTGCCGGCGCCGCGGATGTCCATGTCGTGGCTGGCCAGGGTGAAGCCGGCGCCCAGCGTGTCCAGCGTCTCGATCACATGCAGCCGCTGCTGCGCCGTCTTGCTCAGCGCCTTGCGCGGCGCATAGGTCAGATAGGCGTAGCCGCGCAGCTTCGACCGGCCGATGCGGCCGCGCAGCTGATACAGCTGGGCCAGGCCGAACAGGTCGGCGCGGTGGATCACCATGGTGTTGGCCGACGGCACGTCGAGGCCGGATTCGACGATCGCGGTGGCCAGCAGCACGTCGAACTGCCCGTCGTAGAAGGCGCTCATCACCTCCTCGAGCTGGGTCGCCGGCATCTGGCCGTGGGCGACGGCGATCTTCACCTCCGGCACCAGCTCCTGCAGCGTCTGGTGTACCTCGGCCAGATCCTCGATCCGCGGGCAGACATAATAGGTCTGGCCGCCGCGGAAATGCTCGCGCATCACCGCCTCGCGGATGATCACCGGGTCGAAGGGCAGGACGAAGGTGCGCACCGCCAGCCGGTCGATCGGCGGGGTGGTGATCAGCGACAGCTCGCGCACGCCGGACAGCGACATCTGCAGCGTGCGCGGGATCGGCGTCGCCGTCAGCGTCAGCACGTGCACGTCCTCGCGCAGCGCCTTCAGCTTCTCCTTCTGCTTGACGCCGAAATGCTGCTCCTCGTCGACGATGACGAGGCCGAGATTCTTGAACGACACCTGCTTCGACAGGATGGCGTGAGTGCCGACGACGATGTCCATCGTGCCGGCCGCCAGCTCGTCCCGCACCAGCTTGGCCTCCTTCGGCGTGACCATGCGCGACAGCTGGGCGACGCGCAGCGGCAGGCCCTTGAAGCGCTCGGAGAAGGTGCGGAAGTGCTGGCGGGCCAGCAGGGTGGTCGGCACCACCACTGCCACCTGCACGCCGTTGGCGGCGGCGGCGAAGGCGGCGCGCAGCGCCACCTCGGTCTTGCCGAAGCCGACATCGCCGCAGACCAGACGGTCCATCGGCCGGCCCGCCTGCAGGTCGTCCAACACCTCGTCGATGGCGCGCTGCTGGTCCTCGGTCTCGGCATAGGGGAAGCGGGCCGCGAACTCCTCGTACAGCCCTTCGGGCGGCGGCAGCGACGCGGTGGTGCGCAGGGCGCGGGCGGCGGCGATCCGCATCAGCTCCTCCGCCATGTCCTTCAGCCGCTTCTTGACCCGGGCCTTGCGCGCCTGCCAGCCGGCGCCGCCCAGCTTGTCCAGCTGCACGGCCATGTCGCCGGAGCCGTAGCGCGACAGCACCTCGATGTTCTCGACCGGCACGAACAGCTTGTCGCCGCCCTCGTACACGATGCGCAGGCAGTCATGCGCCGCGCCGCCGACGGTCAGCGTCTCCAGCCCCTCGTAGCGGCCGATGCCGTGGTCCTGGTGGACCACGATGTCGCCCGCCGCCAGGGCCGAGACCTCGGCGATGAACTGCTCGGATTTGCGGCGCTTCTTCTGCGGCCGGGTCAGCCGGTCGCCAAGGATGTCCTGCTCGGTGACGACGGCGAGGTCCGGCGCGGCGAAGCCGTGCTCCAGCGGCAGCACCACCATGACGGCGCTGGCCGGGTTGGCCTTCTCCACCCCGGCCCAGTTTTCCGCCACGGCGAAGTCGGCCCGGCCCTGCTCCGACAGCATCGAGCGCAGCCGGTCGCGGGCGCCTTGGGTGTAGCCGGCGATCAGCACCCGCTTGCCGGCCGCCTTCAACTCGCCGATGTGCTGGCGTACCGCGGCGTAGAGATTGACCTCCGGATTGGCCCGGGCCTCGGCAAAGTCGTGGCCGCGGCGGCCGCCGGCGTCGGTACCACCCTCCGGCGGGGCGAAGGGCGAGAAATCGGCCACCGGCCGGCCCGCCAGGCAGGCATCCCACTCCGTGGCGTCGAGATACAGGCGGTCGGGCGGGATCGGGCGGTAGGGCGGCGTCTTGGCCTTCTTCTGCGCGGCCTGGTGGGTCAGCCGCGCCTCGTAGAAATCGGCGATCTGGGCCAGCCGCTGGTCGCGCGCCTGCTCGAGCTGGTGGTCGAGCGTGACCGATGCCTCGGGCAGGTAATCGAAGACGGTGTCGAGATGGTCGTGGAACAGCGGCAGCCAGTGCTCCATCCCGGCCTGCTTGCGCCCGGCCGATACCGCCTCGTACAGCGGGTCGTCGTCGTTGATGGCGCCGAACAGCTCGCGATAGCCGCTGCGGAAGCGGGCGATCGAGGCAGGATCCAGGAACACCTCGCCCATCGGCTTCAGCGTGATCCGATCGACCTCGCCGGTCGTCCGCTGCGACATCGGGTCGAAACGGCGGATCTTCTCCAGTTCGTCGCCGAACAGGTCGAGCCGCAGCGGCTCCTCCGTTCCCGGCGGGAACAGGTCGACGATGCCGCCGCGGATGGCGAACTCGCCCGGCTCGCGCACGGTCTGGGCGCGGACATAGCCGTTGCGGGCGAGGAAACCCTGCAGACCGTCCAAGTCCACCCGCTGTCCGGGGGCGATCGACAGGCTGGCTTCGGCGAAGGCGTCGCGCGGCGGCACCCGCTGCATCGCGGCGCCGATCGTGGTCAGCACGACGAAGGGCCGGCCGGGCTCGCGCGGCAGCAGCAGGCGGGTCAACGCATCGACGCGCTCCGCCACCGTCTCAGGATTCGGCGAGACGCGGTCATAGGGCAGGCAATCCCAGGGCGGCAGCGCCACGACCGGCAGGTCCGGCGCGAAGAAGGCCAGCGCTGCCTCCAGCGCCGGCAGCCGGGCATCGTCGCTGGCGACGTGCAGCAGGCCCTTGTCGCCGGCCTTGCGCGCCAGCTCGGCGATCAGCCGCACATCCTGGCCCTGCGGTACGCCGCCGATGGTGCGGTGCCGGGCGGCGGTGCGGGTGACGGGTTCGGCCAGGGCGCTCATGCGCGCCCCCGCGACCGGGCATAGTCGATCAGCAGGCGCATGACGTCGCTGTCGGAGTCGGCCGGAACCGGCACGCGTTCCGTCACCCAATCCCACAGATCGGGGTCGTTGTTCTCCAGGAGGTCGCCGTAGCGGGCGAGCTGGTCCGCATCGAGTCGGTCCAGCACGGCATCGGCGAAGCCGCCGAGCAGCAGGTCGGCTTCACGGGTGCCGCGGTGCCAGCTACGGAAGCGCAGGCGACGCCGCAGCGGTGCTGCGGCATCGCTATCGATCTGCTTTGTCATTAGCTTAAGGTGCGTGTCCACGTGAGCCCCATATAGACCCGAGCCTTGCGTCCGCAAATCCTCTTCCCGCTCTTTGCTGCCATCGAATCCCTGCACGGCATCGGCCCGAAGACCGCGCGGCTGATCGAAAGGCTGGCCGGGCCGAAGGCGCTGGACCTGCTGTGGCACCTGCCTTCGGGCGTGATCGACCGGCGCCGGGTGGTCAGCCTGCGCGAGGCCCAGACCGGCAGCATCGTCACCCTGACCCTCAGGATCGACGGCCATATCTGGGGCTCGTCCGCCCGCGCACCGCACCGGGTCCGCGCCTCGGATCCGACCGGGAAGATCGACCTGGTCTTCTTCCACGCTCAGGCGAAATGGCTGGAGACGACCTTCCCGATCGGCCAGACCCGGATCGTCTCGGGCCGGATCGAGCAGTTCCAGGGCAACCTGCAGATGCCGCATCCCGACCGGGTCGGCACGCTGGAGGAGCGCGAGGCGATCGCGGTGGTCGAGCCGATCTACCCGCTGACCGCCGGCTTGCAGCCGCGCACCCTCGCCAAGGTGATCGCCGATGCCGTCGCCCGCGCGCCGGAGCTGCCCGAATGGCAGGACGCCGCCTGGCTGCAGCGCCGCGGCTGGTCCGGATGGCGGGAGTCGCTGCGCCGGGCCCATGCGCCGGAGGATGCGGCCGACCTGCTGCCCGTCGCCCCGGCCCGGGAGCGCCTGGCCTATGACGAGCTGCTGGCCAATCAGCTGGCGCTGGCGCTGTTCCGCCGCTCCACCCGCCAGCGCCCCGGGCGGCCGACCACCGGCGACGGATCGCTGCGCGAAAAGGTCGAGGCCGCACTGCCCTTCGCCCTGACCAGCGCCCAGCGCCTGGCCCTCGCCGAGATCTATGCCGACATGGCGGCGCCGAACCGGATGCTGCGGCTGCTGCAGGGCGATGTCGGCAGCGGCAAGACCGTGGTCGCCCTCCTGGCGATGCTGGCGGCGGTGGAGGACGGGCGCCAGGCGGCACTGCTGGCCCCGACCGAGATCCTGGCGCGGCAGCATCGCGAGACGCTGGCGGCGCTGCTGCAGCCGGTCGGGCTGGAGCCCGGCCTGCTGACGGGCCGCGACAAGGGCAAGGTGCGGAAGGAGACCCTGGCCGGGCTCGCCGACGGGTCGATCCGCATCGCCGTCGGCACCCATGCCCTGTTCCAGGAGAGCGTCGAGTTCGCAGACCTGGCCGTGGCCGTGATCGACGAGCAGCATCGTTTCGGCGTGCATCAGCGGCTGCAGCTTTCGGCCAAGGGCCAGGGTGTGGACGTGCTGGTGATGACCGCGACACCGATCCCGCGCACGCTGCAGCTGACCGCCTATGGCGACATGGAGGTCTCGAAGCTGACCGAGAAGCCGCCGGGCCGCACCCCGGTCGATACCCGTGCCGTCTCGGCCGAGCGGATCGACGAGGTGGTGGCCGGGATCGGCCGGCATCTCGCCGGCGGGGGCAAGGCCTATTGGGTGTGCCCGCTGGTCGAGGAATCGGAGACCAGCGACCTGGCCGCCGCGACCGACCGGTTCGACGACCTGCGCCGCATGTTCGGCGAGAAGGTCGGCCTCGTGCACGGCAAGATGAAGGCGGCCGAGAAGGATGCTGTCATGGCCGGCTTCGCCGAGGGCGGCATCGACCTGCTGATCGCCACCACGGTGATCGAGGTCGGCGTCAACGTGCCGGCGGCGACAGTGATGGTCATCGAGCATGCCGAGCGTTTCGGCCTGGCCCAGCTGCATCAGCTGCGCGGCCGGGTCGGACGTGGCGATGCGGCGTCACGCTGCATCCTGCTCTACTCTCCGCCGCTGTCGGAGACGGCGCGGCAGCGCCTGGCGACGATCCGCGAGACCGAGGACGGGTTCCGCATCGCCGAGGAGGATCTACGGCTGCGCGGCGCCGGCGAGGTGCTGGGCACGCGGCAGAGCGGCCTGCCGGAATTCCGCGTCGCCGACATCGAATCCCAGGGCGACCTGCTGGCCGTGGCCCGGGACGACGTCGCCCTGGTGCTGAACAAGGATCCGGAGCTGGAAGGGCCGCGCGGCCAGGCGCTGCGCACCCTGCTGTATCTGTTCGAGCACGACGGCAGCGCGAAATACCTGCGGGCAGGATAGCGGTCCCAGAAGCCCAGTGCGGTTTGGGCTCGTCGTCCGCGCCGAAATGTCGGACGATACCCGTCGCAACTGGCCGCATCTGCAAGCCCGACGACGATCGGGCGGGATGCACGGAGCTGAGAAGGGGAAACGGCCATGACCGACATCGCTGAACGGCGAGCCGCAGATTTCGACGATCCTTATCACCTCACGCCGGAAGGCGTGCGCGAGCCGCCCACCGGCTGGGCCGCCAGCCTGAAGCATCTCGGGCCCGGGCTGATCCTGTCGGCCTCGATCGTCGGGTCCGGCGAGCTGGTCGCCACCACCACCCTGGGCGCGCAGGTGGGCTTCGCCCTGCTGTGGATGGTGATCTTCTCGACCTTCGTGAAGGTGGCCGTGCAGGTCGAGCTGGCACGCTGGACCATATCCACCGGCCAGCCGGCCCTGACCGGCTACAACAAGGTGCCGCCGGCCGTCGGGCGCATCGGCTGGGTCAACCTGCTGTGGGTTATCATGGCGCTGTCGAAGATCCTGCAGGTCGGCGGCGTGCTGGGCGGTACCGCGCTGGCCTTCTCGATCCTGCTGCCGCTGGGCGGCGACCCGCTCGGCACCACGTCGCTCGGGATCTGGACGGCGCTGCTGGTCTGCATCTCGATCGCCCTGCTCTATTCCAACAACTACACCCTGATCGAGCGCGGCGCGGTGCTGCTGGTCGTGGTCTTCTCCTTCGTCACGGTGGTGATCGCGCTGGGCCTGCCCTTCACGCCCTACCCCTATGCTGCCGGCGACCTGGCGACGGGGCTGGCCCTGACCATCCCGGCAGGCGCGGTGGGCGCGGCGATCGCGATGTTCGGCATCACCGGCGTCGGCGCCGACGAGCTGACCTTCTACACCTACTGGTGCGTGGAGAAGGGCTATGCCCGGTCGGTCGGCCCCAATGACGGCAGCGAGGCCTGGAAGCGCCGCGCCCGGGGCTGGATCAGCGTGATGTACAAGGACGCCTTCCTGTCCTGGTGCATCTACACCTTCTCGACCATCGCCTTCTACATCATGGGCGCAGCGGTGCTGAACCCGCAGGGGCTGGTGCCGGCCGGCAACGAGATGATCACCACCGTCTCGCGCATGTACACCGACACGCTCGGGGAATGGGCCGGGTTCCTGTTCCTGATCGGCGCGATCGCGGTGCTGGGCTCGACGTTGTGGGCCTCGATCCCGAGCTGGTCGCGGATGTATGTCAACCTGCTCGCCGTCATCGGCGCGGTGGACTGGCACGACACGCGTCAGCGGACGCGCTGGATCCGCATCTTCACCGTGGCGCTGCCGATCATCTGGGGGCTGGCCTACATGACCGTGCAGTCGCCGGTGCTGATGATCCAGATCGGCGGGGTGGCGACCGGCATCTTCCTGCTCGCCGCGGTGGTGGCGGTCTGGTACCTGCGGCGGTCCGAGACCGATCCCGACCTGTATGGCGGGGCGGCATTCAACGCGCTGCTGGTGATCAGCAGCATCGCCATCGTGCTGCTGGGGCTCTACACCGGCGCCAATGTGCTGGGGATCAAGCTGGCCTGAGAATAGCCGGGGCGCGGCAGGACCACGCCCCGGTCCGGATCAGAAGTTGAGGATGCTGCCGACGCTGAGGGACGAGGTCTCGAAGTCCGAGCCCTGGCGGAATTCGTCCTTCTCGTAGCGGAGCTCGCTGAACACATCGAGGCCCGGCGCGAGATTATAGACCAGCGTGCCGATCACGTTGTGGCTGGTCTTGAGGTCGTCGCCGTCGGTGAAGCTGGAGTTCAGCCCGTTGTTCTTCTCGGCCGTCGTATAGGCATAGCCGATCGAGGCCAGCCACGGGCCGGTGGTGTAGGACAGGTCGCCGACGATCGAGTCGATCGCCTTGTCGGCCCGGAAGGTGCTGGAGAAATGGGTCCAGCTGGCGCTGGCCCAGATGCCGTTGGCGAAGCCGATCTGGCCGGCCAGGTAGTAGGCCTCGAGGTCGTGGTTGCCGCTGACGCCGTTGCCGTTATAGGCCATGCCGGCGAAGCGGACCGCGGTGCCGTCGAAGGTCTGCTGGTAGTCGATGCCGCCGCCGATGACGTTTTCGTAGAGAGTGCTGCTGTCGTTGATCAGGTCGTTGCGTCCGCCATTGCCGGCATGGCCGTTGCCGCCGACGACGGGCGTGAAGTCGACGCCGAAGGACAGGCCCGCGAAGCTCGGCGAGGTGTACTTGACCTTGGTGTCCTTGGTGTTGATCCCGCCGAACTGCTGGTATGGCGCCACCGCGAAGAACGCGTCGCTGCCGCCGATCCAGGTGCCCGGGCTGCGGAAGCCGTTGCCCCAGTCGGTGTCCAGGCCGAATTTCGAGCCCAGCGTCTGCTGCGCGTAGACGTGGAAGTCCTCCGCGATATAGGGCGCATCGCCGAGGGTCACCGTGCCGAAGCCGCCCTTCAGGTAGACATAGGTGCGGTCGACGGTGACGTCGTTGCGGCGGTCGACATTGTTGAAGCGGATGCGGGCGCCGTATTCCAGGCCCGAATCGGTGACGTTCTTGACGTCGAACTGCAGCCGCGCGCCCGACTCGAAATCGTAGTCGCGATCGATGTCGCCGTTGCGATTGTCGTTGAACAGCACGCCCGCCAGGAAGCCGATGCGGCCCGAAAGCTTGAGCTGCAGGCCCGAGGTCACATTCGCGTCCTCGGCTTGGGCCGCGCATGTCGCGGCAAGAACCGCCAGCGCGGCGCCACAGAATAAGCTCTTCCTCATGGAAACCTCTGATCGCAAGCGATCGTTTTCGGGGATGACGCGGCGCACCATGCTCCCGCCCATCCATAAAAACAAAGTAAAAACAACGTCGTAACAAAAACATCATACCATTGACCTGGACATTGGAACGACGTCCTGGCAGGCAGCCGATCGGGAATCGCGAGCCGGTGCCATTGCGCTTCGCCGCAGATCGGGCCAGAAGGCGGCGATGGAGACCATCGATCCGGCCGCCAAGACCCGCCCCGCCGATGACGGCCCCCGCTTCGTGCCGCGGCCGCACCAGCTGGTGGCCCGCGACGCCATCCTCGCGGCGCGGGCGGCGGGACGGCCCGGCTTCCTGCTGGGCGACCTGACCGGGCTGGGCAAGACCCTGTCGGCCTGGCTGGCGGTCGCGGCGATGCCGGAAGACGAGGTCCTGGTGGTCTGCCCGAAGGGCGCCGTGCCGCAATGGCGCCGGACCATCGCCCGCTCCGGAAACGCGGCGAAGCGGGTGACGCTGATCAATTTCGAGAAGACCAAGTCGCTGCTGGCGCCGCCGCCGGTCAGCACCAAGCGATCGACCCGGGCCAAGAACAACGAGCTGGCGAAGCACGGCACGCCGAAGCGGACTTGGCCGATCGTGGTGATCGACGAGGCGCACCGCATCCGCAACCCGAACTCGCAGCAGGGGCTGGTCTGCCGGCAGATGGCCGCGGCCGCCGCCTTCACCATCTATATGAGCGCCACCGCCGGCCAGGCGCCGCACGAGCTGTCCTATCTCGGCCGGCTGCTGGGCGAGGCCACAGGCGGCGGCACCGGCGATCTCGACGGGTTCCGGGCCCTGATGAAGCGGCTGCGCATCGGCCGCGCTAAGGGCCGCTGGCAGAACTGGAGCTGGGAGCCGAACCCGGAGGACCGACGGGTGATGGCCGACCTCCTGTACAGGGGCCCCAGGGCGATCGGGCTGCGCCGCCGGCCGGAGGACATCGCCGGCTGGCCAGAGGTGCAGCGCGAGCTGGCGCCGACGGCCCTCGACGCCCCGGCCCGGCGGCTCTACGAGGCGACCTGGCGCGAGTTCCGGCGCGAGCTGGGCCTGGCGGGCGGCAGCACCCGCCGCGCCACCGGTTGGGCGGCCGACCTGCGCTTCCGCCAGAAGGCCAGCCTGCTGCGCATCGCCGGCACCGCCGATTTCTGCGAGGACCTGCTGGCCAGCGGGCAGCAGGTGGCGGTCTCGGTCGCTTTCCTGGAGACCAGCGCCATGCTGGCCGAGACGCTGCGCGGCCGCGGCTGGTCGGTCGGCGAGATCAACGGCACGCAGTCGGCCGATGCCAACGAGGATGTCCGGATCGCCTTCCAGACCGGCCGGCTGGACGCCGTGCTGTTCACGGTGACGGAATCGATCTCGCTGCATCGCGGCGAGCTGCCGGGCGGCGAGCGCGACCGGTCGCTGGTGGTGCACGATATGCGCCATAGCGCCATCCAGCTGCAGCAGATCGAAGGGCGCTGCCACCGCGACGGCGAGCGCGCGGTGATCTATTACGCCTATGCCGAGGGCACGGTGGAGGAGAGCGTGGCCGCCACGGTGATCGCCCGCATGGCGTCGATGGAGGGCATGGCCGGCGACGACACCGCGCTGCTCGACGCTATTGCCGCCGTGGTCGAGACTGCCGCGCTGCGGCGCGACGCGGCCTGACCGGCTCCGCTGAACCCATGAGACGATGCTGATGAACGCGGACGACGTGCTGAGACGTTACAAGGACGAGAACCTGCCGGATTTCGCCGGCATCGACCTGTCCGACGTGAACCAGGCCGGGGTCTTCGGCGACGCCCCGATCCATGTCGCGGCGAACCGCGGCCGCATCGACGAGATCACCGCGCTGCTGGAGGGCGGCGCCGATGTGAACGCATCTGGCGAACTGGGGAACACGCCGCTGCACGAGGCCGTGATGCAGAACCGCATCGAGGCCGTGAAGCTGCTGCTGGATCGCGGCGCCGACCCGCAGCGGCGGAACCAGTTCGGCGGCTCGCCGCTGGACGCGGCGCGCTCCCGCCAGAACCGGCGCCTGGTCCGGCTGCTGGAGGGCGGCACCCCGGCCCGCCGCCGCTGACTACCAGAGGTTCTTGCCGTCGATCACCTGGACCGGCACCGCATCCAGGTCGAAATCGTCGAGCAGACGGGCGTTGATGCTGATCTTGGGGTTGCTGAAATCCGGCCGGCCGGTGCTGAAATCCGGTGTCTCGGTATAGGTGCCGCAGCCGCAGATGGCGCAGTGGTGGTGCTGGATGGTGTAGCTGCGCCACTGATAGGTCGAGACCCGGTCGCGCGCCGTCAGCAGCTTGAACTGGGCGGCTGGGTAGTAGGCCCACAAGGCACCGCGCTTGGCGCAGAAGGAGCAGGTGCAGCGGGTGACGGTCTCCGGCGCCTGGGGCACCTCGAACTGCGTCGCGCCGCAATGGCAGCTTCCCTTGACCGTCATGGCGTTCCTCCGTCCCTGGCCGGTTAGTCCCGGCCCGGCAGTGTCGCCGAGATCGGGGACGCTAGGCCACCGCCCCGGCCCCGATCACCCCGGCCAGCGCCTCGACGGCGTCGACCATCCGGTCGGTCGCCTCGAGCAGCGCCATGATCACCGGCAGATCCGCTTCCGGCTGGCGGGCCGGGTCGAGCAGCTCGGCCAACGCCCGATGACGCGCCGGCAGGTCGGAGGGGATCGCCGGCGCCCGGTGGTCGCGCAGCGCGGAGGCCAGTTCGCCCAGAGCCGCAGCGACGGCGTGGCCGAAGGAGCCGATCGCGGCATGCTTCGCGAGCGCCGCGGCGCCATGGTCGTGCAGCGCGCTTTCCAGCGCCATGCCAGCGCGCAGGATGCGGTTGGCGTTGGCGAAGATCGCCTCGGCCCGGGCCGGCTGCTCGGGATCGGCCGGCTCGACCCGCAGCCGCTCGACCGAGGCCTGGGCATTGACCCGGGCGGCGCGGGCGGCGGTGCGGGCCTCGGCCTGGGCCCTTGCGTCGGTGCCGAGGAGTGCCGCCAGATAGGCGGCATAGGCGTCGATCATGGCG